>JAICNG010000018.1 GCA_025931335.1 Gemmatimonadaceae bacterium | reverse complement strand
TCGCGAAGCGCGTTGAGGAACGTGGTGGCCGTCTCCGACCGCTTGAGCCCCAGCCGGTATTCTACCCAGTCGACGCCGTCGGGCTCGTGAACGACACCGCCAAACCGCACCGCCTTCGCGCGCGCATCGAGCACCGGCTCGATGAGCGGACGCAGGCGCTCGACGTCGGTCGTGCGAAGGCGCAGGAGCGTGTCGGCGTTCTTCTTCCCGAGGCCGTCGAGCTCGGGTGCTGCGCGCTTGCGGCGACGCCAGGCGCGGTCGGCGAGCGCCTCGAGCTGTGTCGGCGGCAGCGTCGACAGCAGGTCGGCGTCGAGACGCGCGATGAACTCGCCGGTGCGGTTGGCGGCCGCGAGCGAGCGCTCGAGCCGCCGCCGCGCATCTCGCGCCGCGGTGCGCGCGGGGGTGCGCGCGAAGTCGGTGAGCCAGAGCGTGACAATGAGGACGTTGAAGATCACCGACAGCGCCGCCGCGACCGGCAGGCTGACGCCGGCGGCGAGGCCGATCCCGGTCGAGAGGAACACGTGGACGGCGTCCTTGCTGTCCTCGAGGGTGTTCCGGAAGCGAACGGCGGCGACGATGCCCGCGAGGCTGAACGCGAGCGGGATGCTGTTCTTGACGAGGACGACCACGCCGGCCACGACGACCGGCAGGAGCAGCAGGGAGTGAACGACGGACTGTCGAAAGCCGCGCCGCTCGTGCGTAAAGGTGTAGATCCAGGCGACCGGCAGCGTGAGGAGCGCCGCGGCGATCATCGCGATGCTCGCAGCCAGGGCGCCGCGCATCTCGTCCGGTACGCCGGGGAGTGTGCTCTCGGGTGCGCCGCGCGGCTCGAGAAGCTCGCTCAGCGAGACGGGCGGCAGCCATCGCACGGCGAGCGCGACCGCGAGCGCGAGCACTGCGTAGTACGCGATGACGCGCAGCGGCACCCCAATCGATAGTCGGCTAACACGACGGCTCGACCCCGAAGTCCGTCCCCTGGCCATGCGATCCCCTCGTCGGGCGCGTGTGTGGCGATACTATGCGGCGCGGGGGGAAAACGCGAGAGGCGACAAGTAAACCGAGGGCGCCGGAAAGGCGCTGGAAAAGCGCTGGAAAAGCGCTCGGATTCTCCTACCGCGCCGCCAGCACCTCGGCCTCGGAGAAGAAAAACCTCGCCTCCCGCTCGGCGTTCTCGTCGGAGTCGGAGCCGTGCACCGCGTTCCGCTCCTTCGACTCCGCGAAGAGCTTGCGCACCGTGCCAGGCTTCGCCTCGGCGGGATCGGTGGCGCCGATCGCTTCGCGATAGGCAGCGACGGCGCTCCCCTTCTCCAGAAGGAGCGGCATGCACGGGCCGGACGTCATGAACGAGACGAGAGAGCGGTAGAAGGGACGTTCACGGTGCACGGCGTAAAACTCCTCCGCTTGCGCCTGCGTCAGCCGCATGACGCGGGCGGCGACCACCGAGAACCCCTGCCCCTCGAGGTGCGCGATGATCTTCCCCGCCTTCCCCGCACCGAACGCGTCGGGCTTGATGATCGCGAGCGTACGCGAACCTGCCATGTTCACCATCCAATGAGCTTGCGGACGATGTCGCCCCGTGTGAGAAAGCCGACCAGGCGGCCTTCGCGTACCACGGGCACTTGCTCCACGTCCTTGTTGATCATGAGTGAGGCGACTTCCGCGAGCGGCTGCTCGGGCGAGACGCACAGGACCTGCCGCGTCATCGCGTCGCGAACGGCGCGGCGGGCGTTCACGCCGTCGGGCGTTGGGCGAGGCGGCGAATCGCCCTGGAGGTAGCTCCCCAGCAAATTCCGCAGGAGATCGCGCTCGGCGAGCATGCCGACGATCACGTCGTTCTCCTCGACCACGGGAAGCGCAGAGATTCCGCCGCGCGCCATTTGCAGGGCGGCGTCGCGCAGCGGCGTGTCCGGCGTCGCGGTGCGCGGGCGCTGGGTCATGATGTCGCCGACGGCGAGCTGGCGCGGCAGCTCGATCTCGGAGAACACCGGCAGCGCCACCAGCGCCTCCGCGTCGGGCGCGGCGAGGAGCTGCTCGACCGTCTGCGGGCGGGAAAGCAGCTTGGCGAAGGCGCCAAGTACCTGGAGATAGCGGGCCGCCATGCGCGGCGGAGCGACCAGCATCAGCGCGATCCGCGCGTGCTGCACCTCCTCGGCGCCCAGCTCGCGCGCGATGTCGCGGGGGGCGACACCGATGGCCACCGCGAGCTCTCGGACGGCATCGGTGCGCACGTGCACGAGGAAGGCACGCTCGCCCATCGTGACGATGTCCTCGCCGCGGAACTCGTTGATGCGCTGCGCCAGCCGCTCCGGATATGCGACCGCGCCCGTTGCCAGCAGGCACTCCTGGAGCGCTCCGGCGGCCTCGCGCAGCGTGCTCGACTCGAGCGGCACGATCGCGCGATCGGCCCGGACGACCTCGGCCAGCTTCATCGAACGCGCTTCTTGAGAAGGTCCACGACCTCGATCGGTCGCTTGGCCACGCCCATGCCGGCATCCTCGAACGCCGCGATCTTCTCGGCGGCGGTGCCGGCCGAGCCGGAAATAATAGCGCCGGCGTGTCCCATCCGGCGACCAGGCGGCGCCGTCTGGCCCGCGATGAACCCGACGACCGGCTTCTTCATCTTCTCCTTCACGAAGCGCGCGGCCTCCTGCTCATCCGTCCCGCCGATCTCGCCGATCATGACGACGGCCTTCGTCGCGGCATCGCGCTCGAATGCATCGAGACAGTCGATGAAGTTCGTGCCATTGATGGGATCACCGCCAATGCCAACGCATGTCGTCTGGCCCAGCCCCGCGCGGGTGAGGTGGTACACTACCTCGTAAGTGAGCGTCCCGGACCGGCTGACGAGCCCGATGGGGCCCGGCGCGCAGATGCGTCCCGGAATGATGCCGACCTTGGACGCTCCGGGAGAAATGAGGCCCGGACAGTTCGGCCCGATGAGTCGCGCGCCGCGCGCCTGCACGTAGGGGTAGACGCGCGTCATGTCGAGTACCGGAACTCCCTCGGTAATGCAGACGATCAGCGCAAGCCCGGCGTCGGCCGCTTCCATCATTGCGTCGGCGGCGAATGGGGGCGGGACGTAGATCACCGTGGTGTTGGCCTTCGTCTCGCGCACGGCGTCGGCCACCGTGTTGAAGATCGGCACCGTGTTCTCGAAGCGCTGGCCGCCCTTCCCGGGCGTGACGCCTGCCACGACCTTCGTGCCGTACTCGATCATCTGCTTCGCGTGAAACGATCCATCGCGGCCGGTGATGCCCTGCACGATGAGACGCGTCGCGTTGTCGATGAAGATGCTCACGTGCGGGCTCCGGTGGCGAGCTCGACGGCACGCTGCACGGCCGCATCCATCCCCGTCATGGCCGAGAAGCCGTGCTGCTGGAGGATCTTCACCGCGACCTCCTCGTTGGTGCCGGTCAATCGAATCACGATCGGCACCTTCAGCGGTGAGGCCTGGGTGGCGGTGACGATGCCGTTGGCCACGTCATCGGTGCGCGTGATGCCGCCGAAGATGTTGAACAGAATCGAGCGCACATGGGGATCGCTCGTGATGATCTCGAGGGCGGCCACGACCTTCTCGGGGTTCGACGAGCCGCCAATGTCGAGAAAGTTCGCCGGCTCGCCGCCGTAGTACTTCACGAGATCCATCGTCGCCATGGCCAGCCCGGCGCCGTTGACGACGCACCCCACGTTGCCGTCGAGCTTGATGAAGGTGAGCCCCGCCTCACGAGCGCGCACCTCGGCGGGATCCTCGGCCGTCTCGTCGCGAAGGAGTGCGAGCTCCGGACGACGGTCGAGCTCGTTGTCGTCGAGAACCATCTTCGCGTCGAGCGCGACCACGTCTCCCGTCGGCGTGGTCACGAGCGGGTTGATCTCGGCGAGCGAGGCGCCGCTCGCCCAGAAGGCCGCGTAGAGCTGTTGCATGATCTTCGCGGCCGCGCGCGCCTGCTTGATGTCCGCATACAGGAAGAGCCCCATCTGCAGCGCCTGGAAGGGCAGCAGCCCATACACCGGGTCGACCGGCAGCCGCATGATCTTGTCCGGGGTCTTCGCGGCGACCTCCTCGATGTCGATGCCGCCGGCGGGGCTGACCATGAAGACGGGACGCTTCGACGCTCGGTCGACGATGATGCCGACGTACGCCTCGGTCGCGATCTCGGCGGCCGGCGTGACGAGCACCTTGTGAACCGTGAGCCCCTTGATCTGCATTCCGAGGATCTTCGACGCGATCTCGCGGGTCTCCTCCGGGGTCTTGGCCAGCTTGACACCGCCCGCCTTGCCGCGGCCGCCGGCGTGGACTTGCGCCTTGACGACGACGGTGCTCGCATAGCGCCGCGCCAGCCCCTCGGCCTCGGCCGGCGTCGTCGCCACGCCGCCAGGCGGGATCGGAATCCCGTGGCTCCGAAAGATTTCCTTCGCCTGGTACTCGTGAATGTTCACTGGTTCTCCGCCGTGATCGTCGTGCCCGCTTCTCCGCGTACCGCGTCGCGGCCGCGGCTCAGCTCGGTAATGATCGCTCGCCCTCCGGTTCGGCGCACGAACTCGACCGCCGCCCGCACCTTGGGACTCATGCTCCCTTCACCAAACGTGCCGGCCTCATCGAGCTGCTCGGCCTCGTCGGCCGTTAGGCGCTCGACGCGGCGCTGCGTGGTCGTGCCGTAGTCGAGGTAGACGGCGTCGACATCGGTCAGGATGATCAGCAGCTTCGCATCGAGATCCCGCGCCAGCACGGCCGCGACCAGATCCTTGTCCACGACCGCGTCCAGGCCTTCCCACCCGAGAATGGCATCCCGGTAGACGGGCACACCCCCGCCGCCTCCCGCGACGACGATGGTCCCCGCGTCCACGAGCCGCCGAATGCTGTCGAGCTCGTGAATCGCGATCGGTCGCGGACTGCCGACCACTCGCCGCCATCGTCCTCGAGCATCCCGCGTCACCGCCTGTCCCTCGGCGATCAACGCCTGCGCTCGTGCATCGGGAATGCCGTGGCCGATGAACTTCGTCGGCTCCATCAGCGCCGGATCGTCGGGCGACACGTGCACCTGCGTGATGATCGTCGCGACATCGCGCTCGCTGCCATGCCGCCGCAGGGCATTCTCGAGCGACTGCTGAATCATGTAGCCAATCCACCCGGCGGTCGCCGCCACCAGCACCCCCAGCGGATTGACGGTGACCTCACTGCGCGCCAGCTCGTTTCTCACCAGCTCGTCGCCCACCTGCGGCCCATTGCCGTGCACGATGCACAGATTCCATCCATCGAGCGCCAGGTCGACGATCGGTCCGAGCGCCGCGCGCGTGTGACGGAATTGATCGTGGATGCTCGACCGCGCTGATGCCGGGGCGAGCGCGTTGCCACCGACGGCGATCACCGCGGTCGCCGGTTCCGAAGGCTCGGGCTGCGTCATGGCGTCGGGCGCCGCAAGCTATTCAGCCCCAGTGAGCGTGGCAAGCTAGCGAGGGGGTCGTGCAAGGAGAGCGCCCAGCGCATCGTAGGCGTCGCCGAATGCGGTCCAGTCACCGCGCTGCAGGGCGTCGCGCATCGCGTCGTAGAGGCGGCTCGCGCGCGCCCGGAGTGTTTCGTCGGTGATCGGCTCGCCCGCATCGGGAGCGACGCGCGCGGTCACCCCAAGCGCGTCGGCAAGGGTGCGCCCGACGAAGACACTGTCCTGGTCGAGCACCCCGACGCGCACGAGCGCGGGAGGCCCCTCCGGAGGCCACGCATAGGCGGATTGCACGAAGGCGAGTCGGTCGCTGATCGGGACCACGCGCACGCGGCCGGCGCGCAATGACTGCTCGCGCGGCCGCCCGGGCAGCGAGTCTCGCGTGTGACGCAGCCGGTCGAGGACGTCGTTCCACCGGACGGGGTTACCTCGCCGCTCGAGCCAGTACGTTCCCCGCGCACGACCGCCCGTTGCGATGACGACACCCCGCACCGCGCCGGCATCGTCGAGCACCGGGACCGTCCACGCCGCGGCCTCATCCGAGATCGGCATCGTGACCGACGGCGACGCTGGAGCGACGAGTCCGCTGTCCGTTCCCTCGTCCGCAGGAAGCTGGCCACCCGGGGCGGCCTCCCCTCGCCGGCCATGCCGCGCCAGGATGAGCGCCTGCAACTGTGCCGCGTCGAGCGCGGGCGGAACGGCCGCGGATATGCTCGCCGGCACGCGTGACCAGTCGGAGAACAGCGACGGGAAGCGCCGCACCCAGCTCTGCGCGATGGGATCGAGGGCGGAATCGGCCACGAGCGTCACACGCCCGGAGTGCGCGTCCACGAGCGCGGTCGCGGCGTGGCGGACGTAACTGAACTCTTCGCCCCCGAGGCTGACGTGCTGGCTCACGGGGTAGTTCGCGGACGCCGCATAGAGATCGAGGGCCCACAGGAGGCGCCCGTCTCGCGCGAGTGGGGTGACGCTCCGCCCCTGCACGAAGAAGGGAGCCAGCGCGCGTACGCGCTCGCGAATTCCGCGACGCCGGACGATGCGCGCCGTCGGGCCTGGAGGCGCCCCGACGAGCAGACGGAAGTTCTGAAGGCTCCACGCGTGCGCCACGCGCGCCGTGGTGGTGTTCAGTGCGGGAGCGGCGAGGGTGCCAGCCGTATCCGGCACGACGACGTAGCCCGTGGCGCCGTCGTAGACGATCGGGGTGGGGATCGCGTTCGACTCACGCGCGGCGACGCGGCTCTCACGAAGGCGAACGGGGTCCCCGCGCACGTCGGCGGCAGAGGCGAGCACGTGGGCGACGGTCCATCGTCCGCTGACCGCGCTGTCGCTCGAGGGCGATCCGGGCGCATTGACGACGGTGGCGACGACGCCGGCTGGAGTGGCGGTCATCGTGGTCGCGTGCGTGGTGCCCTCGCTCTCGCGGGAGCGCGACATCCAGCGCGCGAGCGCGGGCTGCTCCCAGATGGCGACCGACTGGGCCGCATCGTCGCGCGAGGGGATGAGCATTGGCGGGACGGCGTTCCGCACGAGCTCGAGACCATACGCTCGCCGTGTATAGAGCGTGCGCGTGGTGATGTGCGCTCGCGCGCGCTCGGCCTCGGCGGCATCTCCGCGGCTCATGAGCGGGGGAATGGCGCGATCCAGCACGAGGCTCAGCAGGAGAATGGCGCTGATGCCGATGAAGGCGATCTTGACCTGCCCCGTCCATCCAAAGATGACCACGAGGATGGCGGCGACGAGTGTCAGCACCGATAGCCCGAGGTTGATCGGGATGCGGGCCTCGAGGTCCGATGGGGCGAGCGCCCCGCCCTCCCCGGTTCCGGAGAGCAGGACCTCGAACGCGTCGAGGCGGTGGCTCCACGCGAGTGTGATCATCAGGACGGCGCAGAGCACGACGAGATGACGCCGGACGTAGTTGGAGATGTGCAGGCGGCCCCGCTCCCATCGCAGGCTCGGCGTGAGCGCGTACAGGAAGATGACGAGCACGGTCACGAGCAGCGCGGCGATCACCGACCAGTAGTACAGCTCGCGCTCCACCGGCAGCCAATAGACGTAGAACCCGAGGTCGGTCTGAAAGTGCGGATCGGCTTCGTTGAAGGGGACGCCGATGCGCGACAGCATGAACCCGCTCCACGTCTCCGCCGGAAGCGTCACCAGTGCGCCGAACAACACGGCGATGGCGGCGGCCACGGCGAGCAGATACGGCGGGGGCACTTCCTCGGCGATCTCGATGTTCCCGAGGCGACGCGGAAGCCGCAGCGAAACGACCGTGCGTCGCACGGCCCAGAGGTTGGCGAAGATGAACGCGGTCGCGACGGCGCCAGACGCGAGCCGGAGGGCGGAGACCGTCGCGAAGCGAGCGCGCCACAGCGGAAGCGCGTCCATCGCCTCGTACCAACGGTAGTCGGTGTACGCGCCGGAGAGGGCGCGCCCGGCCAGGAGCGCTAGGGCGATTCCTCCGATCGCGAGGAGCCACCAGCGCCTCGCTTTCACGCTAGACCGTCACGCCCTGGGTGCGCAGCCAGCCTTCCATTTCGCCGCGGATCGCCGCCAGGCGCTCGGGGGTGCGCGCCTCGAACCGCGTGACGAGGACGGGTTGCGTGTTCGACGCGCGAATCAGCCCCCAGCCATCGCCGAAGTTCACGCGGACGCCGTCGACGCCGACGGTGTCGTACTTCGCCGCAAAGTGGCGGACCGCCCGGTCGACGAGGTCGAACTTGATCGCCTCGGGAACCTCGACGCGCAGCTCGGGGGTGCTGATGAACTTCGGCACATCGGCGAGCAGCTCGGTGACGCTCTTCCCCGAATCGGCGACGATGCGCAGCAGGCGCGCCGCGCCATACAGCGCATCATCGTGGCCGTAGAATCCTTCGGTGAAGAACATGTGACCGGACATCTCGCCGGCGATCGGCGCGCCGAGCTCCTTCATCTTGTCCTTGATCAGCGAGTGACCTGTTTTCCACATCACCGGCGTCCCTCCGGCCTTCTTGATCGCGTCGGGCAATGCCTGCGAGCACTTCACGTCGAAGATGATCGACTGACCGCGGCCGGTGCGCTGGAGGACATCCCGTGCGTAGAGAATCAGGACGTGGTCCCCCCACACGATGCCGCCCTGGTCATCGATGACGCCGATGCGATCCGCGTCTCCGTCGAAGGCCACGCCGATGGCGGCGTGATCGCGGGCCACGCCCGCGATGAGATCCTGAAGATTTTCGACGACGGTCGGGTCGGGGTGGTGATTGGGAAACGTCCCGTCGCTATCGCAGAACAGCGTCGTGAGGTTGGCGCCGATCGCGCGGAGCAGCTGCGGGGCGACGAGCGCACCTGCGCCGTTCCCGCAATCCGCCACCACTGTCAGGGGCCGGGAGAGCGTGCCGACGCGCTTCACGACGTCGGCGATGTAGCGTTCGATGACCTGCTCTTCCCGCGCTCGTCCCTGTCCCTCGGGGAATTTCGCGGCGGCGATGAGCTCGTAGAGTGCCTGGATCTCCTCGCCGTGCAGACTGCCCTTCCCCACACTCAGCTTGAACCCGTTGTACTCCGGCGGGTTGTGCGAGCCGGTGATCTGGATGCCACCCACCACGTCGACGTTGTGGAGCGACCAGTACAACAGGGGCGTCGGCACCACGCCGACGTCGACGACATCCACGCCCGACTCCGTGAGGCCACGGACGAGTGCGTCGCGAAGCACCTTGCCACTCGGCCGGTTGTCGCGGCCCACGGCGACGGCCCCGCGCACTCCGTGCCGGGCAATGTACGCCGCGTATCCGCGGCCGATCGCGTGGGCGGTCTCCGGGTGGAGATCCCTGCCGACGACGCCGCGGATGTCGTATTGACGGAAGATCTCTCGTGCGATGCCAGTCATCGTCTCCACTCGTGAGGCGGAAAGTCGGGGCGGCCGTCCGAGCGGCGCTGCGTCAGCGCTGGGGCGCCGGTGCGCGAGGCAAATCCTCGGACAGGTGCACCAGCTGCGGCAGGCTTTGGCGTGCCACGCGCAACACCGGCCGGGGCCAGACGCCCACGGCGAGAAGAATGATCGCGCACGTCGCGATCACGAACCGTGTCATGCCCGGGACTCTTCCCGGCGCCGGCGCCTCGGCCGGCCGGGGCTTCATGAACATGACCATCACCACGTACAGATAGTAGCCCGCGGACACCACGCTCGTGAGCACCACCCAGATGGCGAGATTCGTCTGCGAGGGCGGGCGAAGCGCGGCCTGGAGCACGTACCACTTCGCGAAGAACCCCGCCCCGCCGAAGATCGGGAAGCCGAGCAGGGCGAGCATGAAGACCGCCATTGCGATCGAGAGGCCGGGGCGGACGCGCCACAACCCAGCGTAGTCGTCGATCTGATGCCCGCCCTCGCCGACCTGTGACAGCGCGATCACGACCGCGAATGCGCCCATCGTCGCCAGCGTGTAGGCGAAGATGTAGAACAGGTACGCCGATGCGCCTTCGAAGTTGCTCACCACCACCGCGACGAGGAGATAGCCCGCGTGGGCGATGCTCGAATACGCGAGCATGCGCTTGATGTTCTTCTGCGCGAGCGCGACGACGTTCCCGACGACCATGGTGAACACCGCCAGGTACCAGAGCGGCTTGTGCCAGGCGCCGTTCAGGTACGGGAATGCTTCCATCCAGATCCGGAGGAACACCGCGAATGCCGCCGCCTTCACCGCCGCGGCCATGAAGGCCGTCATCGGCGTGGGCGCGCCCTCGTACACATCGGGGGTCCACATGTGGAACGGTGCAGCCGCGACCTTGAAGCTCAAGCCCACGATGAGCAGACCCACGCCGGCGAGCAGCATGGGATTGGTCGCGAGCCCCCGGGCGAGCACGGCCGCGCCGATGTCGGCGATGTTGGTGCTCCCGGTGGCGCCGAACACGAGCGCAATCCCGTACAGCAGAAACCCGGTCGAGAATGCCCCGAGCAGGAAGTACTTGAGCGCGGCCTCGGCGGCGCGGCCGCTGCGACGGTTCAAGCCGGCGAGCACGTACACCGCGATCGACATCAGCTCGATGCCGAGGAACACGATCATCAGGTCGCGGGCGGCCGCCAGCAACATCATGCCGGCCGTGGCGAACAGGATGAGCACGTGGGCCTCGGCGACATCGATGCCCTCGCGCTCGAGGTAGTCCATCGAGAGCGCCAGCGCGAGAATGGCGCCGAGCAGAATGAGCACGTCGGTCGCCCACCGGAACGGGTCGACCGCGATGACGCCGCGCGTTGCGGTGTGTCCCGCCCACCACATGTAGATCACGGCGCCGACCGTGAGCACGCAGAGAATGATGCTCCACCGTCCCACCGCGCGTTGCCGCTGCGGCGACTCGGCGCCCCACGCGCTGGCGAGCAGCAGGATCATCGTGCCCGCCATGAGCAGCAGGTCGGGCGCGAGTGCGATCGCGAGATCGAGGGGGCGGGCGAGATCGAACCGCATTTAGTTGCCCACCCGCGCCGAGCCGCTGCGCTCGGTGGCGCCGCGCTCGACATCGGAGATGAACTGCGCCGCCGAGCGTTCCATCCGCGCGAGAATCGGTTGCGGATAGAAGCCGATCCAGAGGATCGGGATCACGAGCGCGGCCATGATCACGACTTCGCGCGCGTTGAGATCAGTGAGCCGCTCGTTCTCGGGGTGCGTCACCGGCTGGAACAGGATCCGTTGAATCGCCCACAACAAATACGCGGCGGCGAAGATCACGCCGGTCGCCGCGATCACCGTCCAGATGGGTTGCGTACGGAAGCTGCCGATCAGCACCAGGAATTCGCCGATGAATCCGTTCGTTCCCGGAAGGCCGATGGAGCTGAGCGACACGATCGTCAGCATCGCGGCGAAGAGCGGGACGACTCGCGCGATCCCGCCGTAGGCGTCGATCATGCGGCTGTGCCGTCGCTCGTAGATCATCCCGATGAGGAAGAACAGGGCGCCGGTGGAGATGCCGTGGTTGATCATCACCATCAGCGCGCCCTGCACGCTCTCCATCGTCAACGCGAGGATCCCGAGCATGACGAAGCCCAGGTGACTCACCGACGAATAGGCGACCAGCTTCTTGAAATCGGGCTGCACCATCGCGACCAGGGCGCCATAGATGATGCCGATCACCGCCAGGGCCAGCATGGTCGTGCGCACGGCGGGAAGCATCGCCACGTCGGGAAACAGCGGCATCGCGAACCGCAGGAACCCGTAGGTCCCCATCTTCAGCATGATCCCGGCGAGGATCACCGACCCGGCGGTCGGGGCTTCGACGTGCGCGTCGGGGAGCCAGGTGTGGAACGGGAACATCGGCACCTTCACCGCGAACGCGAGGAAGAAGGCGCCGAACAGCAACAGCCCGGCGGTGCGACCGACATCGACGCTGCGCAACAGGGCGTCGTAGCTGAACGTCGGGCTTCCCGCCTGCCACGTCTGCACCCACAGGTACAGGATCGCGACGAGCATCAGCAGCGATCCGACCATCGTGTACAGAAAGAACTTGATGCTGGCGTAGAGCCGGCGCTCGCCGCCCCAGATGCCGATGATGAAGTACATCGGGATCAGCATCACTTCCCACATCACGTAGAACAGCAGCAGGTCGAGCGAGATGAACACCCCGATCATTCCCGTCGTGAGGACGAGGAGGAGGGCGTAGTAGGCGGGCAGCTTCTCGCGGATGCTGGTCCAGCTTCCCAGGACCGACAGCGGCATGATGAACGTCGTCAGCAGGATCATCATCAACGCGATCCCGTCGATGCCGACGACGAAGTTGGCTCCCCACTCCGGGATCCACGCCTTCATCACGACGTTCTGCCACGTGCTGCGGCCGGTGTCGAACGTCCACCACAGCCCGGCCGAGACGAGGAACTCGATCGTCAGCGTCGCGAGCGCGATGACGCGCGCGCTGCCCGCGTTGGCGATGTCGTCGGCCCGTCCACGGCCAATGCGCGCGACGTAGATCAGGATGGCGCCGGCGATCGGGATGAGCAGCAGCGCTGGCAGCACCCACCGCTCGTACCCTATCCCGCCGAGGAAGTCGCGCATGGCCTAACGAAGGGTGAAGGCGCCGAGGACGACGAGCACGCCGATGACGATCGCCCAGGCGTAGGTGCTGACGTTGCCGGTCTGCCAATACGAGCCGATGCGGCCGAAGAATCCGGTGAGCCGGGCACTCCCGTTCACCAGCAACCCGTCGATGAGCCACTTGTCGGTCACCGTCCACAGGAGGCGCCGCGACCCGCCGACGAGGGGGCGCACGACCGAGCGGTCGTAGAGCTCGTCGACATACCACTTGTTCGCGAGCACGCGGGCAAACCCGCGCTCCGGCACCGCCTGCGCCTTGGGCACGAGACGCGCGGGCTTGAGCCGGGCGACCGCGAACAGGATGCCGGCGACCGCGATCACGACCGCAGCGCCGATCAGCATGTACTCGGTCTGATGCGTGAGGTGCACCGGCGCCCCCCCGGTCACGGCGAGCGCGGGTGCGCCGACGACCGGATCCAGCCAGTGATGCAGCCACTGCGGCGGCCCGAGGAACCGCATCAGCTCGGGGATGTTCAACCAACCGCCGATCGCGCTGAGCACGCCGAGCACGACGAGCGGCAGCGTCATCACCCATGGCGCCTCGGCGAGATGGGAGCGCTCCGTCTCGCCAGTGCGGTTCGGCCCGTGGAACGTGTAGAGCATCATCCGCGTCATGTAGATCGCGGTCAGGAGCGCGGTGAACAGGCCAATGCCGTAGATCGCGTACAGCAGCACGTTCCCGGGAATGCCGAACCAGCTCACATCGGCCAGGGTGGAATGGCCGGCGCGCGCGAACACGCCGGCGAGGATCTCGTCCTTGGAGAAGAATCCGGAGAACAGCGGAATGCCGGCGATCGCCAGCGTCGCGATCCACATCAGCGCGAACGTCCAGGGGAGGTAGCGGCGCAGCCCCCCCATGTTCCGCATGTCCTGCGCGTCCGCGTGCGAATGCGTGGCGTGATAGGCACGGTGCATCGCGAAGATGACCGAGCCCGATCCGAGGAACAGCAGCGCCTTGAAGAACGCGTGCGTGACGAGGTGGAAGATGCCCGCGGTGTATGCGCCCACGCCGACGCCGACGAACATGTAGCCCAGCTGCGAGACCGTGGAATACGCGAGCACCCGCTTGATGTCCCACTGCTTCAGGCCGATCGTGGCGGCGAGCAAGGCGGTGAGCGCGCCGACGACGGCGACGGTGAGGCTCGCCACGGGCGAGAGCGCGAACAGCACCGCGCTCCGGGCCACGAGGTACACACCGGCGGTGACCATCGTCGCGGCGTGGATGAGCGCCGACACGGGTGTGGGGCCGGCCATGGCGTCGGGCAGCCACACGTACAGCGGGATCTGCGCACTCTTCCCCGCGCAGCCGAGGAAGAGGAAGAGGCAGATCGCGGTGACGATTCCCGGCGCGAGATCCGCTGCCCGCTGTGAGATCCCGACAAAGTCCAGCGACGCGATGTGCGCGTACAGCAGGAACATCGCGATCAGAAAGCCGAAGTCGCCGATCCGGTTGACGATGAAGGCCTTCTTCCCGGCGTCCGCGTTGGCGGTGTCGCTGAACCAGAACCCGATCAGCAGATAGGAGCAGAGCCCCACCCCCTCCCACCCGATGAACATCACGGGATAGCTCGCGCCGAGGACGAGGACGAGCATGAAGAACACGAACAGGTTCAGATACGCGAAGAACCGCGGATACCCCGGGTCGTCGCGCATGTAGCCGATGCTGAACAGGTGGATGAGCGCTCCAACGCCGGTGATCACCAGCACCATGATCATCGACAGCTGATCGAGCTGGAACGCCGCGTCGATGCGGAGATCGCCGGTCGCCATCCAGGTGAAGTAGCGCTGGACGAACGGCTGCTCGAGATGGTCGACGCGGGTCATCGCGCCGAAGATCGAGAGCGCGAGTCCGAACGCCGCGAAGAGCACCGCCGGGCCGATGATGCTGACGAGGCCCGCGTATCGGTGGCGCGTGGGGGCGTGGTGCGCCGTGTCGTGATCGGGGTGCGCGGTACCCGCGTGCCCGGTGTCATGCCCCGCGCCATGGGTGTGGTCGGCGTGGACCGTCGGGTCGGAGGGCCCGCGCCGGTATGTCGCCGCCAGCGCCAGAGCTCCGTTCAGCACGAACCCGGCAAGGGGGAGCAGCGGGAGCAGCCACATCCACGTGGCGACGGTCCCGCTCAGCGGATGCGCGCCCGCCGCGGCGACTTCCTGGAGAAGCATCACCCTCGCAGCAGGTTGATGTTGCGGAGGTCCACGTTCTCGTGGTGTCGGAAAATGCTGATGATGATCGCCAGGCCCACCGCCGCCTCGGCCGCCGCGACGGTCATGACGAAGATCACGAAGACTTGTCCCGCGATGCCGTACAGCCGTGACAGCGCGACGAAGGAGAGATTCACGGCGTTGAGCATGAGCTCGACGCACATGAAGATGATGATGGCATTGCGACGGGTGAGCACGCCGACGACGCCGATGATGAACAGCACGGCGGAGAAGAACAGCGCTTCCTGAATCATGTCGTTTTCCGTTTGGCGAGCACCACCGCCCCGACGATCGCCGCCAGCAGCAGGACGCTGGTGATCTCGAACGCGAGCAGATAGTCGCGGAAGAGGGGCGCTGCCACCTGCGCGATCACGCCCGACTCGGCCGGTTCGACCGGGGGGGCAATGGGTACGGGAGCATCATCCTTCCAGAGGACGAACAGCTCGGCGAGGAACAGGAGGCCGGCAATCGCCGCGGCGAGTCGCGTCTTCCCGCTCATGACATCGGTGACGTCGGATGCGTGCCCCAGGTTGAGGAGCATGACCACGAACAAGAACACCACCATGATCGCCCCGGCGTACACGAGCACCTGAATCGCGCCGATGAACTGGGCATCCATCATCACGTACAGCGCCGCCAGGCAGAACATCGTGTTCACGAGCCACAGCGCCGCCGCGACCGGGCTTCGCCGCGTCACGAACGTCACCGCCGAGATGATCGCGAGGACGCCGAAGAGATAGAAATTGAAGGTGTAGAACAGCCCCATTACTCGCCCTTCGGGTCGTCCGGGTCCCACATTTCGCAGACGGGATGCGTCTGCGCCGTGAGACGCTCGAGGTCGTAGACGAAGCCTGCGCGGCTGTACTCCGCGTTCTCGTAATGCCGGCCGACGTGGATCGCCTCCTCGGGGCACACTTCCTGGCAGTAGCCGCAGAAGATGCAGCGGAACTCGTCGATCTCGTACACGAGTGGGTAGCGGTTCCCTTCCTCATCCTCGCCCGGCACGAGCTTGATGCAGTTCGCGGGGCAGATCTGAGGGCACAGGCCGCACGCGACGCACTTCGCCTTCCCCGTCTCGTCGGTGAGCATGCGATGCGTGCCGCGCCACCGTCGCGAGATGGGTTCTTTCTCTTCCGGATACTGCGTCGTCACCTTGTGCGGATTGACGAGGTGCTTGAAGGTGAGCGCCATGCCCTTCAGCGTGGCGCGCATGTAGCTCACCTGCTCGATTGGCCTCGCCACGACCTTGACGCCGATCGCCATCAGTCTCCTCCCGGCGTCGCGAGGGGAGATCGCGAGCGCATGGCACGGAGCCGGCGCAGCTGGTCGGCGCGCAGCCGGCGCGACGCCGGGCTGATGATGCGCCCGCTGTCGAGCACGAGGAACAGGACCCCCGCGAGCACGATGTTCACGACACCCAGGATGACGCCGTGCAGCGCGCCCGGGCGTACGCCGAGCAGGTCCAGGATCAGCAACGTTCCAGCGATCACCACGATGTACACGAGCGACACCGGCAGCAGAATGCGCCATCCGAGCGACATGAGCTGATCGTAGCGGAAGCGCGGGAGCGTCCACCGAATCCACATGTAGAAGAACAGGAAGAACAGCACCTTCGCGGCGAACGCCAGCCCGGTGACGATCGTCTTGACCACCGACCACGGCGCCTGATTGTCCCACAGCGTGAAGGGGATGTCCCATCCGCCGAAGAACAACGTGACCAGCAGCGCACTGGCCGTGACCATGTTCGAGTACTCGGCAATAAAGAACAGCGAGAACTTCATCGCGCTGTACTCGGTGTGATAGCCGGCGATGAGCTCGGACTCCGCCTCCGGAAGATCGAACGGAAGGCGATTGGTCTCGGCGAACGCGGCGATCAGAAAGATCACGAACGCGATGGCGAGGCCGAAGAAGTTCCACACCGTGGTCGCCTGCTGCCAAATGATGTCGTTGAGCGCCACGTTGCCGGCGAGGAGCAACACCGCGATCGTCGACAGGCCCATGGCGATCTCGTACGACACCATCTGGGCGCTGGATCGCAGGCCGCCGAGGAGCGAGTACTTGTTGTTGGACGCCCAGCCCGCCAGCACGATCCCGTAGACCCCGAGCGACGCGATGGCGAGGATGTACAGGAAGCCGATCGGCAGCGGTGCGACCACCATCTCGATGAGCCCCCCGCCGGTGGGCAGCGGCGAGGCGAACGGAATCACCGCGAAGGTGAGCATCGCGGGGATGAAGGCGAGCGCCGGCGCGATGACGAACAACGGCAGATAGGCGGCGTCCGGGTAGGTCTCTTCCTTCATGATGTTCTTCACGCCGTCCGCCGCCGGCTGGAGCAGGCCGTGCCACCCCACGCGATTGGGGCCGTGCCGGTCCTGAATCCACGCCGAGATCTTGCGCTCGGCGAGCGTGAGCAGGGCGACGCCGACCATCAGCACCGTGAACACGACGATCATCTTGATGACCGTCGCGATCACGAAGACGGATGTCGACACCGGCGGCAGCTGCGGGTCCGCCACCTGGAGGAGCGCGAAGGCGAGCGACCAGCTCATCGCGCACCCGCCGGGGACATCACCGGAAGCCCGCGCAGGCCGAGCGTATCGTATGACATGCCTGCGAACTCAGCGCGCGCCCCAGCGAGCGCCGTGAAGACGTCGCTGGCGAGGAAGTAGTTGCCCGGCTCACCCATCGTGCCTAACAGGTCTCCGAGCACCCACCAGCTTGGCCGAGCCATGCCGGGGGCGGCGCGCGCCTGGAGAAACCGCTGCACGCGCCCGCGAAGGTTGGTGAACGTGCCTTCCTCTTCCACCATGTTGGCGATCGGGAGCACGACATCGGCGCCGCGCAGCACCTCGGGCAGGGTCGTGCCGATCACGACGACCGACGCTGCCCGACCCAGGTCGGTGACGTCCAACACCCCGGGGTCGGCATCGACGAACAGCAGCGCATCCCCGCCGCGGAGCCCCGCCATCGGCGTGTCCGACCGACGGAACCCGAGGAGCTCCGCGCCATGGACGTTCGCCGCCCGATCCGAGCGGAGCGCGAGATCCTCCACACCGGGCAGCGGCGCTTCGGGGCCACGCTCAACGCGAAAGGCACCCGTGCCCTCACGGCGCTCCAGGAGGCGCGAGACGAGATAGAGCGCCTCGTTCGATAGCGATGGCGAGACCACCGCGTGCACGCGCTTCCCGTCGAGCGCCTTCGCGGCCGCGACCAGGGCCGCCTCCCACTCCGCCACGGCCAGGCGGTCGCCGCGCCTCACGAGTGGCGCCTCGAGCCGGTCGGAGCGGTTCATCCATCGGTAGTTCAGGCGCCCGTAGTCGCACATGAAGTACTTGTTCACATCGTCATTCGGGCGAGGACGCAGCCGAACGACCATGTTGTCACGGGTCTCGACCATCATGTTGCACCCCTGCGTGCAGTTGGGGCACACCGATGCCGTACGGTCGAGCTCCCAGGCGCGCGCCTTGTTCAGGAAGTCCTTCGACAGCAGCGCGCCGACGGGGCACAGGTCCACGACGTTCCCCGACCATGGGTGCGTGAGATCCTGCCCCTCGAACTTCCCAATCACGGCTCGATCGCCGCGCTCGCTCACGTTCAGCACCGGCTCCTGCGCGACGTCATCCATGAATCGGACACACCGCGTGCAGAGGATGCACCGGTTCGGCACGTAGAGCACGTCGCCGCCGAAATCCTCGACGGGATTGAACCGCTTCGGTTCGACGAGCCGGCCCTCGGAGCGTCCTTCGGCGAACGTGTAGTCCTGAAGCTCACACTCGCCCGCCTGATCGCAGATCGGGCAATCGAGCGGATGGTTGATCAGGAGAAACTCCAGCACGCCCTTCCGTGCCTCGAGGGCCTTGCCGGAGTGCACGTGCACCACCTGCCCTTCGGCGACCGCCGTCGCGCAGGCTGGGGCGAGCTTGGGTGCCTTCTCGACTTCCACGAGGCACATCCGGCAGACGCCGGCGACCGGGAGCCCCGGGTGATAGCAGTAGTGCGGAACGAGCACGCCCGCCGCCTTCGCGGCCTCGAGGATGGACGTGCCTTCCGCGACCTGCACCTGACGACCTTCGATCGTCAGCGTGATCATCTTCGCGTCACTCATCAGGCGGCTGCCGCGCTGCGCATGGGACACCGCTTCCCGTTGATGTGCGCCTCGAACTCGTGGCGGAACTTCTGAATGCCCGACACGATCGGGGCCGCGCACGAGTCACTCAGCACACAGATCGTCTTCCCGGTCATGTTCTCCGACAGCTCGAGCAACGTGTCGAGATCCGCTGTCGTGCCGCTCCCGTGCTCGATGCGCTCGAGAATCTTCGTCACCCAGGCGGTCCCTTCCCGGCACTGCGTGCACTGCGCACAGCTCTCGTGCGCATAGAACCGCGCGAGACGGGCGATCATGCGCACCATGCAGACGGAGTCATCGAAGACGATCACGCCCCCGGAACCGAGCATCGACCCAGTGGCGACGAACCCCTCGTAGTCCATCAGAGTGGCATCGGCTTCCTGCATCGTCTGGATGGGGACCGACGAGCCGCCCGGGATCACCGCCTTGAGCGTATGCCCGGGGCGCGCGCCACCGCAGATGTCGTGCAGGAACTCACGGAACGGGAACCCCATCGTCACTTCGTAGTTTCCCGGTCGCGCGATGTTGCCGCACACCGAGAACAGCTTCGTGCCCGTGCTCTTCGGGCTCGACAGCGACATTCCCTTGTACCACTCGGCCCCGTTGGTGAGGATGGGGGGGACCGCGGCCAGCGTCTCGACGTTGTTGATCGTCGTCGGCTGTCCAAAGAGGCCGGCGACGGCGGGGAACGGCGGCTTGATCCTCGGGTTGCCGCGCCGGCCTTCGATCGAGTTCATCAGGGCCGTCTCTTCACCGCAGATGTACGCGCCCGCACCCTTGTGGATGTAGACGTCGACCCGCTTCCCCGTGCCCATCGCGTTCTTTCCGAGGATGCCGTCGCGATACGCTTCGTCGAGCGCGGCGCCGACGATCTGGAGGGGCTCGGTGAACTCACCGCGAATGTAGATGTAGCAGATCTCCGCCCCGATCGCGTACGACGCGATCGCGCATCCTTCGATGAGGGAATGCGGCGTCCACCGCATGATCTCGCGATCCTTGAACGTGCCGGGCTCCGACTCGTCGGCGTTGCAGCACAGGTAGTGCGGCTTGCCGTCGCCGGGCTTCATGAACGACCACTTGAGACCGGTGGGGAATCCCGCGCCCCCGCGCCCCCGCAGGCCGGAGTCCTTCACGACGTTGACGATGTCGGCCGGGGCCATCCCGAGCGCCTGCTCGAGCGCTCGATAGCCGCCGCGCGCGCGCCAGCCAGAGAGTGAGCGAGCCTCCGAGTCGCCGAAGTGTGTCGACAGCACGGGCGTCTCTCTGGGATGGGTCTTGTGCGGGAATCCCATTACTCGAGCTTGCTCAGGATGTCGGGGACGCGGTCGGGCGTCACCGATTCGTGGAACTCGTCGTTGACCATCACCGGCGTCGCGAAGCCGCACGCGCCGAGGCACTCGACTTCGATGACGGTGAACTTGCCGTCGGGTGAGGTGACGCCGAGCTCCCGCGTTCCCGTGTGCTCGAGAAATGCGCGCACGACATCGTCGGCGCCGCACGCCCCGCAGGGAGACGTCGTGCACACCTGCACGAAGTACCGGCCAACCGGATGCTGATGGTACATCGTGTAGAAGGTGACGACGCCTTTCACGTAGGCCGGGGTGAGGTCGAGCACCTGCGCCACTTCCGCCATCGCCCCTTCGCTCACCCATCCCCGCTCGCGCTGCACGATCCAGAGCGCGGGAAGCAGCGCCGCCATCCTGGTCGGATAGCGGGAGAGGAGCGCATCGAGCTCGGCGCGCGGAGCGCCGGTGAACACCGGGCGATGCTCCTCGGCGTGCGGGTGCCCTGCCCCGCCATGGGCCGCATGCGACTCCGCGTGTACCGCACCCATCTCAGCGGGCGTCACCGGTCGATCTCTCCCATGACGATGTCGATGCTCGCGTTGACCGCGATCACATCCGAGAGCAGGTGGCCCTCGACCATCTTCGGGATCGCGGAGAGGTTGACGAACGACGGAGGCCGAATGCGCCAGCGAACGGGCTTCGACGTACCGTCGGACACCATGTAGTAGCCCTTCTCACCCTTCGGGCTCTCGACCGCCACATAGGTCTCGCCCACCGGCGGGCGCGGACCTTCCATCACCTGCTTGAAGTGATGGATCATCGACTCCATGTCGCTCATCGCCTTCGACTTCGGCGGGAGAACGACGCGATGATCGTCGGTGTTCACCGGGCCGTCGGGGAGGCGATCCGCCGCCTGACGGAGAATGAGCACGGACTGGCGCAGCTCCTCCATGCGGACGAGGTATCGGTCGTACACGTCGCCGTTCGTGCCGACCGGAACGTCGAAGTCGTACGTCTCGTACTCGAGGTACGGGAAGTCCTTCCGCACATCGTAGTCGACGCCGGATGCCCGCAACATTGGCCCGGAGAGCCCGTAATTGGCGGCTTCCTCGGCCGTCATCGTCCCGAGGCCGACCGTGCGCCCCACCCAGATCCCGTTTCGGGTGAGCATGCGATCGACTTCGTCGATCGTCTTCGAGAAGTTGTTGATGAACGCGCGGAGCCCGTCCATCCAGCCGTCGGGGATGTCCGCCGCCATCCCACCGACGCGCGTCGCCGACGTCGTGAGGCGGGCACCGACCCACGACTCCAGCAGCTTGTAGACGTTCTCCCGCTCCTGGAACGACCAGAGGAAGGGGGTGAACGCGCCGATGTCGATGCAGGTGGTGCCTAACCACACCAGGTGCGAGATGATCCGCGAGAGCTCCGCGGCGATGACCCGCAGGACGGTGCAGCGGGGCGTGATCTCGATGCCGAAGAGGCGCTCGGCGCCGAGGGCGAAGGCGACGTTGTTCCCGATCGAGTTGAGATAGTCCTCGCGATCGGTCCAGGGGATGATCTGGTTGTACTGCCGGTATTCGCCAATCTTCTCGAAGCCGCAGTGCAGATACCCGACGTGGGGGATGCAGCGCACGACGGTCTCGCCATCGAGCTCGAGGACCAGACGCAGCACGCCATGCGTGGCGGGATGCTGCGGGCCAATGTTGATCAGCATGTGCTCGCCGCCGAGCTCCGGCTCCAGCATCGGCGGCTCCTCGAGCGCGATCGCCGAGCCGCTGGCATCCGTGACGAGGGGCGTGCGCACCGGGCGGCCCCGCTCATCGAGTCCGGTCGTGGCCAACGCCACATCCACCGTACGCCGCGTGGTCGCCATCTACTCTCCCGTCCGTGCGCCCGACTTCAGGCGCTGCCGCATCTCGTCGGGCAGATCCGCGAATGCGTCGGCGATCGAGAGCTCTTCCATCGAGTACCGCGCTTCCGGATTGGCGGCCAGAGCCTGGCGAAGCTGCTCGGCCCGCGAGAACCGCCCGCGCAGCGGGAAGTCCTTTCGGAGCGGGTACCCTTCGCGATACTGCTCCCACATGAGGATGCGGCGCAGATCGGGGTGGCCGGTGAAGCGAATGCCGAACATGTCGTAGCACTCTCGCTCGAGCCAATCGGCGCCGCGATACACCGGCCACACACTCTCGACCTCGAGCGCCGTGCCGCGTGGAAGCTCGACCTTGAGCCGGAGAAAGCGGCGCCGCGGAAGCGAGCGCAGGTGCCAGACGACCTCGAGTGCCCGCTCGGGGTCGCGGTATTCCACGGCGGTCACGTCGGAGAGGTAGTCGTACTGCTGCTCGGGATCATCGTGCAGCCACCGCACGATCTCGAGCAGGCGCTCGCGCGCGACGTAGACGGTGGTTTCCCCCCACACGACATCGACGCGCCGAATCGCGTCGCCGAAGCGCGCTTGCAGGGCGGCCGCCGTGGGATTGGCTGGCGCGCCTTCGCGAGGAACGTTATGCGGCGTCACGGGCGCCGGTCCGGCGGCGCGACCGTCGCCCGCGCGGGCGACAGGCGAGCTCGAAGTCACAATCCGGAGCGCGTCTGGTGAACGGAGTTGCCGAACGGCTCCGACAGCTCGTCGATCGCCGCAGGTGGAATGTAGAGCCCGCTCTTCGGATCCGGCTCCATCTCGCGCCGGATCGCGTCATCGCCCATGTGCTCCTGGCTCACTTTCTCCTGGAGGAGAAGGATCCCGTACAGGAGCCCTTCGGGCCGCGGCGGACAGCCGGGGACGTAGACGTCGACCGGAATGATCGTGTCGATGCCCTGCACGACCGCGTAGTTGTCGAACATCCCGCCCGACGAAGCGCACGCGCCCATCGAGATGCACCACTTCGGCTGTGGCATCTGCTGCCAGATGCGTCGCAGCACGGGCGCGAGCTTGAACGGGACGCGCCCGGCGCAGATGAGCACGTCGGCCTGGCGGGGCGAAAAGCTCATCCGCTCCATGCCGAAGCGCGCGAGATCGTACTTGCTCGCGGCGGTCGCCATGAACTCGATCGCGCAGCACGCCGTCCCGAACGGCATTGGCCAGAGCGAGTTCTTCCGAGCCCAGTTCACGAGCGAGTCGAGCTTCGTGGTCACCCAGTTCTCTCCGCCGGTCGCCTCGACGGACCGCGGCGCGGGGCGCGGGGTCAATCCCATTGCAGCGCCCCCTTCTTCCAGACGTAGATGAAGCCGACGATCAGGATGGCCATGAAGACGAGCATCTCCGCCAGGCCGAAGAAGGACAGCTGCCCCGCCGGGCACACGCCATTCGCGAGGGGAACGGCGCAGCTGAGGTTCCGGAAGTAGGCGGCCCATGGAATCAGAAAGACGGTCTCGATGTCGAAGATGATGAACAGCATCGCGACCATGTAGAACTTCACGGAGAACCGCTCCCGCGCCTCGCCGAGGGCGGGGATGCCCGACTCGTACGCCGCCTGCTTCACCGGCGTGGGCCGGGAGCGCATGGTCATGTGGGAGAGCCCGATCATGAGGATCGCGTTGAGAATCACGAATCCCATGAGGAGCAGGAGCGGCAAATACGTGCGTGACATCAGTCTCCGGACTTCGTGAAATTTTTCACGTTCTCCAGTCGCCGAATATTATTGCGACGTGAAAGGCGATGGAAGGGACAAAGGATTGCGGACTGCGGGTTGCGGATTACGGTTGAAAGCCTCTGTTCCACCACCTGCAATCCGTAATCCGCACTCCGCAATCGTCTCTCCGCTCCCACACGACCTTCCCCGCGTCGTTACATTCCCCGCGCCCAGCACGCCGCCGACAGTCAGATCGTCGCGCCCACCACCTCCTAAAGTCCTTTATCATGTCCATCAAGTCGGATCGCTGGATCCGCCGCATGGCCCGCGAGCAGGGAATGATCGAGCCCTTCGAGGACCGCCAGGTTCGCCAGGGCGTGATCTCGTATGGCGTGAGCTCCTACGGCTACGACATGCGCGTCGCACGCGAGTTTCGGATCTTCACCAACGTCCTCAACTCGATCGTCGACCCCAAGGCGTTCGACCCGAAATCGTTCGTCGAGTTCGAAGGGGATGTGTGCATCGTGCCGCCGAACTCGTTCGCGCTCGCCCGCTCCGTGGAGTACTTCCGTATTCCGCGAAAGGTGATGACGATCTGCGTGGGCAAGTCCACTTACGCGCGATGCGGAATCATCACCAACGTCACGCCCTTCGAGCCCGAGTGGGAGGGGTACGTGACGCTGGAGATCTCGAACACCACGCCGTTGCCGGCGAAGATCTACGCGAACGAGGGAATCGCGCAGGTGCTCTTCTTCGAGGGCGATGAAGAGCCGGAGGTGTCCTACAAGGACAAAGCGGGCAAGTACCAGAAGCAGCAGGGGGTGACCCTGCCGAAGCTCTGACCGCCCGCCAGCTAGAAGAACATGATCGCGAGGAGGATCAGCACGACCGCGACTCCCGCGATCGAGAGCCACATCGCGCTCCCCTTCCCCGCGGAGACCTGAGCGAGCGTTCCGGGGTTGTTCCGCGGCGAGCGCCGGCGGTCCTCACCCGCGTGCGCCCCTTCATCAGCGACCCCGGGCGTGGCCGGGACAGCGTCGGCGCCGCCGAGTGCGGTTTCGTCGAGCTCGCGGGGAATGGGCCGGTCGGCCGGCGTGGGCCGATCGGCGTCGTCACGGGCATAGGTGCGATCGATCGGACGACGGGGGGTATCGTCCTGCGGTGTCGGGGCGGTCACGGAGGTCTCCGGTAGTGTGTGCGGGAGCGTCGAATGCACCAACCGCGCCAAGCTGCGAGGCCCTGGGGAGACCGCCGTTTTGTCAGGGCGCCACGTGGGGAGGTGGGCTGGTCGCGCGATGCCCCTGATCACAGGCCTCTCACGCCTCCCCACCCCCTGTCACCCTCCCCTCGCCGCCGAACATCGAGGCCCTCAAGAAGTCCCGGTTCATCCTCGCGATGACGTCGATGCTGATGAGCTTGGGACACGCCTCCTGACATTCTCCGATGTTCGTGCAGTTCCCAAAGCCCTCCATGTCCATCTGCGTCACCATCCGGAGCACGCGCTCGGGGCGTTCGGGTTGGCCCTGCGGCATGAGGCCGAGGTGGGCGATCTTCGCCGCGGCGAACAGGGAGGCGGACGCATTGGGGCACGCGGCGACGCAGGCGCCACATCCGATGCAGGCCGCCGCGTCCATCGCCGCGTCGGCATCATCCTTCGGGACGAGCACCGCGTTCGCGTCGGGAACTCCGCCCGTCCGCGCGCTGATGTAGCCGCCCGCGGCGATGATGCGATCGAGCGCGCCCCGGTCGACGATCAGGTCGCGCACGACGGGAAAGGCCTTGGCGCGCCAGGGCTCGATCACGACCTCCTGACCGCTCCGGAAACTCCGAAGGTGCAGCTGACAAGTCGCCGTTCCGCGCATGGGGCCGTGCGCCACGCCGTTGATCACGAGGCCGCACGATCCGCAAATGCCCTCGCGGCAGTCGTGATCGAACGCGATCGGCTCCTCTCCCTGCGCGATGAGCCGCTCGTTGACGACATCGAGCATCTCGAGAAACGACATGTCGGGGGACAGATCGGGCGCGTCGTACCGCACGAAGCGTCCCGCGGCGTGGGGGCCCGCCTGGCGCCAGACCAGCAGCTTGAGGTGAAGCGTCGTCACTTGTAGCTCCGTTGCGCGAGCTGCACGTTCTCGAACACCAGCGGCTCGCGATGCAGCACCGGCTCGGCGCCGTCGCCCGCGTACTCCCAGGCGGCGACGTAGGCAAACCGGTCGTCGTCGCGGCTGGCCTCGCCGTCCGGTGTCTGATGCTCCTCGCGGAAGTGGCCGCCGCACGACTCCTCACGGTGCAGAGCGTCCCGACACATGAGCTCCGCGAACTCGAGATAATCGGCCACGCGGTTCGCTTTCTCGAGCGCCTGGTTCAGATGCGCATCGCTGCCGGGCACCGTGACGTTCTCCCAGAACTCGGCGCGAATCTCCGGGATGCGCCGTAGCGCCTCGGTGAGTCCGCCGGCGGTGCGTGCCATTCCGCACTTGTCCCACAGGAGGGAGCCGAGCTCGCGATGGAACGAGTCCACCGTGCGCGACCCGCGGACCGACAGCAGCCGGCTGGTCCTTCGCTCCACGGCTTCCATCGCGCCGCGCACCTCGGGGTGATCGGTCGTGATCTTCTCGAGCCTGGTCGTCGCCAGGTAGTCGCCGATGGTGACGGGAATGATGAAGTACCCATCGGCCAACCCCTGCATGAGCGCGCTCGCGCCGAGCCGGTTTGCGCCGTGATCGGAGAAGTTCGCCTCGCCGAGGACGTGCAGACCGGGGATGGTGCTCATGAGGTTGTAGTCGACCCAGAGGCCACCCATCGTGTAGTGCACCGCGGGGTAGATTCGCATCGGCACGCGGTACGGGTTCTCGTCCGTGATGCGCTGGTACATCTCGAACAGGTTGCCGTAGCGCTCTTCGATGGTCTCGCGCCCCAGGCGGGCGATCGCATCCGCGAAGTCGAGAAAGACCCCGCGCCCCCCCGGCCCCACGCCCCGCCCTTCGTCGCACACTTCCTTGGCCGCTCGTGAGGCGATGTCGCGCGGGGAGAGGTTGCCGAAGCTCGGATACTTGCGTTCGAGGTAATAGTCGCGCTCGGGCTCGGGGATCTCGTGCGGCGCGCGATGGTCTCCCGCCTGCCGGGGCACCCACACGCGGCCATCGTTGCGCAAGCTCTCCGACATCAGCGTGAGCTTCGACTGGTAGTCGCCGCTGACCGGAATGCACGTCGGGTGGATCTGCGTGAAGCACGGATTGCCGAACGCGGCGCCGCGCTTCCACGCGCGGTAGGTCGCCGTGACGTTCGACCCGCGCGCGTTCGTCGAGAGGTAGAAGACGTTCCCATAGCCACCGGTCGCGAGCACGACCGCATCGGCGACGTGGGCGAGCACCTCGCCGGTGACGAGGTTGCGCGTCACGATCCCGCGGCATCGCCCGTCGACGAGGATGAGATCGAGCATCTCCGTGCGGGGATGCATGACGACGGTGCCCCGCGCGATTTCCTTGCACAGCGCCTGATAGGCGCCCAGCAGCAGCTGCTGGCCGGTTTGCCCGCGCGCGTAGAAGGTGCGCGAGACCTGCGCGCCGCCGAACGACCGGTTGGCCAGATAGCCGCTGTACTCCCGGGCGAAGGGAACGCCCTGCGCGACGCACTGGTCGATGATGTCGACGCTGATCTGCGCCAGGCGGTAGACGTTCGCCTCGCGCGCGCGAAAATCGCCGCCCTTGATCGTGTCATAAAAGAGCCGCCAGATGCTGTCACCATCGTTCTGGTAGTTCTTGGCGGCGTTGATCCCGCCCTGGGCGGCGATGCTGTGCGCCCGCCGCGGGGAATCCTGGAAGCAGAAACAGCGCACCTGATAGCCCAGCTCGGCGAGCGACGCGGCGGCGGACGCCCCGGCCAGCCCCGAGCCCACCACCAGCACCGTGTATCGTCGCTTGTTCGCGGGATTCACGAGCTTCATCTCGAAGCGGTGCCGGTCCCATTTGTCGGCCAGCGGCCCGGAGGGAATCCTTGCGCGGAGCTCCATCATCGCACCTAACGAAGAAGGCCGACCAGTACCGCGATCGGCACGCTCACGAAGCCCAGCGGCACCAGCACCGCAATGATCGTGGCGAGCCGGCGGCGGGCCACGTTCACGCGCGCGTGCGCGATCCCCAGCGTCTGGAACATGCTCCACGTACCGTGGTACAGGTGCATCGCCAGCGCGACCATCGCGGCGATGTAGATCGCCGCGACCCACCACACGCGAAACGCCGTCGTCACGTTGTGGTACGGCGCGAGATGGACGAAGGCCGGGTGCGCCTGTCCCGTCGTGAAGTGCAGGATGTGGTAGATGAGGAACAGGAGCAGCGCCACGCCGCCCCAGCGCATCGTTCGCGACGTCGCGTTCGACGCCTGCGGCTCGAACCGGCGATACGATGTTGGACGCGCCGCGCGCGCGCGAACGGCGAGCTGCGCCGCGGCCACGACGTGCAGCACCACCGACAGCAGGAGCACCACGCGCACGCCCCACAACAGGAGGGGAAGCGTGCGCAGCTTCGCCGCATAGGCGTCGATCGCGGCCGCGCCGGCGAAAATCAGGAGGTTGGCGGTGACGTGGGCGAGGATGTAGCCGACGAGGACGATGCCCGTCACCGCCATCACCACCTTCTTGCCGATCGTGGAGCTCCAGAACCGCCCGAACGGCATCGCCGATCAGAGCTTGAGGACGCTCATCGGCTCTCGCACCGCCTCGGCGCTCTTCCCGAGATCGGTGCGCTCTGTCGACGTCAGCTCCACTTCAATGATCTGCTCGAGCCCTTTTCGTCCGAGCTTGCATGGCACACCGAGAAACAGCCCCGACATCCCGTACTCGCCCTCCAGCCAGGCCGCACACGGCAGCACGCGCTTCTTGTCGAGCACGATGGCTTCCGCCATCTGCACCGCCGCCGCCGATGGCGCGTAGTACGCCGAGCCCGTCTTCAGGTATTTCACGATCTCGGCGCCGCCGTTGCGCGTGCGACCGACGATCGCATCCAGCGTCTTCTGATCCATCAGCTGCGTCACGGGGATGCCGCTGACCGTCGTGTACGAGATGAGCGGCACCATGGTATCGCCATGGCCGCCGAGCACCATCGCCTGGATGTCCTCGACGGAGACATCGAGCGCTTCGGCGAGGAACGACCGATATCGCGCGGTGTCGAGGACACCCGCCATGCCGAGCACGCGCTCGCGCGGAAATCCCGTCACCTGCTTCGCGACGTAACACATGACGTCGAGCGGATTCGACACCATGATGATGATCGCGCTGGGCGATGTGCGCTTGACCTGCTCGGAGACCTGCTTGACGATGCCGGCGTTCGTGTTGAGCAGATCGTCGCGGGACATTCCCGGCTTGCGCGCGATGCCGGCGGTGATGATGACGATGTCGGATCCGGCGGTCTCATCGTAGCCGTTGCTTCCGATGACCCGGGTGTCGAAGCCTTCGATGGGAGCCGATTCCCATTGGTCGAGCGCTTTCCCCTGCGGAACCCCTTCGACGACGTCCACCATCACGACGAGCTTTGCGAGCTCCTTCTCCGCCAGCCGTTGCGCCGTCGTCGCGCCGACGTTTCCGGCGCCGACCACGGTGATCTTGTTGACCATTGCGAGTATGCGCGTGTGTGAGTGACGCGCGAAAGCTATTCGGGCTCGGTGGTTCGGGCTACTGGCCGCGGGTCGTCCACGTTCTTCCGCCGGCACGCGGTGGGCGGGCATCCAGGTTCAAAGGACATACGGATGCGACGGATGCAGCGGAAGATGCCGATTGCTCCGGGCGCACCGGTGCCTCCTTCACACGTAAAAAGCAAATTGCTTCTACATTGCGCGCGGAGAGTTCTCGCCGTCAGGAACCATCCGCCTGATTCGCTGCATCCGCTGCATCCGTATGTCCTTTGCACCTGGATGCCAGGCCTTTACCCGCCGACCTCCGAAAGCGCGCGCAGACCGCCGACCTGCATCTGCAGCAGCGCATGCTCGCGGGGCTTCTCGGCCAGCGCCTGCACATAGAGCGGCCCGAGATCCTCGCCGCGGCGGAGCGGGTCTCGCAGGTTCACGGCGTGATCCCCGAAGAGGCAAGTCCGCAGACGGCCGTCCGCGGTCAGCCGCACACGATTGCAGGTTTCGCAATACGTGTGCGTCATGGGCGTGATGAGACCGACGGTTCCCGGAGCCCCGTCGAACCGGTGGTACTTCGCCGGGCCATTCCCGCGAGTGGGCCCGCCGGTGGGTCGGAGCGCGCCGATGCGCGCAAGGCGCCCGACGATCTCGTCGCTGGGCACGACATGCTCCCAGGTGAGAGAGCGCAGATCGCCGACCGGCATGAGCTCGATGAATCGCACGTGCCACGGATGCTCCATCGTGAGGCGCGCGAAATCCTCCAGCTCGTCGTCATTGATCCCGCGCATGACGACGACGTTGATCTTGATCGGATCGAGCCCGGCGTTCTGAGCGGCCTGCGCCGCGCGCACCGGGTCGAAGGGGATGGAGCGGCGCGCGATTGCCGCGATCCGCTCGGACCGCAACGAGTCGGCGCTCATGTTGACGCGGTCGAGCCCCGCGGCGCGCATCGTGTCGGCCATGGCCTCGAGCTTCACCCCGTTGGTCGACAGCGCGATGTCCTCGATGCCGGGAACCGCGCGGAGCATCGCGATCAAGCTCTCGAGCTGCGGCCGAATCGTCGGCTCGCCGCCGGTGATTCGCACGCGGCGGAGCCCGAGCGGGGCGAGCTGGCCCACGATCGATGCGATCTCCTCGTAGGAGAGAATGTCCCCTTTGGGCAGCCACTCCAGCCCCTCGTGCGGCATGCAGTACAGGCACCGGAAGTTGCAGCGGTCGGTAACCGAGATGCGCAGGTACTCGATGCGCCGGCCGAACTGGTCGACGAGCGTCGTCATCTCGGGATTTCAGTTCGAGACGCGGTAGGATCGACCCACTCACGCGTCCCGTCGACGTACTCCTCGCGCTTCCAGATCGGGACGCGACGCTTGATCTGCTCGATGATGTACCGCGAGGCGTCGTACGCCTCTGCCCGATGCGCATGCGCCACCGCGATGACCACGCTCGCTTCGCCCAGCTCGAGTCGGCCAACTCGATGCTCGACGACGATGTCCGTCGTTCCGGAGCGTGCGGCCGCCTCACCGGCGATCGCCGCGAGCTCTCGCGCGGCCATGCCCTCGTACGCCGAATACTCGATGCCCGTCACGGGACGCCCGTCGTTCACCTCGCGGACCGTGCCAACGAAGACGATGGCCGCGCCGTTCGCGACGCTCGCCACCTCCGCCAGCGCCGCCGACGGTTGGAGCGGATCCCGCACGATCGCCGTGCGCATCAGCCGCCCGCGACGGGGGGAATCACCGCGACCTCATCGCCGGGCCGAAGCACCAGATCGGGGCGCGCATAACGCTCATTGACCGCGACGAGCGGAGCCGGCGGCAGGCGGCGGTCCGTGTCGAGCGCCCGGAGATGGCGCAAAAAGTCGCCAACTGTCGAGCCGTTCGGCACTTCCATCTCGACCTGGTCGCGTCCAAAGACGTCGGCGTACGAGGCGAAGAACAATGCCGTGATGGTCATCTCGTACTCTCGCGCGCGGGCGCGGCCGTGGCAAGTGCGAGCGAGAAACGCAAAGCGCGCCGCGGCCCTCAATCGGCCCGGCGCGCTCGAGTTCACGAACTCGTTGTCACGCTTCTGTTTCGCTCGCCTCGGCTTCCGATTCGAAGTCTTCGACGCCCGCGACCATGGCGCGCAACTCCTTCGACGGCTTGAAGACGGGGACGGGCCGAGCGGACACCTCCACGGGCGATCCGGTGCGTGGATTGCGCGCCATCCTCGTCTTGCGGTGACGAATCTTGAACGTTCCGAAGCCCCGCACCTCGATATTCCGCTGCTCCTTGAGCGCGTCCTTGATCGCATCCAGGAAAGCGTCGACGACGCGAGCGCAATCCTTTTTCGAGATCATGGGCCCAGCGGTGCGCGAAATCTGTGCGGTTACGCGTTCGACCAGATCGGCCTTCGTCATTCGATAGCCTCGTCATGAGACAGCCGATCGTCCTTGATCGGTGCGTCGAACATAGGACGTTACCTATTGTGTGTCAAGCGTTTGCCTCGCTTTACACTACCGTGCTCGCACCGCGTCGATGAAGTCGCCGAACAGCGGCCGGGCGTCGTGCGGCCCCGGTGCCGCCTCGGGGTGATACTGCACGGCGAAGATCGGGAGCTCGCGGTGGCGCATCCCCTCGATGGTCCCGTCGTTGAGATTGATGTGCGTGACCTCGAGCCCCGGTGCTCCCGGAACACCCTTTTCGTTTCCCTCCACCGCGAACCCGTGATTCTGCGACGTGATGAGGACGTGGCCGGTGTCGATCTCCCGTACCGGGTGATTTCCGCCGCGGTGACCATAGGCCATCTTGATGGTGCGGCCGCCGAACGTCAGACCTAACAGCTGATGTCCCAGGCAGATGCCGAAGATGGGGACGTTCTGTCCCGCGATCGCGCGGATGATCCCCGGTGCGTACGACACCGCCGCCGGATCGCCGGGGCCGTTCGAGAGGAAGACGCCGTCCGGCTTCATCTCGAGCACCGCCTCCGCTGTCGTCTCCGCGGGGACCACGGTTACGCGGCACTCGTGCTCGGCGAAGAGGCGCAGAATGTTGCGCTTGATCCCGTAGTCGTACGCGACAATGTGATGCGTCGCCGTGGGGTCTCCCCACTGATACCGCTCACGTGTCGATACGCGCGACGCCAGGTCCAGCCCCTCCATCGACGGACACGCATCGAGCGCCGCGAGCGCATCCGCGCCGGGCGTCTCCCCCTCGGCGATCACGCCGCGCATCACCCCGATCGACCTGAGGTGTTTCGTAAGACGGCGCGTATCAACCTCTTCGAGAACCGGTATTTGCGCCTGGCTCAACCAACTTCTCAGATCGCCGGTCGCGCGCCAGCTCGAATGTGTTTGCGACAGCTCGCGAACGATGGTCCCGGCGATCTGTGGGTGCGCCGACTCGGGATCCTCGGTGTTGATGCCGTAGTTCCCGATCATCGGCGCGGTCATCACGACGATCTGTCCGCGATACGACGGATCGGTGAAGACCTCCTGATAGCCGGTCATGTTCGTCGTGAACACGACCTCGGCGACGGTCGGCGCGGCGGCATCACGGAGCCGGCCGCGAAAAAGGGTTCCATCTTCGAGGAGAAGGAACCCTGTTCGAGAGCCGGATGGCCCGCTCGCGATCACGGACGCGGTGTGGACGGAGTAGTGCCCGGCTCCGGCTGCGTCGCGGGTGCGTTCTCGAGCGGGATGGGCGCGTCGCTCGCTCCGGGGGCCGGCGCGGCGGGCGCTGCGGTCTGTGAGCCAGCCGGTTGGTCGAGAATCGAGCGAGACGTCACTGCCCGCGACGACATCAGCGAGAGCACGAACCCGAGCACGAGAAAGGCCCCGCCCAAGTACCAGCTCGCCTTGGTGAGCACGTTCCCCATCTGTCGAGTGCCGAAGAACGAATCCGGCGAGGTGCCTACGCCGCCGAACGTCGCGGCCAGACCACCGCCCTTCCCCGACTGCATGAGGATGACGAGAATCAGAAAGATGCTGGCGAGAACCAGGAGAACGATCAGGAAGGTATACATCGGCTGAAAATGAGGGAGGCGCGCTAAGCTTCGTAAGCTACGCGAGTTACGAAACTCGGTCAAGTGCGGTCACGTGCGCGCGATCGTCGCCCACCCCTCGGGATCGAGACTCGCCCCTCCAACGAGAAGACCGTCGACGTCCGGCGCGGCGAGCAGCGCCGCCGCGTTCCCGGTATTCACGCTGCCGCCGTACAGAATCGGGATTTCGACCGCGCGATCGCCCGCGAGCTGGTCGAGCGCCCCGCGAATCAGCACGTGCACGGCACTCGCATCGCGCGGCTCTGCCGTTTGTCCGGTGCCGATCGCCCACACCGGCTCGTACGCGATGAGCATCTGCGCCATGTGTGCCGGATCCAGGTCGGCGAGACCAGCGTGCAGCTGCCGCAAGACGACACGTTCGGTCTCGCCGGCGCGCCGTTCCTCGAGGCGCTCACCCACGCACAGCATTGGACGCAGGCCGGCGCGGGCCGCGGCGGCGCATTTTCGCCGGGTCTCGTCGTCCTTCTCGCCGAAGACGTGGCGCCGCTCGGAGTGCCCGACGAGCACCACGCGAGCGCCCGCATCGCGCGCCATCGGCGCGGAGATTTCGCCGGTGAACGCGCCCTTGTCCTCCCAGTGGATGTTCTGGATGCCGAGGAGGATGTCGGGGCGCTCCTTCGTCGCCGCCACCATCTCCCCTAACGAAACCGCGGGCGGAAACACGATGACGGAGCGATCGGTATGGCGCGCATAACGAGCGAGGAACGTGCGCATGAACGCTCGTGCATCGCTCGGCCCGTGATTCATCTTCCAGTTGGCGGCGAGCACCGGCTTGCGCATCATCCCCTCGCGTCGTCGAGCACCGCCACGCCGGGGAGCGGCTTCCCCTCGAGGAACTCCAGCGATGCGCCCCCACCCGTCGACACGTGGCTCATGCGATCCTCGAGCCCCATCTGGGCGACCGCGGCGGCCGAGTCGCCCCCGCCGACGATGGTCGTCGCGCCTTGATCGGTGGCTGCGGCAACCGCTTCGGCGATGCGCCGCGTTCCCTCGTCGAACGGCTTGGTTTCGAACACGCCCATCGGCCCGTTCCAGATCACCGTCCTCGCGGCCGTGATCTCCTGCGCAAACGCTTCCACGGAACGAGGCCCGATGTCGAGCATCGCCTGGTCGGCGGGGATGGCGTCGCGCGCTACCGTGCGCGCGTGGCCGCCCGCTTCCATCGACGGCGCGACGACGGCATCGCTCGGCAGCACGAGCTTGTCGCCTGCTCGCGCGAGCAGGTCCTTCGCCATCGAGACGCGATCGTCCTCGACGAGCGACTTGCCGGTCTCGAGACCCATCGCGCGGAAGAACGTGCACGCCATGGCGCCGCCGATCAGCAGCCGGTCGACCTTGGGCAGCAGCTGCTCGATCACGTCGATCTTCCCCGAGATCTTCGCGCCACCGAGGACGGCGACGAACGGCCGCTCCGGGTCGGCCAACGCGCGACCGAGGTCGCGCAGCTCCTTCTCCATGAGGAAGCCCGCCACCGCCGGCTTGAGGTGGTGCGCCACGCCCTCGGTCGACGCGTGCGCCCGATGCGCGGCGCCGAACGCATCGTTCACGTAGAAGTCGCCGAGCCGGGCGAGCGCGCGCGCGAGACGCTCATCGTTCGACTCCTCCCCGCCGAGGTAGCGCGTGTTCTCGAGCAGCAGGATCTCGCCTTCGGGGAGCGAGAGTGTCGCTTTCATCGCCTCATCGGTGTCCGTCGTCTCGACGAAGCGCACCCGCCGCTTGGTGAGGCCGGCGAGGTGTCGCGATACCGGCTCGAGCGAATACTTGAGCTCGGGCTTCCCCTTCGGCCGGCCGAGATGCGACAGCACGATCACGCGCGCGCCGTGCTCGGCCAGGTACTCGAGCGTCGGGAGCGCGGCGCGGATGCGCGTATCGTCGGACACGCGCCGGTGCTCATCGAGCGGGACGTTGAAGTCCACTCGGACGAGCGCACGCTTTCCGCGGATCGCGGAATCGGGGAGATCGGCGACGGTCAGCTTGTTCGAGACGGCGAGCACTAGCGTTTTGCCCCCACCATCTTGAGAACGTCCACGCACCGTGAGGCGTAGCCCCACTCGTTGTCGTACCAGCCGCAGACCTTCACGAGCGTCCCGTCGATGACGTTCGTGCTCTTGGCATCGAGCACGCAGGAAAACGGGTTGCCGATGAAATCGACCGAGACGAGCTCGATGTCGGTGTAGTCGATGATGCCCTTGAGCGGGCCGCTCGCCGCCGCGCTCTTGAACGCTCCGTTCACTTCCTCGATCGTCGTCGCACGCTCGACCTCCACGATGAGATCGACGAACGAGACGTCGGGGGTGGGAACGCGGATGGAGATGCCGTCGATCTTCCCCTTCACCTCGGGAATCACCAGCGACGTGGCCTTCGCCGCGCCAGTGGTCGTGGGAATCATCGAGAGCGCGGCGGCGCGCGCACGCCGGAGGTCCTTGTGCGGCAGGTCGAGGATCTGCTGGTCGTTGGTGTAGCTGTGCACCGTCGTCATCGAGCCGTGGCGGAATCCGAAGCGATCGCGCACGACCTTGACCATAGGCACGAGGCAGTTCGTCGTACACGACGCGTTCGAGATGATGTGGTGCTTCGCCGCATCGTACTTGTCGTGATTCACGCCCATGCAGAGCGTGATGTCCTCCCCCTTCGCCGGCGCAGAGATGACCACCTTCCGGGCTCCCCCCGTGATGTGCGCCTTCGCCTGGTCGGCGTTGGTGAAGCGGCCCGTCGACTCGAGCACGATGTCGACGCCGAGGTCTTTCCACGGAAGCTTCGCCGGATCCTTTTCGGACAGAACGGCGATCTCGTCGCCGTCGATGATCACCGACTTCTCGCCAGCGCGGACGTCGCCCTCGTACGTCCGGTGCACCGAATCGTACTTGAAGAGGTGCGCGAGCGTCTTCGTATCGGTCAGATCGTTGACCGCGATGAAGTCGAGGTCGGCACCCTGCTGCTTCGCGGCCCGGACCACCTGCCGCCCGATGCGGCCAAACCCGTTGATCCCTACTCGAATCGCCATGTCGGTCGAACTCCCGTCGAATTAGCGGCGGTCGCCACTGGCGGGCGCCCTGCCGAAGGTTACGAAGCTCACGATACGAGCGCCCCCGTCGAGCAGCGCCGCTGCGCACTCCACCAGCGTGGCACCCGTCGTCACCACGTCGTCGACGAGCACCAGGTGCGTGCCTCGCAGGCGCGTGCGCGTGCCGGCAACCGCACGAAATGCGCCGGAAACGTTGTGCCGCCTCGCTTCGGGTGTCAACCGCGTTTGCGTCTGCGTCGCGCGCGATCGAACGAGCACATCATCCCACACCGGAATGCGCCAGCGATGGGCGAGCGCGTGCGCCAGACACGCGCTCTGATTGTATCCCCGCTCTCGCTCGCGGGCCCCTGCCAATGGAACGGCTACGAGCGCGGTCCGTTCCCGAACCACGTCGTCCGGCCACTGCATTCGGCCCATCCGCGCCGCCATCGGCGCGGCGAGGGCGTGCCATCCGCCGTATTTGAGCTCGTGCACGAGCGCGGCGCCGCTTCCTCGATCGATCCAGCACACAGAGCGGCCGCACCGCACGTACGCGGGAAGCAGATCACACCACGTGCACCGGCGCGGGCCAAGGGGATGACCGCAGCGATCGCACCGCGGCGCGGGCAGCGTCACCACGCGATTCCAGCACCGCGCGCAGGCGAGCCCGTGGTCCGATGGATCGTTGAGGCGGCCGCAGACGACACACGCGCGCGGCAGCAGCAGATCCAGCGCGGCGTGCGCCCAGGCACGCCACGCGGCCGGTGAACCGCTCACGCGCGCACGGCGGCGGTGAGCGCTGCGCGCATGACGTCGCGCGGAGCGGAGATGTCGAACCACCACTCGAACGCGAGCGCTCCCTGCTCGAGCAGCATGTAAAGGCCATCGACCGCGGCGTGCCCCCGCGTGCGCGCCGCCTTCACCCACGCCGTTTCACCGGTCCTGTAGACGAGATCGAGCACAGCGGCGCCGGGAGCGAGGCTGTCGATAGCGACCGGCAGCGGATCGTCGGCGCGAAGCCCCAGCGACGTTGCGTTGACCACGACGGCGGCGTCCTTCACCGCCTCGTCGGCGGTCGCCGCGACCACGTCGACGACCGGAAAGCGCGCCGCTAATGCGCTCGCTCGTGTCGTCGTTCGGTTGAAGAGCGACGCTGTCGCCCCGCTCCACCGCTCGATCGCGGCGAGCACCGCCGCCGCCGACCCACCGGCGCCGAGGACGGCGACGCGCGCGCCAGCGCGCAGCGCGCCGACTTCTCGGGCCAGCGCATCGAACCCACCCACATCCGTATTCGCGCCCTCGAGAACCCCGTCCTCGGCGACGCGAAAGGTGTTCACCGCCTGCACGCGCTCGGCGATGCGGTCCAGGCGCCCACAGCTGCGCGCCATGGCTTCCTTGTGCGGGACGGTCACGTTGCCACTGGCTCTCGCCGCGATCAGCCGGCGCACGGTGGCCTCGAGCGCCGGCGGGGGAACGTCGATCGCCTCGTACACGATCGGCAATTCGGCGTGCCTCAGCGCGGCGTTCTGCAACGCGGGAGACAGCGAATGTGCCACCGGGTGTCCGACGAGGACGAGACGACCCGGCGGGCGCCTCACGAGCGGCCCGGCGTGCGCTCCGTCGCGATTCGCTCGATGGCTTGCTGCACCTCGCGATCGAGCTCATCGAACGCGGCACGGTAGTCCTCGAGATCCCCGCCGAACGGGTCGGTGATCGAGCGGTCGCTCCGCCCCCTCGACGCATATGACGAGAGCAGGTGTGTCCTCCCGCCCCCGCCCAGCGCTTCGATCCGCTCGACATGATGCGGCCCCATCGCCAGAATGAGGTCGCTGCCGTTCACCAGCTCACGCGTCAGCAGTCGCGCGCGATGCGCCGACAGGTCGACCGACCGTTCCATGGCCACGAGCAAGGCGCCATCGGAGGCGGGGGCCCCATCCCAGGCCGCGGTGCCCGCGCTTCCCACCGAGAGCTCCGAGAGATTGCGCTCGGACGCGAATCGCCTGGCAAGCGCTTCCGCGATCGGGCTCCGGCACGTGTTGCCGGTGCAGACGAAGAGCACGCGCATCAGCTCAGGCATCTCCAATCAGGTCGGGCACGCTCTCGCGCAGCGTCGCGGCGGCGATCGCGCCGGGGCGTATGACTCGAGGACGAGTGCCGGTGCAATCTACCACGGTGGACGGCGGTGAGGAGGAGAGGCGCCCCCCGTCCAACACGCGCAAGACCCCGCGCGCCATGGCGTCGGCCCACTGTGACACGATCTCCGATGCCGCGACGGCCGCCGGGGAGCCGGGGCGATTGGCGCTCGTCGAGGTGATCGGGCGGCCGTACCGCTGGATGAGGTGCGCCACGCCGGGGTGCGATGTCCAGCGTACGGCGACCCCGCCCTCCGGTCCGCGAAGGCGATCGGGCACGCGCCGCTCGCCTCCAGGAAGCACGAGCGTCAACGGTCCCGGCCAATGGCGCGCGGCGAGTCGCGCCGCGTCGCCGGTGAAGTGAAGATCGAGCCGCGTCACCATGTCGCTCGACGAAATCAGAATGAGAAACGGCTTCCCTGGAGGACGCCCCTTGAGCCGCACCAGGGCGTCGACGGCGGCGTGGTCGACGGCGCCGCCGAAGCCGTAGACGGTCTCCGTGGGGTACGCGAGCACGCCGCCGCTCTCCAGGTGCACGATCGTGTCCGCCACCGCGGCGTCGATCTCCGCCGGCGACCAAAACGGGATGGTGCGCGGCCCGGTCACGGTGTCGCTCGCGTGAAAGCTTCCACGAGCGCGAAATCGGCCTCCTGCGTCACCTTCACGGCGCTCTCGCTTCCCGGAACCACGACGACCTCGAACCCTCGTGCCTCGCATAACGCGGCGCAGTCGGTGGCAGCGAGGCGCTTGCGGCGGGCGTCCGCGTAAGCCTCCTCGATCATCGCTCGCGGGAAGGCCTGCGGCGTCTGCGCGCGCCAGAGTCCTTCGCGTGCCACGGTCCGTACCACGCGCCCCTCCGCGTCCACCTCCTTCAACGTGTCGGTCACGGGAAGCGCGGCGACCGCGCCGCGGCCGGCGCGCGCCTCGGTGACCACGCGGTCGACGACGGCCATCGAGACCATCGGTCGCGCCGCGTCGTGCACGACGACGATGCGCACCTCGTCAGGCAGGTCTTCCAGTCCGTGCAGAACGGAGTCGCCCCGCTCCTTGCCCCCCACCGAGACGAGCAACCGATCCACATCGCTCTGAAAGATCCACGGGGGCGGATCGCCGGCGTACTGCCGCGGAAGAACGCACACCACCATCACGACGTCGGTGCGCTGGTGGAAGAGCTGGAGCGAGTGCAGCAGCATGGGCTTTCCCGCGATCCACCGGAATTGCTTCAGCTCGGTCCCGCCCAGCCGTGACGAGGCCCCCGCCGCGACGAGAACCACCCCGACGTCCGCAGCGGCGGTCATCGCTCGAACAGGTGACGGAAGACGTCGCCCACCGTGCGCACGCCGATGGCGTTCACGTCGCGCAATCGCCTGGGGACGCCTCGCTCGGCGAGGTACACCGTGGTGAGCCCCATCTTCGCGGCTTCGGCGAGCCGCCGCTCCGCCTGCGAGACCGGACGGATCTCTCCGCCGAGCCCGACCTCGCCGAGAAATAGCGCATGCGTCGGGAGGGCCCGGTCGTAGAGGCTCGAGGCGAGCGCAGCCGCGACCGCCAGGTCCCCCGCCGGCTCGTGCAGCCTAACGCCACCCACGACGTTGACGAAGACATCGAGCTGAGCGAAGGACAGCCCGGCACGCTTGTCGAGCACGGCCAGAAGCAAGGCGAGGCGCCGGCTGTCGAAGCCGGTCGACACGCGCTGGGGTGTTCCGAACCCGGCTTTGGCGGCGAGGGCCTGAATCTCGACGAGCAGCGGTCGAGTGCCCTCCATCAGCGCCGTGACCGCGCTTCCCGACGCCACGTGGTCGCGATCGCCAAGAAACAGCTCGGACGGATTCTCGATCGGAACCAGGCCGCGCTCCGTCATGCGAAAGACCCCAATCTCATCGACCCCACCGAAGCGATTCTTCGTCGCCCGCAGCACGCGGTGATCGAGCGAGCCCTCGCCCTCGAAGTACAGCACGGTGTCGACGATGTGCTCGAGTGTTTTCGGCCCGGCGATGCCCCCGCCCTTGGTCACGTGCCCCACGACGAAGACCGCTGTGCCGCTTTCCTTCGCGAAGCGCATGAGGCGTGCGGCGCACTCGCGCACCTGCCCCACGTTTCCCGGGGCGCCCTCGAGGTCGGCCGTGAAGATCGTCTGGATCGAATCGATCATCATCACCGCCGGCTCCATCCCGGCGGCCGTCGCGAGCACCGTCTCGAGCAGCGTTTCGGTGAGCAGCTCGACGTCGGCGGCCGTATGATCGAGGCGGTCGGCGCGCAGCTTCACCTGAAGCGGGGATTCTTCGCCCGACACGTAGAGCACGCCCTGCCCCGCGGCCTGAAGCGCGCCGGCCACCTGGAGCAGAAGCGTCGACTTGCCGATGCCCGGCTCGCCGCCGACGAGCACCATCGACCCGGGAACGATTCCGCCACCGAGGACGAAGTCGAACTCGTTGATGCCAGTGCGAAGGCGGCGCTCCTCGGTCCCACGGACGTCGCGGAGCCGGGCCGTGGCGACGACGCTCCCGCCCGCGCCTAACGCCGCGGCCCCTCCCTGGCGCCGGGCGGCGCCGGTCTTCGTCGCGGGAAGCCGGGCCGTGGCCTCTTCGACGAGCGTGTTCCACTCACCGCACGCGTCGCATCGCCCCGCCCACTTCGGGTGCTCGGCGCCGCATTCCGTGCAGCGGTAGACCGTTTTGACCTTCGCACTCACTGGGACTGGGCGCGCGCGCTGTAGTTCTCGAAACGGGTGTACGCCTTGTGGAAGAACAGGTTCACGATCCCGGTCGGCCCGTTGCGCTGCTTGCCGACGATCACCTCGGCCCGTCCCTCGAGCGAGTTGCCGTCCTTGTCGGTGGGGCCCTCGTACATCTCCTGCCGGTAGATGAACATGACGAGATCGGCATCCTGCTCGATGGCGCCCGACTCGCGCAGGTCGGAGAGCTGCGGTCGCTTGTCGGTGCGCTGCTCGGTCGCGCGCGACAGCTGCGACAATGCGACGACGGGGACGGCCAGCTCTTTCGCGAGGGCCTTGAGCGAACGGGAGATCTGGCTGATCTCCTGGGTGCGGTTCTCGGCGTCCGACGTGCTCTGGATGAGCTGGAGGTAGTCCACGACGACGAGCCCGATGTTCGCGTCGGCCCGCAGGCGGCGCGCGGCCGAGCGCATCTCGAGCAGCGTAATCCCCGGGCTGTCGTCGATGAAGATCGGTGCCTGCGCCAGAATCCCCGCCGCGCGCGCGAGGCGCGGGAAGTCATCATCGCGGAGCATTCCCTTGCGAAGCTTCTGCGCGTCGACACGCGCCTCTCCCGTGAGCATGCGCTGCACGAGAGACTCCTTACTCATTTCGAGCGAGAAGAGCGCAACCGGAACATTGTGCTCAATGGCCGCGTGTTGCGCGATGTTGAGAATGAAGGCGGTCTTCCCCATCGAGGGACGCGCGGCCACCACGATCAGGTCGGATGGCTGGAAGCCCGACGTCAGCTCGTCGAGATCGTTGAATCCGCTCGGAACCCCCGTGATCGACTTGCCACCGCGCTGAAGCGCCTCGATGCGCTCCATCGTCGGCCACAGCAGCTCCTTGATGCGCGTGAACCCCTCGCGCCCGCGCTGCTGGCTGATCTCGAAGATCCGCGACTCGGCGTGGTCGAGCAGCTCACCGGCCGTCTGTCGCGCGTCGAACGCCTCGGCCACGATGTCGGTGGATGCCTCGATGAGGCGACGCAGCAGCGCCTTCTCGCGAACGATCTTGGCGTGGTATTCGACGTTCGCCGCCGTCGGCACGGCATCGACGAGAAAGCCGATGTAGTCCTTGCCGCCGCTGGGCTCGAGCTCGCCGCGCCGCTGGAGCTCATCGGAGAGCGTGAGCGGATCGACGACGTCGCCGCGCTCCGAGATCGCGACCATCGCGCGGAAGATCCGGCGATGTCCCTCGCGATAGAACATCGTGTCGTCCACGTGCTCGGTCGCCCGCAGGATCGCGTCCTGGTCGATGAGCATGGCCGCGAGCACCGCTTGCTCGGCATCCTCCGACCAGGGAGGACGCCGATCGCGGTACGCGTCACGCGGCGACTGAATCGAGAATTCGACGGACGAGCTTGACATCTTCCCAGGTGGGTTTCTTCCAGCCAGGGTTGCGAAGGAGCGCCGCCGGATGGTAGGTGGCGATGAGGGGCGTGCCGTGGTACCAGTGCATGGCCCCGCGCAGCTTGCCGATCGCCAGCTTCGTGTCGAGCAGCGTTTGCGCGGCGAACGTCCCGAGGGCGAGGATGACCTTGGGCCGGATCAGCTCCACCTGCCGTACCAGGTAGGGACTGCACGCGGTGATCTCGTCGGGGGTTGGATTTCGATTCCCCGGCGGTCGGTGCTTCATCACGTTCGCGATGAAGACCTCCTCGCGGCTCAAGTTAATGGCGCGGAGGATATCCGTCAGGAGTTTCCCGGCCTGTCCGACGAAGGGGCGTCCGGTTTCGTCCTCGGTCGCGCCTGGCGCCTCACCGATGCACATGAGCTGCGCCGTTGCGCTTCCCTCCCCTGGGACGGGGTTTATCGCCGTCGCGTACAGCGGGCACCGTGTGCACGTACGAACCATCTCGGCGATCTCGCCAAGCGTCGCCGCTCGGCCGATGGGGCCGCCGAACAGCTCCGCTTCTCCTGCGCCGACGACGAGGCCTGGAGGCGCCAGATCGGAGAGACGTGCCGCGGGCGCCAAGGGCGCTAAGGGCGATGAGGACGCCAAGGGCACTGCAGATCGACGCGGGGCATCCGCCTGCGGCGCGGCTGGTCGCGGCGCGGGGACGGCGGCATCGGCTTCGATCAGTGCCCTGCGCCAGTCGCCGCCGACCGCGGGTCGTGCCGGCGCCACCGCTCGCTTGCCATGCGCGCCGACGATGCGCAGCACCTCGTCCACGGTGAGCGTGTCGAGCACCAGCTCCGACTCTCCCATCTCGCGGCGCTGCTCGAGGTAGCGTCGAAACAGCTCTTCAACGTTCACGAAGCAAAGCCTCCACGCGATCGAGGATCGCGTCAGCGAGGTCCGTCTTTGGCATCACGCCGAGCGGCTCGGTTCGTCCATCGCGATGCACGATCGTCACGCGGTTCGTGTCGACGGCGAATCCGGCGTCCGGGTCACGCGCGTCATTGACGACGACGATGTCGAGGTCCTTCGCGGTGAGCTTCTCGCGGCCGGCGGCAAGCGCATCGTCGGTCTCGAGCGCGAAGCCCACGATCACCGCACGCGGAGCGCGCGCATCGCGCGTGGTCTTGAGGATGTCCGGAGTCGCGGCGAGCGCGATCGCGCCCGGCTTGTCGTTCTTCTTGATCTTGCGGGTGGCGGGCTCGGCGGGAGCAAAGTCGGCTGGAGCCGCCGCCATCACGAGCGCATCCACCTCGGGCAGGGCCTTCCGAACGGCGGTGGCCATCTCGGCCGTCGTTTCGACGGTCGTCACATCGATCCCTGGCGGAACCGCGACCTCGAGCGGTCCGGCGACGAGCGACACGAGTGCCCCGCGGCGCCACGCCGCCGCGGCGATCGCGACACCCATTTTGCCGGTACTGCGATTGGACAGGAACCGCACCGGATCCACCGGCTCGCGCGTGGGGCCGGCCGTGACGAGCACACGTCGTCCCTGAAAGCGCCCGTTAGGCTCCAGCAGCCGTCCGACGTGGGCGAGAATCGCCTCCGGCTCCGGCATGCGACCGGGGCCGCTTCCCTCCCCAGCCGCGAGTGCGCCTTCGTCCGGCTCGATGACCTGATGCCCCAGCTCCCGCAGGTGCTGCACGTTCTGCTGCGTCTGCCGGTTGGCCCACATGCGGTCGTTCATCGCCGGCACGAGCAGCACGGGCGCCTCCGTCGCGAGGAGACACGCGGTGAGGAGATCGTCGGCGAAGCCATGCGCCACGCGCGCGAGAAAGTCGGCGGTCGCGGGGGCGACGACGATCGCGTGCGCTCCCTTCGCGAGGGCGATGTGGTCGAGGGCCCGGCCGGGCTCGAAGAGGTCCGTGTGCACCGGCCGGCCGGTGAGGGCCTCGAACGTCACCGGTCCCACGAACTCGGTGGCGGCGCGCGTCATGACGACATCCACCTCGGCGCCGGCCGCCGTCAACAACCGCGCGAGCCACCCCGTCTTGTAGCTCGCGATTCCCCCCGTGACGCCGAGGACGATTCGACGGCCGGCGTAGGGGCGCATGCGCTCGTTACTGGCCGCGGCGGCGCGGGAGCACGCGGTACTCGATGGCTCCGTCCAGGAGCTCCTCGAGCGAGCGGGTGGTCAGCTTCTTCTCGCCGGGTCGCGAGCGATCCCGCGGGAACTCGTTGATGATGCGCGCGTACTTCGCGGCAACGAGGACACCGAGGTACTTGTTGGCTGCGTGCTGCGCGACTTCGACTGGCGTGAATACCTGCATGGGATCACTTGGGTGAATGGTTATCGACTTCCCGCTGCAATCGCTCGGTCAGCGACCGAACCTGCTCCTCCAGATTGTGCACCCGCTCGCGACGGCTCGTCTCCGCATCGATCACCGCCGACACGCGCTGGACCGCCGCGTTCAACTCATCGTTCACGACCACGTACTGATAGTCCTCGGCGTGCCGCAGCTCCTCCAGCGCGTTCATCATGCGCCGCGCCAATGACGCCCGATCCTCCGTCTTTCTCGCCCGCAATCGCTCGAGCAGCACATCGGCCGACGGCGGCAGGACGAAGACGAGCACCGCATGCGGATAGGCGCGCGCCAGCTGCGCCGCTCCCTGCACGTCGATGTCCATGATGACGTGCTTTCCCTGCCCGAGCACCCGCGCGATCTCGCTGCGCAGCGTGCCATACCAGTTACCGTGCACCTCCGCGCACTCCGCGAACTCCTGTCGCTCTCGGCGCGCCCGAAACTCGTCCGGGGTGAGAAAGAAATAGTCACGGCCTTCGACTTCGCCCGGTCGCGCGCGCCGTGTGGTGCACGAGATCGAGTATCCGACATCCGACCGCCGCTCCAGGAGGCGCCGCGCGATGGTGGTCTTTCCGCCACCGGACGGCGCCGACAGGATCAGCGGGAAGGGATTCACTCGAGGTTCTCGACCTGCTCGGCGATGCGCTCCAGCTCCTCCTTCACGGCGACCACGTCGTGCGTCATCGCGACGTCGCGCGCCTTGCTTCCCGTCGTGTTCGCCTCACGGACCATCTCCTGCAACAGGAACGCGAGGCGCTTGCCCACGGGTTCCGCGTCGCCACGCCGTAACGTCTCTCGAAACGCCGTGAGGTGTGAACGAAACCGGTCGATCTCCTCCGCGACATCCAACCGGTCAGCCAGAATGGCGATCTCCTGGGCCAATCGCTGCTCGTCGAGCGTCGCGCTCCCCATGAGCTCCGCCACGGCGGTACGGAGTCGCTCACGCTCGGCGACGATCCGCCCCGGCGCGCGCGCGGCGATCCGCGCGAGCGCCTGCTCGACGACGGCGATCCGCTCCTCGAGCACCGTCCCCAACCGCGAACCCTCGGCCTCACGCATCGCCATCAACGCCGCGATCGCCTGCCTAACCAGTGCCACCAGCTCTTCCGCGGTTCCACCAACCTCGCTGCTTCGCTCGGCCGTCAGGACGCCGGGCATCCGCACGACCGTCGCGAGGCTCACCGGTTCGTCCAGCCCGTGATCGCGCTGCAGGCGGCGCAGTGTGGCGAGCGCATCGGAGAACCGTCGTTCATCGACAACGATCTCACCTGCTGCCTCCCGCTCGATGCGCGCCATGAGGGTGACGTGCCCGCGAGCGATCGCGCGTCGCAGCGCTTCACGCACCTCACCCTCCCACCGCGACAGCTCGGAGGGGAGCTTGATGCTCGGACTGAAAAAGCGATGGTTGACGGTTCGAAGCTCGACACTCACTCGTGCTGCTCCCACCAGTCCCGCGGCGGCGCCGAACCCCGTCATGCTTCGGATCATGGCAAGTCATGCAAGTTACGGTGCCGCAACGACCTTGTCAATTCCAGAAGTCCCATCGCACCCCGTATAACGTCGTCTGGCGCGGGAGAGGATACCCGGGGACCAGCTCGGTGACGCGCTGGCCGATGGTGTACCGCTGTCTCCAGAAGAGCACCGCATCGACGAGTCGGATCTCGAGCAACGAGCTGAGCTCGTGGCTGCTCAGCGCGACCGAGGGACCAGCGGCGCGCTGGAACGAGATCCCGTCACGATAGTCGTGTCGCACGGAAATCAGCGCCCCAAAGTGTCCGCTCGGGAACTTCTTCAGCCAGCGCGTGCGAACGTAGATCTCCGATCGAACCTGCATCTGCGGCCGGTACGATCCCTGGCGCTCCCACCGGAGCGCGAACACGTCCGCATGAATGGCCCGCCACACGCGGCCGCGCGCTCCTCCAAAGAGGGCTCTCGTTCGCCCCTCGTCGCGAGCCACGAAGGTGGAGTCGAAGACAATCGGGGGCACGACGTGGACCGAGTCGAGCGTGATGCCGCCCGCGGTGAGCCACACCTGTCCCAGCCGCAGCCCGATCTCACCGCGCGCGCTCATCACGTCCTCCGCATCGGCCCCGTCCGGCTGCCGACGCAGCGATGCCACCGCGGCCATGGACAGGAAGGAAAAGGGAGAAAACCGAGCCGCAACCTCGCCGACCGAGCTGGAGTCGCTGCCGCGCCATTCCGTGAGCGCCGCGATCGCGGCAATCCGGTGATCGACGGCGACGCGACCGGTGACCGCGGTGTACTTGGCATCCCCACCGTACGTGCGACTCGTCAGGCTCGTGCGGAAGATGCTCGATGACCACCCCACCGCACCGACGAGCTGATGGTGCGAGCGCTTGTCCTCGATCGTGTCGAGTGGCAGGCGAGCGGGATCGACTCGCTCCCGAGTGAACGCCTGCGAGGCGAGCACGAGCTGCAGCCATCCGCCGCGATCGGGGTCGCCGAAGCCGAGACGACCGTACGCATCGCGCCGGATCGAGTTGACCCGAGGAATCTGATACGAATCGTCACGCGTCTGGACGTTGCGCTGACGTCGCGCGCGTATGCCGAACCCGTCGATGCTCGCACCCTTTGCCGCCCACCCGAGGCGCGCAACGAGCGCCAGCTCATCCCCCCCGCCCGAGGGCACGCCGCTCGTGCCATACTGCTGGAATCCTGCCTGCACCGCTTCGCCGTGTCCGAAGCGACGCCCGAGGAAGCCTCGATAGAGATTCGTGTCTTCATCGCCGGTGAAGACGTCGGTCCGCGACGATGTCGTCGTCCGGTCCACTCGCCACGACCGCACGTGAACGCGCAGCTCGTCGGCGCCCCGCTCGACGAGCACCTCTTCGAGCGTCCAGAGCTGGATTTCGCCCAGGTCGAGCAGCCCTCCCGTTCGGTCGTCGAACGGCTCGATCTCGATACCGTCGTAGAACACACGCACGCGCCCGGCGCCGCCTAACCAGGTCACGTGCGCGGGCGACGCGATCCACCCGGAGCGAAATCCGGTCGTCCCCGGTACGCGCTCCAGCAGCTCCAGCAGCGTCAGGCCGCCGCCGGTGAAGAGCTCATCCCGCGTCCAGTGGTACCGGCCGGCCGCATCGACGGTGCGCGGCAGCTCGGCACGAGCGAGCGCGGCCTTGACGGTATCCCGCCGGACCGCCGTGTCCGGCCGAGTGCGAATCGTGTCGACCGCGGGCGGCGCGGTATCCTGCGGCACGGCGAGGGTATCGCGCGGCGGCTCCTGGCTCGGGGCGCCGGAGGAAAAAACGGCCCCGGCCACGAGGCCGAGGCCGGCGCGACGAACCCAGCGGGCCGCGCTCAGCTCACCCGCCCGCGTACGAACTCGACGAACGTTCCCACCGGAACGCCGGTGGCGCCCTTCGGCAACGCGACGAGATCGGTCTCCGAATACGCCGTCCCGGCGATGTCGAGATGCACCCAGGGGTAGCTCTCGGTGAACTCCTTCAGGAACATCGCGGCAGCGATCGCGCCGGCTGCGCGCCCCCCCGAATTCTTGATGTCGGCGACGTCGGATTTGATGAGCTCCTTGAAGTCCTCCCAGAGGGGGAACGGCCACCCCGGCTCGCTCGCCCGCTTTCCGGCGCCTAACACTTCCTGCACGAGGGCCTCGTCGTTGCCGAAGACCCCGGACGCCGTGTGCCCGAGGGCGATGACGCACGCGCCCGTGAGGGTGGCCGCGTCGATCACGGCGGCGGGCTCGTACCGGCGCGCCCACGACAGCACATCGCACAACACGAGGCGACCCTCGGCGTCGGTATTGACGATCTCGATGTATTTCCCGAGATGACTCTTGAGCACGTCGCCCGGCTTGAATGCGGTGCCGCTCGGCATGTTGGTCGTGCTGCCGATGAGTCCCACCACGTTGACCTTCAGCTCCATCCGGCCAATCGCCTCCATGGCGCCGAGCACGGCGGCCGCGCCGCACATGTCGAACTTCATCAGCTCCATGCTCTGCGCCGGCTTGATCGAGATGCCGCCCGAATCGAAGCACAGTCCCTTGCCGACGAGCACGATCGGCCGGCCCGAGCCGCGCCGATGCTCGAGGGCGATGAGCTTGGGATCCTGCGGCGTGCCCTGCGCGACGCCGAGAAAGGAGCCCATCCCCTCCTCTTCCATTTCCTTGCGGCCGAGGACGGTGATCTTCATGCCGTGACGTTTGGCGAGCTCGCGGCCAGTGTCGGCGAGATAGTCGGGCGTGCAGATGTTCCCCGGCAGCATCGCCAGCCGGCGCGCCACCAGCATCCCTTCGGCGATCGCCACGCCCGTGTCGACCTGGCCTTTCGCGCGCTTCTCATCCCGCGCGATCACCACCGCCTCGTCAGGCGCGGGCCGGCGCTCCTCGTCAGGCGGCGGCGTGCGAGTCTCGCTGTATTCCCACGCTCCCATCGACAGACCTACGACGGCCTGCTCGATGGCCCCGTCGGCGTCGGGATGATACCACGCCGTTTCGGCCGCGCCGGTGCGCCGGGCGAAGCGCGCGGCGATCATCGCCGCGCGTCGAATGGCTCCGGGAAGCTCGGTGACCGCACCCATGCCGACCAGGAGAATCCGCTGCGGACCCTTTGCTCCGCCCACCAGGTGCATCGTCTCGTCACGCCCGAAACGGAAGTCGCGCCGGTCGATCACCCGCGATATCGCCCCGCCGAGCGCGTCGTCGAGCCCGGTGATGGCGTCGTCGAGCTTCGCGCCCTTCGCGAGCGGAAGCGCCAGCAGCGGTACGTCGAGCGAACGGAGTTGCGCGTCGCGAACGGTGAAGCGCATGGAACTCACTTCATCCCCGCGATGATGCCATCGGCGAATGCCGACGTGCTCACCTCGCTCGACCCGGGCATCTGCCGCGCAAGGTCGTACGTGACGCGCCGCGATTTGATGGCCTGCTCGATCCCGCGGACGATGAGCTGCCCCACCTCATCCCATTCCAGATACTCGAACATCATCACGCCCGAGAGGATGACGCTGCACGGATTCACCTTGTCCTGCCCCGCGTACTTCGGCGCCGTCCCGTGCGTGGCTTCGAAGCAGGCGAGCCCGTCACCGACGTTTCCTCCGGGTGCCATGCCCAGCCCTCCGACCTGCGCCGCCGCCGCATCGCTGAGATAGTCGCCGTTGAGGTTGGGGGTGGCGATCACCGAGTACTCCGCCGGACGAAGGAGCAGCTGCTGGAACATCGCATCGGCGATGCGATCCTTGATCACCAGACAATCGATCTTCGCGCTCCCGCCGATCTTGGCCAGATCGCTTTCGGTAATCACGTGCTCGCCGAAGCGCTCTTTCGCGACCTCGTATCCCCAGTCGCGAAAGGCGCCCTCGGTGAACTTCATGATGTTGCCCTTGTGCACGAGCGTTACCGACTGGCGTCCGGTTCTGAGTGCGTAGCGGATGGCCATCTCCACGAGACGCTTGGAGCCGAACTCGGACATGGGCTTGATGCCGATCGCCGAGCCTTCGCGAATCTCCTTGCCCATCTCGTTCACGATGAAATCGCGAACGCGCTTGGCCTCGGCGGTGCCGGCCTTCCATTCGATGCCGGCGTACACGTCCTCGACGTTCTCTCGGAAGATGACGACGTCGACCTTCTCCGGCTCCTTCACTGGCGCACCCACACCCTGGAAGTAGCGCACGGGCCGGATGCAGGCATATAAGTCGAGCACCTGGCGAAGCGTGACGTTCAGCGATCGGATGCCGCCACCGACCGGCGTCGTGAGCGGTCCCTTGATCGAGACGCGAAACTCCTGCATCGCATCGACGGTTTCCTGTGGAAGCCAGTCATCGTGCGCCTTGAACGCCTTCTCCCCGGCGAACACTTCCATCCACGCCACGCGCCGCTTGCCGCCGAAGACGCGCTCGACGGCCGCGTCGAACACGCGCCGCGAGGCACGCCAAATGTCCGGTCCCGTCCCGTCGCCCTCGATGAACGGGATGATCGGGGTGTCGGGGACGTCGAGCTTTCCGTTGGAGAAGCCGATGCGCTCGCCATCTCGGGGCACTTGCGCGAATCGGTAGGTAGTCATGAGTCGATCAGGGAGAGATGTCACGCGGGCGCGGTTCACGCCGCGCCCGCGCGCCAAACAGGAAGTGAACGCCTAGCGTCGCTGATCGATCGGCGACACGCGCAAGCCGCGCGGCCCGACGTACTCGGCGCGCGGCCGAATGAGCCGGTTGTGCGCGTACTGCTCCAGCAGGTGTGCGGCCCATCCGGACGTCCGACTCACCGCGAACAGCGGCGTGTAGAGATCGGTGGGAATCCCCATCACGTAGTAGGTGGACGCCGAGTAGAAGTCGACGTTGGGCAGGAGGTTTTTCTCTGCCTTCATCGTCTCCTCGATGCGCCGCGACATCTCGAACCATTTCGGCGTCTTGTATTTGCTGCCGAGCTCCTCGGACATCCGGCGCAGGTGCGTGGCCCGCGGATCCTCCGTCTTGTAGACGCGATGTCCGAAGCCCATGATCTTGCGCTTGCTGGCCAGCGCCTGCCGGATGAACTGCGTCGGCTCCTGCCCTTCCTTCTCCAGCTCGAGCAGCATTTCCATCACCGCGGTGTTCGCGCCGCCGTGGAGTGGACCGGAGAGCGTGCCGATCGCCGAGACGATCGCCGCGTACATGTCCGCGAGCGTCGCGGCGGTGACGCGAGCGGCGAACGTGGACGCATTGAGCTCGTGATCGGCGTGCAGAATGAGCGCGGCGTCGATCGCGCGCTCCTCGAGCTTCTCGGGACGCCTGCCGAGCAGACGGTAGTAGACGTTGCCGGCGAAGGAGAGGGATGCGTCGGCCTTGACTGGTTCCTTTCCCTGGCGGATCTGCGCCCACGCGCCGACGAGCGCCGCGATCTGGCCCTGGAGTCGGGCGGCTCGGCGGAGATTCGCGGTGCGATCGTCCACCGGCGACTGCTTGTCGGGATCGTAGAACGACAGCTCGGAGACGCTCGTGCGCAGGACGTCCATGGGATCGGCGTCCCTGGGATAGCGCTTCAGGGATTCGATGGTCGGTTGCGGGAGGTGGTAGCAAGACTTGATGGTGCCCGCGAACTCATCGAGCTGGCTGCGCGTTGGCAGGGTCCCGTACCAGAGCAGATAGACGACTTCCTCGAAGGTCGTGTTGTCGACGAGATCGTGGATGTCGTATCCGCGATAGATGAGCTGGCCGGTTTTGCCGTTGACGTCGGTGATCTCGGACGGGCCAGTGACCACATCTTCCAGGCCGGCCGCGGCCACCTTCACGGTTGCCGAAGTTGCCATCTATGACTCAGGGTGATGCGTGAACGAGAGTGACGAGCCCGTAAAAGTTACCGGCGTGGGAAAGGTGCTGCAAGTTGAACGCCGAGTCATTTGAACCGGAACTCCGCGCGATGCACCGTCCCGTCGGCGAGTTCCACAATGAGCTGCCGACACGTGCCGGCCCACGCCTTCTCCGTCTTCCACACGTAGTGGTACAGGCCCGACGCTCCGTTGTACGTAAGCTGGCTCGCGCCCGGTGTAGAGGCTTCGATGGGCCCGTCGAGGACATCGCCGCTGCACGACGCCGGCCGCGAGGTTGGCGACCCGCCAACGAGGACACCGAGTCCCTGGTCTCCGCCGAGACCAAACTTGAGCGGTATCGCGCTTCCAGCCTTTGCACGGTTTTCCTCCGGCGCGGTCTCCACGGGGGAAAAGAAACCAGTCCACGGGTAGAGGATAGCGACCGCGTGCGTGACCGCGGCACTCCCGTCATCATCGTCGGTGACCGTAACGCGGATCGTCCGCGGGCCGAAGGCCGAGGTGGTGAAAGAGCATTCCTGCGAGAACGGCGACGTGACAATCCCGAGCTGCACCGGCGACCCGCCGTTATCGCAGTCGATCGTGGCGGAGTGCGTGTCTGCGCCAGGATCGGAGAACTCTACGCCGACTGACACGGACGCGTGTCCAAGCTGTGGGTGCACAACGGTTGGTCCCGTGACCGACACAGTCGGGGCGACATTTCGGACCGTGATCAAGGCGCTGGAAACCGCGGTCGCG
>JAICNG010000139.1 GCA_025931335.1 Gemmatimonadaceae bacterium | reverse complement strand
GTGACCCCGACTTGCGAGGAGAAGTACGCGCCGTGCGACAGCTCCCGCACGAGCGCGAAGTAGTGGGTGTCCGGGCTCTTCTGCGCCTCGACGTCGATCTCGCGCAGAAGCTGCTCCCGCTCCCGCCGCGGGAGCGATGCGCAGCCAGCGCCGCATCGCGCGCGGCACATCGAGCGAAACTCCGACAGCCCCCGCACCACCCGCTGCTGCGCGTCGGGCTTGTAGCAGTCGGTGAGGAGCAGGTTGATCGCCGCCCCGACGCCGGCGTCCTTCGCCCCGGGCGATGCGGGGGTGGGGGGCAGCAAGGTATCGGCGATGTCCTCGATGAGCGCCTCATCATCCCCGTTCAGCACGCCGGGGGCGCGCGCGCCGCGGCCACAGGCGACGAGCGCCCCCGACGAACCCACCAGCACTCCGCCTAACAAGGCGGTGGTGGTCTTGACCGCGTCACGGCGATTCATCGGAGCCATCATCGACCTCGAATGGGCTTGCGGGCGGGGAAAGATGGAGGCAGCATGATGCAGAAACCCTATCCCATCGGAGGCGCTGTGGACAAGACCAGCTTTACGCGCCGCGAGTTTATCGAGATTGGCGCCGTGGCCGCCGGTGCCTCGATCGCGGGCGAGCACGTCGCACTTGGACAGGCGCTCGCGTCACGCCCCCTGCAATCCGTGCAGCCGAGCGACCGTGTCCGTTTCGGCATCATCGGGGTGGGGATGCAGGGGTCGGGGCTGCTCGGGGACTCGATCCAGCTCGAGGGCGTCGAATGTGTCGCCGCCTGCGACCTCTACGACGGAAGGCACACGCTGGCGCGTGAGATCGTCAGGGCGGATCTGCCGGTGACACGTCGCTACCAGGCGCTGCTCGACAACAAGGACGTCGATTGCATCATCGCGGCGGTGCCGGACCATTGGCACAAGCAGATCGTCGTCGATGCGGTGAGCGCGGGGAAGGACGTCTACTGCGAGAAGCCGATGTCGCACACGGCGGCCGACGGGGTGGCCATGATCGACGCGGCGAAGAAGAGCGGCCGCATCGTTCAGGTCGGCTCGCAGCGCGTGAGCTCTCAGATCTGCGCGAAGGCGAAGGAGATGCTGTCGCAGGGGATCCTGGGCGAGCTGACGCTCGTGGAAGGCTGGTTGGGCCGCAACGATCCGAACGGCGCGTGGCAATATCCGCCGCCCCCGGATCTCTCCCCCCAAACGCTGGACTGGAACACCTGGCTGGGGAGCGCGCCGAAGATCCCGTTCAATCCGCGCATCTTCGCCGGCTGGCGAGCGTGGAAGGAGTACGGCACCGGGGTCGCGGGCGATCTCCTGGTTCACCTCATGAGCGGCTTCATCGCGATGATGGACATGAACCGGCCGCCCACGCGCGCGATGTCGGTCGGCGGAATCCGGCGGTGGAAGGACGGCCGCAACACGCCCGACGTCCACGCGGTGCTCTACGACTACGACGGGCTGCCCGTGAGCATGCGCCTGAACCTCGGGACGTCGACGCCGGAGATGTATCGCTTTCAGGGATCGAAGGGGATTCTGGAGGTGACGAGCACGAGCATCACCTTCGCGCCGCAGCTGGGGAAAGACACGAGCCCCAGCTACTACGCCAACAGCTTCCCGCGTGCGCTGCGCGAAGCGTACGCGAAGAAGTGGCACGAGGAGAACGATGCGAGGCTGGCGCGGGAGCTGATGTCGGAGGGGATCCTGATCCGCGGCCCGCACTGGGACGACACGACGCCGCATCTGATGGGATTCTTCGAGGCGGTGAAGTCGCGGAAGCCCGTGGTCGAGGATGCGGTGTTCGGTCACCATGCCGCGCTCGCCTGCCACATGGCGAACGAGTCGTATTACCGAAAGGCGCCGGTCACGTGGGATGAGAGCGCGAAGGTGATGCGCTAAGGTGCTCGAGGTGCTCGACGTGCTCGAGGTGCTCAAGGGGAACCCGCAGTTCCCTCGAGCACCTGGAGCACCTGGAGCACCTGGAGCACCTTTAAATGGCCCCCCTCCCCAGCTCCTCCACCGCCCGCCCCGCCGCCCGGGCCGTGAGCGCCATGTAGAGAATCGACGGGCTCTGGTTGCCGGTGGACGTCATGCATGCGCCATCGGTGACGAAGACGTTGCGGCAGGCATGGAGCTGGTTCCACTCGTTGAGCACCGACGTCTTCGGGTCGCGGCCCATGCGCGCGCCGCCCATCTCGTGGATGTCGAGGCCCGGCGGCTGGCGGTTGTCGCGCGTCTCGACGTCACGGCACCCCGCGACCTCGAGCATCTCCTTCGCCTGGGCGCGCCAGTCGCGGATCATCTTCTCGTCGTTGTCGTCGTAGCCAACCGACGTCACGAGCAGGGGAATTCCCCACTGATCCTTCTGCGTTGCGTGGAGCCGGACGTGATTCGTCGCCTTGGGGATCGTCTCGCCCTGCATGTACATGTAGATCCCCCACGGTCCCGGCTGCGCCTCGGCGTCCTTGTACTCGCCGCCGACGCGCTCGTCCGTCGGAGCGCCGCGCACCCGATACGCTCCGGTGAACGTCGTGTATCCGCCGACGAAGTCCATCTCCTGCCTCCCGAGATTCCGAAAGTTGGCGAGGATGCATTCCGTCGGGTTGCGGCCGTAGAAGTACTTGTCCTCGAATCCGTCGATCGCTCCGTTGGCGCCGGCGCGGTAGTTGTGGAACGCGACGTACCTGCCCAACAGGCCGTTCTCGTTCCCCAGCCCGTTCGGGAACGTCGGCGACGTCGAGTTCAGGAGGATGAGCACCGAGTTGAGGGCAGACGCGTTGACGAACACGATGCGCGACTGGTACTCGGTCACCGCGTGCGTTTTGGCATCGATCACGCGCACGCCGGCGGCTTTCCCCTTCGCCGCATCGTAGAGGATCGAATGCACCACCGAGTCGGGGCGCACGGTGAGATTCCCCGTCTTCGCCGCCCATGGCAGTGTCGACGAGTTGGAGCTGAAATACCCGCCTAACGGGCAGCCGCGCATGCAGAGGTTCCGTGCCGCGCACTTGCCGCGCCCCTGCTGGAGGTGGATCTCCTTCGGCTGGGAGAGGTGCGCCCACCGTCCCTGCACGACGAAGCGGTTGCCGTAGTGCGCACGGATGCGGTCGCTGAGATGTTTCTCGACGCAGTTGAAATCGAAGGGCGGGAGGAACTCCCCGTCGGGCATCGCCTCGATGCCATCGCGGTTCCCGCAGACGCCGATGAACTGCTCCACGTGTGAGTACCAGGGGGCGACGTCGTCGTAGCCGATCGGCCAGCTCATGCCGTACCCCTGCCGCTCCGGCGCCGTGAACTCGTACGTGCTCCACCGCTGGCAGGCGCGCCCCCAGATGAGCGACTTGCCGCCCACCTGGTATCCGCGAATCCAGTCGAAGGGCTTCTCCTGCACGTACGGGTGGTCGGCGTCCTTCACGAAGAAATGCGCGGTGTCCTCCCCGTAGCCGGCCGCCTTGCTGATGAGCGGGTTCTCGTCGATCAGCTTGCGAGGGGTGAATCCGCGATGCGGGAGCTCCCAGGGGGCAAGGTTCGCGGTGGGATAGTCCTTGATGTGCTCGACGCTGCGCCCGCGCTCGAGCACGAGCGTCTTGAGCCCTTTCTCGCACAGCTCCTTGGCGGCCCAGCCGCCGGAGATGCCGGAGCCGATGACGATCGCGTCGAACGTTGTCTGCATAGTCTCCGTGCTAGCTCGTGTCGTCGCGCGCGCCCGTACAAGTGTACCACGGATCGACACGAATGGAACACGGATTCGTCTCGGCGTGCGCAGCGAGTTCCCGTACCTGTCAAAGGAACCGAGTGACAGGAAGCATCCGTGTTCTTCCGTGAGAATCCGTGGTTACGCTGTTCGGCCCCTGGCGGCAGCGGGCTCGCTGTACTGAGAGCCTGGACCTCACCCCCGCGCGATGTCCACCGCGATCCCACGCCACCGCCCCTGCCGGAAGCGCAGCACGCTCAGGGTGCACCGCGTCGCGTGCCCGATGAGGATCGCGATCCAAATGTGCAGCGGCTGGAGCGTGCCCGTCTGCTGAATCACGAAGCAGATGCCGAGCGGCACGATGATCTGCGAGATGATCGAGATGTAGAGCGGGCTCTTGGTGTCGCCCGTCCCCTGAAGGCCGCCGGTGTACGTCAGCGCCACGGCGATGAACAATCCCGAGACGCTCAACACCCGCAAGAGCTGCGTGCCGATCTCCACGACCACCGGCTCGTTCATCCCGAACACCGCCAGCAGCTGGCGCGGGAAGAACAGGAAGAACGCGCCGATGAACCCCGCACCGATCATCGCGATGTGCGCCGCGACGTGCACCGAATCCTCGGCGCGCTGCGGCTTGCCGGCGCCGAGATTCTGGCCGGCGACCGCGGCGGCGGCGCCCATGAGCCCGATCGCCGTCCACGTAATGAGCGAGAACAGCTGCGAGTATCCCACCGCGAACGCCGCCTGCGCGGCGGCGCTCTGCGCCAGCGATCCGATGAACGCCAGCATCAGCACTCCGCCGACGTTCATCGCGATCCCCTGAATGCCGGTGGGAAGCCCAAACCGGAACAGCGCGCGGATGATCGCCCAGTCGGGGCCGTACCCGTGGCCACGCGGGAACGACACCACCCATCCTCCTCGCAAAAGCTTTACGATCGCATACGTGGCGACCGCGCCCGAGGCGATACAGGTTCCTATGGCCGAGCCGGCGGTGCCGTACCCCGGGATCGGCCCGAGTCCGCGGATGAAGATGATGTTCAGCACCAGGTTCAGCACCGTCATCGCGACGCCCAGGACCATCGGAGTGCGCGCGTCGCCGGCCGCACGCAACGCGCCGCTTAGCATGTAGAACACGAGCATGCCGCTGCTGAACAGAAACATGATGCGAAGGAAGGGCAGGGCCTCTGCCTTCACCTCGGCGGTCGGATTGACGAGATCGAGCAGCGAGGGCGCGAAGACGTATCCCAGCGGTGCCATCACGAGCAGCGAGAGGCCCACCGCCGTCAGGAAGGCCTGATAGACGGTGCGGTCCACCTTCTCCTCGTCGCCCGCGCCGGTGAAGCGCGCCACGAGGACGCTCATGCCGGTGAAGAGCGAGTTGATGAAGACGATGACGACGATGAAGATCTGAAGGGCCACCCCGATCGCGGCATTGCCGGTGAAGCCCACGAGGTGCCCGACGAGCGCGTGGTCGACGATTCCCTGGAGCCCGCCGATGATGTTCGTCAACATCGTTGGCCAGGCGAGCTTCCACACGACCGGTCGAAGGGGGCCCTCGATGATTGAGCGGTCGTATCGCCTCGCCGCCGGCGGTGCCGCCGGCAACGGGGGCGTGGCCGCGGCTGGCGTTGGAGTCGAAGCGGTGGTCAATGGACCCGAGCGCGTTGGCAATGGTAGAAAACGGGGACGAGGCGAGCCGGTTGTAAGGTTAGCCCGGATTTGGCCGGGCGGGCAGCACCTTCACAAAGGTCTGGCAAAACCGGGAGTTCCAGGAGAATTTGCTGGACGCGGTCCGCCGCCCCCTAAACAGCAATGATCGGAATGACACCCTCACACCGCCGGGCGGTCACTGCCGTCCTGGTCGTAGCCGCCACGTCAGCCTGCTCCAGCGCCACGCAGCGCGTGGGCACCGCATCGCCCGCGCGTCCCGACAGCGCCGCCATCGCCGCGGCGCGGGCGGACAGCGCCCGCTACCCGTATACGCAGGCCGACATCCGCTTCATGTCGAACATGATCGCCCATCACGCCCAGGCGATCGACATCGCCCAGTGGGCGCCAACCCACGGAGCGAGCGCATCGCTCCAGGTTCTGGCCGAGCGGGTGATAAACGCCCAGAAGGACGAGATCGCGTTGATGCAGCGGTGGCTCCGGGAGCGGCAGCTTCCCGTCCCCGAAGCGCGCGCGACGATGACGATGGGCGGAACGGAGCACGTGCACCATATGGCGGGCATGCTCACCCCGGCGCAGCTCGAGCAGTTGAACGCCGCACGGGGGAAGGAGTTCGACCGGCTCTTTCTCACCTTCATGATCCAGCACCACCAGGGCGCCGTCACGATGGTCCAGGAGCTTGTCAGCTCCCAGGGCGCCGCCCTCGACGAAACCGTGTTCAAGCTCGCGTCCGACATCAACGCGGACCAGACGACGGAGATCGACCGGATGCAGCAGATGCTCGCCGAGTTGATGTTCGCGACCCCATCTCCCTGATCAACCTGAGGACCGATCCAATGGCACTGAAGAAGTTCTCGCTCACCCTCGGACTGCTGACGGCAGCCGCGTGCGCGCCCGCGACCACGTCGTCGTCGCGTCCGAGCGTCCCGGCCCCGGCGACCGATGCGCGCGTTGGGCTCCGCGCAGGACAGTATGATGCGGCCGAGGCTGTTTGGAACCTGAAGGTGGTCGCCAAGGCGCCGCCGACCGGCCAGTTCGTCGGCAGCACCAACTCCGACCTCGCGTTCACCGGCAACTACGCGATCCAGGGCAACTACAACGGCTTCCAGGTGTGGGACGTCACCAACCCAAGCCAGCCGACCCTGAAGACGGCATACTACTGCCCGGCCTCGCAGAGCGACGTGTCGGTCTACAAGAACCTGCTCTTCGTCTCGGGCGAAGGCTTCGGCGGTCGCCTCGATTGCGGCGGACAGGGTGTGAAAGACACCGTCAGCACGGAGCGGCTGCG
>JAICNG010000076.1 GCA_025931335.1 Gemmatimonadaceae bacterium | reverse complement strand
CGGCCGACTTCAGCAACCAGGAGCAGATATGCGTCGCATGATTCTCACGATGGCGGCCTTTGCGGTCGTCGGCTGCGTGCGCACGCACGCGAACGAGGCTACGGGTGCAGTCGACGTGGACATCGAGTCGCCCACGAAGCAGGGCGAGGATTGGAGCGGGTCGCTCAGCGCCCGCGGTGGCTCGGGGATCACGGGCTCGTTCAAGGCGTTAGTGGTCGATGGCAAGACGAACATCTCGGTGAATCTCGCCAACGCGATGGCGGGACAGCAGCTGCCGTGGCACGTGCACGAAGGCACGTGCGACAGCGACATGGGCATCGTCGGCGACGCCTCGGCGTATCCGTTGATCACGGTCGCGAACGACGGCACCGCCTCGGCGAACGCCATGCTCGGCGTTTCGCTCGATGAGGCGAAGGACTATTTCGTGAACGTGCACGCCTCGCCCACGAATCTGCAGACGATCGTGGCGTGCGGGGATCTTGATGATTGAGGGGCGCTAAGGGCGCTGGAAAGCGCTGGGGGCGCTGAACGGGTACAACGTTCAGCGCCCCCAGTGCTTTTCCGAATCTCCGGGAATGCTCCGGACGCCGGGGCCACGGACAGCCGAAGCTGCGAACTGACCCGTATGACAACACGAATTGCTCGAATTGCTCCCGCCGCCGCGCAACCCTCCGCACGCAAGTCCCAACGACACAGTGTTGTTCCTGGAGAGCCGAGTTCGAAGCGCAAGACGCAATTCGCGTAATACGTGCTGTTATTCGGGTCAGTCGGCAGTTCAGCCGTCCGTGGCCGCTTGGGGACAGCAGGCCAGGCGTCAGGCAGTTCCCGCAATTCCCCGAAGAACCTGTTCCAGCGCCCTCAGCGCCTCCTCATCTCACAAACGACGCCAGCACGATCTCCAGCACGAACAGGAGCACGATCGCCAGCTCGAGCGCTTCGCCGCGCGCGGCCTGGCCCTCGGCGTTCAACATCGCGTAGGTCTCGCGGATGATCGCGAGCTTTCGATCGATCCCGGCGCGCCAGGCGCGGCCGCGGAAGATCTCGAGCGCGGCGGAGTAGATGCGCGCCAGATACACGTCATCGGTCACCTTGAGCGAGTTCTCGGCGCGCTCCACGAGCTCGGTGGAATCGGCGACAATCGACTGCAGTCGCGTCAACAGGTGCGTGAATCGCCGTCGAAAGAAGCGGCGCGGCTTGGCGCGCGCCTCCGCGATGCGGTCGTACATGCGCCCCAGCTCGGTGTCGAGCACCGCATCGTAGAAACGCAGCTCGAGCAGCTGCGCGTTCGCGAACTCCAGGATGTACTGCACGTCGGTATCCTCGGCCACCGGCTCGAGGACGAGTGCGTTGTCCCAGGTGAGGATGGTGAGATCGTCGCCGTAATACGAGAACCGGTGGGGCAGCAGCTCGCGTCGCGCGGCAGGCGACAATTGCCGCGACTCGTTGAGCAGGAGCGGAACGATGTCGTCGTCGCCGAGCGCATCGGCCGAGGCAACGCGGCCGTCCGCGTCCTCCAGGCGGCGAATCCGAAAGACGACATAGTCCTCCGACACCGGCGCGATCGCCGGCCGCTCGATCGCTGGGCTGACGCGCTCGAACAACGCCTTCAGATGCCGATGAAAGAGGGGCGTGAGGTCGGTGCCGACGTCCACCTCGTTGCCGAAGCGCGAGAACTGCTCCCATCCAATCGCCGTCCCCGCGTCGACGGAAAGGCGAAGCGACACGACGCCGAAGTCGAAGATGCGCGCCGAGATCGCGGCGTCGTACTTTCGGCCGTCGATGACGACCTCCTCCATCCCCAGCGTGACGCTCACCGGAGGATTGGCGATTTGCATCGCCTGCGCTTCCCCGCGCAGCGGACGCTCGCGCGCCGGCGCGTTGCCCTCGAGCAATGCCAGTGCGCGATCGAGCAGGATCTCGTAGCCGACGTCGAACAGGCGATAGACCATCGCGCCGCCGGTGACCCGAAGGCCGGCCGCGGGCGACACGCGATCAATCATCGGTGAGCTTGTTGTCTCCCGGGGGAGCGACATAGCGGTATTGCTCGACCGGCGTTCCGCCGCAGAGATGCTCGCGCACGATTCGCAGCGCGCCATCGACGTCGACGCGCGCGTACCAGGTGTCTTCCGGATAGACCACGACCATCGGGCCGTGTCCACATTGATTCATGCACCCGGCGTGATTGACGCGGACCAGTCCCTTGAGCCCAGCGGCCGCGACGCCCTTCTTGAGCGCCTTGTGCACCTCCTCCGAGCCCTGCGTGGGGCATTCCTTCCCCGACGTGCACACGAACACGTGGTACTTGTACTGACCCATGCGGTGGCGCTTGGCGCGAGAGAACGAGCAAAGTGAGTGAGGAATTCAATGTACCCAACCTCGATCGCGCGGCCACTGGCCGGAGACCGCTCGCGCAATCATCGTTGGGCCTATGCCTTCCCCACCCTTCTATCCCGCGGACCTGGTGCGCGTGGTGAGTCTCGAGGGGGAGGAGCGCGACGTCGACAGCTCGCTCGACCCACCGCGGCAACCGCGCATCGGTGAGATCGGAACGATCGTCGACGAGGTCGGCGACGGGATCTACCTGGTGGAACGGTCCACCGACGACGGGCGCACTCTCTGGCTGGCCGAGTTTCTGGCAAGCGAGCTGGAGCTGGTGGAAAGGCAATGAGGAACGAGGAGGAGGAAATGATTTGATGATTCCATGCGGTCAAACCGTACAATGAATTCCTCACTGCTCATCCCTCCGTCCTCATCACCGACCCATGGCGACTCTAGACGATTTTCAGAAGATCGACATTCGCATCGGAACGGTCGTGAGCGCCGAGCTCTTCCCCGAGGCGCGGAAGCCATCGGTCAAGCTGGCGATCGACTTCGGCCCGGTGATCGGCATGAAGCGCTCGAGCGCGCAGCTCACGCGACGCTACACGCCCGAGGCGCTCGTCGGCCGCCAAGTGGTGGCGGTGGTCAACTTTCCGGCCCGCCGCATCGCGGGATTCGCGAGCGAGGTGCTGGTGTTGGGCGCCTGTCCGGACAAGGACGATGTCATCCTGTTGCTTCCCGACACCGCGGTGGCGAACGGCGTGGCGGTGGCGTAGGAGCAGGGCCGAGGGCCAGGGGCCGAGGGCCAAGGGGGTGGTAAGGGCGGCGCGGCTTCGCCGCCGCCGCCTCGTCAGATGAGCAACGGCGGCCATGCCGCCGTTGCCTTCCATCCCGTGGATCCCTTCGATCCCTTCGATCCCTCAGATCCCCTGGCGTTCCGTCGCCCGCCGCGCCCGCATCACCACCACCGGAAGCGCCAGCGCCGTCAACACGAGGGCGGCCGTGGGGACCCAATCGGGAAGCTCGAACAGGTCGCGCACGAGACGCGCCGCGGCCGCCACCACGATCGCGACTCCAAGATACGTCCCGATCACGCGCCACATCGAGCGCGGCGCCGCAACCAGCGGTTGACTGCCGGTCAACGCCGCCGACATGCTCCGCGCGATGAGTGTGTTGAGCTCATCGGTGAGGTCATCGGCGTCACTCCACCGCTGTGCCGGATTCTTCTCGAGGCACCGCATGACGATCGACTCGAGCGCCAGGGGCACCGGTCGCAGCTTCGAGATCGGGACCGGCCGCTCCGCGACCTGAGCGGCGAGGATCTTCTGCGCCGGGCGACCGGAGAACGGTGGCTTCCCGGTGAGCATCTCGTAGGCAACGCATCCCAGAGCGTAGATGTCGGCGCGATGGTCGATGGTCGGATCGGCGGCCGCCTGCTCCGGTGCCATGTACGCCGGCGTGCCGAGCGCCATGCCATGCGATGGCGTCCGGCCGTGCGTGCGGCGCTCTTCGCCGTGACGCGATTGGCGCAGCGCCTTCGCGACGCCGAAGTCGGTCACCAACGCGTGGTGCCTGACGAGCAGGATGTTGTCGGGCTTGACGTCCCGATGGATGACACCGAGCGCATGAGCATGGCTCAGCGCGTCGGCGACGTCGCGCATGATCCGAATCACGTCATCGATGGGAAGCGGCCCTTCCCGGTCGAGCCGATCGCGCAGCGACTCCCCTTCGATGTACGGCATGGTGTAGTACAACAGCCCGTCCGCCTGGCCAACGAGCAGGACGGGAACGACGTGGGGATGATGCACGCGCGCCGCGAGCTGAATCTCACGGCGAAACCGCTCGAGGCTGAGCGTTCCCGTGAGCTCGGGCGGGAGCACCTTGACGACGACGCGCCGGTCGAGCGCCCCCTCCTGCGCGACGAACACGCGCGACATGCCGCCGCCGCCCAGCTCGCGATCGAGCCGGTAGGCGTCGCCGAGCGAGGCCTGAAGTTGGTCGCGGAGGTCAGTCACCATCGGGAGGCAGCAGGGAACCAGGAGTGAGGACGCGGGATTCGCCTACACGAGGCCCGCACGGAGTCGCCTCGAGATGAACTCCGCGCTCCTCGTCCCTCGTTCCTCATTTGTCGCCGGTGCAGAGGAGTATAGGACTCCCCCGATGGCCCCGCCAGCTTGACACGCGGGAACCTGCCCCATACCACTTCGCCAAACCCCATTACTGGGAGGGAAACATGACCTCCACCACAGCCGAACCCGGCATGACCCTCGACGCCGAGACCGCGCGCAAGGGCTACGCCAGGCCCGAGGTCCTCGTCACGACCGAATGGCTTGCCGCGCATCTCGATGACCCCCGCATCCGGATCATCGAGAGCGACGAAGACGTCCTGCTCTTCGACACCGGGCATATTCCGAACGCGCAGAAGGTCGACTGGCATGCCGACCTCAACGATCCGCTCGTGCGCGATTACATCCCGTCCGAGAAGTTCCAGGAGCTGCTCCGGTCCAAGGGCATCGACGAGGACACGACCGTCGTCTTCTACGGCGACAAGAACAACTGGTGGGCGACGTACGCCTTCTGGGTGTTTCAGCTCTTCGGCTTTGCGAATGCTCGCGTGCTGGACGGCGGCCGAACCAAGTGGGAGAAGGAAGGGCGGCCGATGGTCACGGATGTGAAGACCTTCCCGCCGACGACCTACCGGGCTCCGCCCCGCGATGACTCGCGCATTCGCGCGTTCAAGGACGAGGTGCTCGAGCACATGCGCGCGCGCCGTCCGCTCATCGACGTCCGCTCGCCGGAGGAGTTCAGCGGTCAGCGCACGCACATGGCGGAGTACCCACAGGAAGGGGTGCTGCGCGGCGGGCACATCCCGGGGGCGAAGAACGTCCCCTGGGCGCGCGCGGCCAACCCCGATGGCTCCTTCAAGAGCGCCGACGAGCTTCGCCAGCTTTACGAGCGCGACGCCGGGCTCGAGAAATCCGATGACGTCGTCGCGTATTGCCGCATCGGAGAGCGCTCGTCGCACACCTGGTTCGTCCTGTCGTATCTCCTCGGCTACGACAAGGTGCGCAACTACGATGGATCGTGGACGGAGTGGGGCAATTCCGTGAGAGCACCGATCGAGAAATGACCGCCGACGTGAAAGGGGGAAGCGCGGCCGCGCCCCCAAAGACGCGGCCGCCCAACCGCGTCGTCGTTCGGTGGCGGGGCGATGAGGAGTTCGAGAGTGGCCGGCCGGGCGGCCCGACGCTGCGCATCGATGGGCATGGGAAGGTGGCGCAAAGCCCCGTCGATGCCGTCCTCACCGCGCTCGCGGCGTGCTCATCGATCGATGTCGTCGGCATTCTGGCAAAGCGTCGCACGCCGGTGCAATCGCTGGAGATCGACGTCGTCGGCGAGCGCGCGGACGACCGCGTTCCGCGCAAGCTGCGTCGGATCGTGTTGACCTTCCGGATCACTGGCGCCGGCATCGAGCAGGTCCACGCCGAGCGCGCGGTGGAGCTGTCGGTGAACAAGTATTGCTCGGTTCGCGATTCTCTCGACCCCGCGATTCCGATCGACCTGAAGGTGGAATTGAAGGAGGAATGAGGGGTGAGGAGTGGTTCCTCACTCCTCACCCCTCATTCCTGCTTGCTTCACCTCGACCACCTGCGTCGGGAACGCGAACTCGATGCCCTCGGCGGCGAAGCGGCGCATGAGCTCGAGGTTGATCTGCTGCTGGATGTCGGCGTAGACGGCAAAGTCGGCCGACGCAATGAAGTAGATGACGTCGAATTCCAGCGACCAGTCGCGGAGAGTGCGGAAGTGGGCGCGGTCGAACCGCACCAGGGGATGCTGGGCAACGGCCGCGCGCGCGATCACCGGAATGCGCTCCAGCTTGGCCGGGGGCGTTCCGTACGTCACGCCGAGCCGGAAATCGATGCGGCGCTCGGCCATCCGCGTGTAGTTGCGAATCGTTCCCTCCAGCAGCTTCCTGTTCGGGAAGATCAGCTCGTCGCCGCTGAGGGTCCGGATGCGCGTCGCACGCAAGCCCACGCCTTCGACGGTCCCCATCATCCCCTGGGCGTCGATGAAATTGCCGACGACGAACGGCTTCTCCACGAGGATGGTGAGCGCCCCGAGCATGTCCGCGACCATGTTCTGGAGGGCGAGCGCGACGATGAGGCCTCCAATTCCGAGGCCGGCGATGAGCGCGGTGACGTCGACGCCGAGGTTGTCGAGCAGGAAGAGGATGAGCAGGGCGCCGAGGGCGATCCGCGCGATGACGGCCAACGTCGACAGGGCGGTCGCTCCCGCGCCGCCATCGCCGCGCCGTCCGTATCGCTCCATCCAGAACACGATGAACGCGTTCCCCCAGATCGCGATCTGGAGGAGCAAGGCGATGACGGAGACGATGCGCAGGGCGTCGTGGAGGTCCGCGCGAAACGCGAGGATCGACGTGGCGGGCGAGAGGGCGGCGAAAAAGATCAGGCTCACCCGCGTCCGGCCGAGCAGATCGACGAGGAGGTCGTCGAAGTCGGTCCGCGTGCGCGAAATGAGCTTCGAGAGGCGCCGGATCGCGAGCTGCTGCAGCGCCCACAGCACGGTGGTCGTGACGATGATGACGGCCGCCGCGAGCAGCCACCGCTCGACGGGATTTCCGAGCCACCGGTACGAGAGGAATTCGTTCCAGCTCATGTCCGGCGCAATCTAGCCGGGAGGTGCGCGTCGCGGAAATTCTCTGCGCCATTTTTTTCCGGCGGCCGGCGTTGCATCCCGCGCGTACGCGATGTACGCTACGCCCGCACCCCCCGCCCCGCGCTTTGGAGCCGTGATGCCACTCGAGATCGTCTTTCTCCGAACGATGGAAATGCTGCTGCCAGCCATCGTCATCACCGTGCTCGGGCTGCCACTCGTGCGGGTGATCGCGCGACGGTTCGAGCGTCGCGACGGGGTCGCATCACCGGCGCTGGGGAAGATCGAGGAGCGGCTCGCGCGACTGGAAGCCGGTGTCGATTCCATCGCGGTCGAGGTGGAGCGGATTTCCGAAGGACAGCGATTCACCACGAAGCTGCTCGCCGAGCGCTCGCCGAGCGCCGCCGCGTCGCTGCCACCGTCCGGGAGCCGCTGACATCGGTGGCATGACGCCGTGGGTCGCGCGCCTTCTGGCCGCCAACGTCGCGCTGTTTGCGTTAGGCGCGGCGGTGCCGGACTTGTGGGTGTTCCTCGCGCTGCGGCCGCGCTACGTGCTGCAGCAGCCCTGGACGCCCATCACCTATATGTTCGTGCATGCCGGGCTCTGGCATCTGTTTTTCAACATGCTGGCCCTGTTCTTTTTCGGGCCTCGGGTGGAGCAGCGCCTCGGCAGCCAGCGCTTCATCGTGCTGTACACGCTGAGCGGGCTTGGCGGCGCCGCGCTTTCGTTCCTCACGCCGATGGCGGCGATCGTCGGCGCATCGGGGGCGACCTTCGGCGTTTTTCTCGCGTTCGCGATGTTCTGGCCGCACGAACGCATCCTCATTTGGGGGGTGATCCCCGTCGAGGCGCGCGTGCTCGTGCTGTTGACGACCCTGTATTCGCTGTGGGGGGGCACTGGGAGCTTCGGCGGGAAGATCGCGCATTGGGCACATCTCGGCGGGTACGCCGCCGCGTACCTGTATCTGCGCTGGCTCGACGCCCGCTCCGACCGTCGCCAGTTCAAAAAGCGCGTCGAGGATGCGACGTTCGGACGACGCTCGGCGATTGTGAGCACCGCCGCTCCGGACTTCGACGCGATCAAGCGCGACGGCCTTCATGCCCTCACCCTCGAGGAGCTGGACCGCCTCCGCGCCAAAGTGGCCGCAGAAGGCGCCAACGCGCTGACGCCTGACGAGCGGGCGTTCCTGCATCGAATGAAGTTGAGGTAGGAGGTAGTCCCTGCGCATCATGTCCAGCTCCCCCATTACGCTCCGCGACGCCATCATCGAGGACGCCGCCGTCATCGCCGCGCTGTTGGGCGAGCTCGGCTATCCCTCGCAGCCCGACGGGGTACGCGGCCGCCTCGCGCGCCTGCTCGCACGTGAGGGCTCCCGCGTGTTCGTCGCGGAGCGCCAAGCCAACGTGCTGGGCGTTCTGGGGCTGCACCGCATGCCGGTCCTCACGTCGCTCAGCGACATCGCGATGATCATCGCGCTCGTCGTCACCGAACGTGAGCGCCGGTCCGGTGTCGGTCGCCTGCTCATCGCGAGGGCGGAGGACGAGGTGCGCGCCTGGCGGTGCGGCCGCATCATGGTCACCAGCGCCGAGCACCGGGCTGATGCCCACACCTTTTACGAGGCGCTTGGGTACCAGTACACGGGACGGCGGTTCGCCAAGGGGATAGGACCATGAGAGAGGGATCAAGGGATCGAGGGGGGCGAGGGATCGAGGGCGCCGAATCCGCCATGGCGCCCTCGACCCCGCGATCCCTCGACCCCCTGATCCCGCTGCTCGCTCTCGCCCTCGCCTGTCCCCTCCCCGCCCAATCCGCCGATCCGCGCCCTAACGAGTGCTGGGGGTTCGTCTTCGGAGCGTGGTCGCCCGCCCTCGACTGGGCCGCGGCGGGACACGCCGACTACACGTCGGATGTGGCGCCGCCGCCGACGCCCGGCGCATCATCCACGGGAGGCGCACCGCGACATGATGCGGCGTCCTTCACGCGAACCGGTGGGCCGGCCCTCGTGCTCTACCCCACGTGGTGGCCGGTAGGCGTCGGCATCACCCTCGAGCGTCAGCCGGCCGCAGGCGACACGGTTCGCGGCGTCGCGCATGCGTTCGTCGCCGACGGACGGAGCACGCCACCGGAAAGCCGCATCCTGGCGTGGCGAAAGCCCTGCACCGATCCGCCCGCGCGCTCGGCTAGTCGAGCTGCGCCTGGCGAGCGTCGATCACCTCGGGCAGCGCCCGCAGCCGCTCAACCACCTCGGCGTCGAGCCGCCCGTCCACGCTGATCGCGGCGATCGCCTCGCCACCCGCCTCGAGCCGCGCCTGGTGATACTCGCCGATGTTGATGCCGGCGTTACCGAGCAACGTGCCCACACGACCGATGACGCCCGGGACGTCGCGATTCCGGAGGATCACGAGCGTGCCCGTCGGCACGATGTCGACGTGGTACTCGCCTATCCGCACGATCCGCGGATGACCGCCGCCCAGGAGTGCGCCCGACACCCGCACCTCGCGGTCTCGCGTCGTCGTGCGCAGCTCCACGAACTCCGCGAACGCGGGATGGGAACCAAGTCGGGTGCGCCGAACCTCCAGCCCGCGCGCGTTCGCGAGATGGCTGGCATTCACGAAGTTCACGTTGGTCCGGCCCACGATCGCCGCCAGCAGCCCAACGAGGGCGAACGCCGCCAACGGCCCCAGCGCTTCCTCATCAGCGCCACCCGCATACCGCACCTCCACCATTTGCGGCGCGCCATCCGCCATCGTCGACGCCAGCCTGCCTAACCGTTCGGCGAGCTCGAGCAGCGGGCGGAGGCGCCGCATCTCCTCGCTCCCGACCGCGGGCGCGTTGACGGCCCGCGAGAAGTCGCCATCGGCGAGGGCGGCGCGCACCGCCTCCGCGATCTCGAGCGCCACGTTCTGCTGGGCCTCCTCGGTGGAGGCGCCAAGGTGAGGCGTGAGCACAACGTTGTCGAGGGTGCGGAGTGGGTGGTCCTTCGGAAGCGGCTCCTGCTCGAAGACATCGAGCGCGGCTCCGCCAATGCGTTTCGCCCGAAGCGCTTCCACGAGCGCCGATTCGTCGATCACACCGCCGCGCGCGGCATTCACCACCAGCGCGCCTCGCTTCATCTTCGCCAGACGCTCGCCACCGATCAGACCCTGCGTGCTCTCGGTGAGCGGAACGTGCAGCGAGATGACATCGGCGCGGGCCAGCACGTCGTCGAGCGTGGTGAGCTGGGCGTCGAGCGCACGCGCACGCTCGTCGGTCAGATACGGATCGTACACGAGCACGCGCATCCCGAACGCGCGCGCGCGCTTCGCCACCTCCCCTCCGATCCGGCCGGCGCCGACCAGACCGAGCGTCTTCCCATACAGCTCGACTCCGGCAAAGCTCCTGCGGTCCCACGCCCCGTCGTGCATCGACCGGTCGGCGGCGGGCACGCGCCTCACGAGCGCGAGCAGCAGCGCGAAGGTGAGCTCGCACGCCGAGATCGTGTTGCCCGAGGGCGCCGTCAACACCGCAATGCCCTTCTCCGTCGCGGCCTCGACATCGATCGTGTCGACCCCGACACCGGCGCGCCCGATCACCTTCAGCCGCTCCGCCTTCGCCAGTGAATCGCGGGTGATCTTCGTCGCGCTGCGCACGAGCACCGCGTCGACGTCGGCCATCGCCGCCGCCAGCGCCTCCCCGGATAGACCGGGCTTCGTAACGATCTCGAAGCGTTCATCCTCCCGCAGCGGCGCGAGCCCATCGCCAGCGATGGCGTCCGCGACCAGAACCCTGAAGGCGTTGCTCACGGCGCCAGCACCCGCTCGAGCTCGGCGAGCAGCACCTCGAGCTCGGCCACCGTATGATCGCCCATGTGCCCGATGCGAATCGTGGCATCCTTGAGCGCGCCGTACCCCGAGGCGATGGTGAATCCGCGCTGCTTGAGCGCCGTCGTCACCGCCGAGCCCGTGTGTCCCGGCGGCATCGTCAGACAGGTCACCGTCGAGGAGCGGTAACCCTCGGGCGCCAGCACGCGAATGTCGTGTCCGCGCGCTTTCATCTCATCGGCCCACGCCCAGCTCCGTCGCGCCATCGCCGCGTGCCGCTCCCAGCGGGCTTCGATGGTCTCCGCGCGAATGGCCTCGAGCTGCGCCGCGAGCGCATAGAACAGCGGCAGCGCCGGCGTATTCGGCGTTTGATTCTTGAGGATGTTCTTCTCGAACTCGAGGAAGTCGAAGTAGATCCCACGGTCCTTCTTCGTCTTCGCACGCTCCAGAAGCGACGGCCGCGCCACCCCGAGCGCGAGGCCAGGGGGAAGCGCGAGCGCCTTCTGGGAGCCGGTGAGGACGAAGTCCAGCTCCCACGCATCGGTCTCCACCGGAGACCCGGCGATGCCGGTCACGCTGTCGACGAGCAGGACGACGCCGCCGCGCGCATGAGTCACCTTCGCGAGCTCGGCGACGGGGTTGAGCACGCCGGTCGACGTCTCCGAATGCACCACGGTGACCGCGTCGTAATCGGCGCGCCTCAACGCGTGCTCGAGCATCTCCGGCGAATGGCCCTCACCAAGGGGCACCTCGAGCACGTCCGCCTCGAGCCCGCACGCGACCGCGATCCGATGAAAGCGCTCGCTGAACGCGCCGTTCACGAGCGACAGCACCTTCTTGCGCGCGCCATTGCGGACGGCGGCCTCCATCAACCCCGTTGCCGAGGATGACGAGATGTACACCGGCCGGGTGGTGCGAAACACGTACTGAAGACCGGGCACCAGCGAGGCGATGAGCTCCTCCATCGCCTTGCCGCGATGCCCGATCATGGGCCGCGTCTGCGCGGCGAGAATCTCGGGGCGAACTTCGGTGGGACCGGGAAGAAAAAACTTGCCGAATGCCATGGTGAAGCGGGGTCAAGGGCCAAGGGCCAGGGGCCAGGGGGCGGGTGAGGGGTGGCCGTGACCCACCCCTTGGCCCTTGGCTCTTGGCCCGCTCAACTGCGCATCAAGCTCCTGCCTAAATCGAAAACTGCACGGGCGTCTGGATCCCGCGGCGCGCTACCCAACGCGAGCACCAGCACCGGCGCCAGCGAGGGCGCTCGAATGACGTCGTCGGCCGCTTCGATCACGATCGGCCGCTCGACGACACCGGCGAACGCCACGAACCTGTCGGCGGGAGGACGTGCCTCCAGATCGGTCGCCCCATCGCCGACCAGCATGATGGGGCGCGGCAGCTCGGGCAGCCATCGCTCCAGTACAGCGCGCTTGCCACCCGCACGCGCGAGCGGGGATGTTTCGTCGAAGCCCGCGTACGCTCCATCCGCGTCGAAATGTACGTCGACGGCTGCCACCGCGCGCTCGCTGAGGCCGAGCGCGAGCGCCAGCGTCACCACCGCCTGTCGGATGCCGCCCGAGACCACGCGGACCTCGATGCCCTCCGAGAGCAGCGCCGCGATCGTCTCGCGCGCGTCGGTCACCATCGTCCGCACGTACCGCTCGCCGAGCGCGGCGACCTGATCTCGCGTGGGCCGCACCAGCTCGAGGCGGCGGCCATACACGTCCTCGAGCAGGATCTCGCCGCGCATTGCGGCCTCGGTGAGCCGGGTAATCTCCTCGCGATGGGCGTGGGCAAGCTCCTCGATGCCCTCGATCGCGGAAAGCGTGGAATCGCAGTCGAAAATGACGCTGCCGAAGCGGGTGGGCATGCGCGCGGCAAGCTATTCGAGGTGGTCAATCATCACAAGCCAAGTCACCGAGCGGAGCGCATGCGCGCGACGTGACGCGCGCGTGCGCCGTCTCGTCCTCTTCTTGCGCGCGCGCTCCCCCCGACTCACTCGAGTCGCACGCACGCATGGCTTCACTTCGCAGTACGTTCCCCGCGCTTGCCGCCGTTCTGGTTGCCGCCGGGTGCGCTGAGCTCAAGATGGCCCCGGTCGAGGAGTATCCGGTGACCGCTCGGCGCGTGATCCTGATCTCGATCGACGGCGCACGTGCCGATGCGCTCCCGCACTTGCCTACCGTGCACGCGCTCACCGCGCGTGGCGTGTGGACCGATGCGATGCAGACCGTCCTGCCGGCGCTCACGCTGCCCGCTCACCTCACCATGCTGAGCGGGCGGGACGTGACGCAGTACGGCATCACGCAGAACGTGATGGACGGAGGGATCGCGGCGGTGATGCGGATCAACGGGATGTCGCCGATGTTCGCATGGGCGCACAGCGGTGGTCGGCGGTCGGCGGCGATCGCCGGCATGTCGTTGATTCCGGCGGCGCAGCGCGCCGAGGCGCAGGCATTCTTCGAGGTCGATACGCTGGTCGCTACCGACGGTGATGCTCCGGCATTGGCGAACGCGGCCATAGCGCTCCTTCGTGCCGACACCTCCGTGGCCATCATGTTCATCCATTTCCCCGACGCCGACTTCGCCGGCCACAGCTACGGCTGGATCGGCGCGAACGGCGCGCACACGACGGCCTATCGCGCCGCGCTCGCGCGTGTGGACAGCGCGATCGCGATGCTGTGGCGCGAGATCGAATCATCGGTCGACGCGGGCCACACGGCGCTGATCGTGACCGCGGATCACGGCGGTGGCCACGGAAGTGGATGCAACACGGGCGAGCTCGCGACCCACACGCACTGCACGGCGCACCCGGGCGACCGCCTCGTCCCATTTGTCCTGGTGGCGCGCGACGCGGCACCGGGCCGGCTGGGAGGAGAGCCGGCCATCACGCAGGTAGCCGCGACGGTCGGCGCGCTGCTCGGCCTTGCGATTCCGGAGAGAGCAGCACGCGCCCTCGACCTGCGGTGAAGCAGGGTCGAGGGTCAGGGGCCAGGGGCCAAGGGGGTGGTAAAGGCGGCGCGGCTTCGCCGCTGCCGCCTCATCAGATGAGCGAGCGGCCGTAGGCCGCTCGCCTTACCACCCCCCTGGCCCTTGGGCCCTGGCCCACGACCCTCTTTCCCAACATCGGGATCTGGAATCCCAAACCCGGGCACCCGGGCGTTGTCCGGAAACCGTCAAGGGGCTGCTACATAACGAGTTGAGATGGCGAAGCACCGGGCACGGTGCTTCCGTATGGGAAGGGCGCTCCGCAACCTGTTCGAGGCCCTCTCCCGCCCCTCGTGGACATCCCGCGCCCACCCAAAGCCAACACGCGCCGCTACCTGTACGTCGGTGGCGCGCTCGCTGGCCTCGTGCTCGTGACGGTGGCGCTCTCGCAGCTCGATCGCGCCGTGCCGACCGTCGAGGCGGCGACGCTGTGGACCGACACGGTCGCGCGGGGCGAGATGCTGCGCGAGGTCCACGGGCCCGGCACGCTCGTTCCCGAGCAAATCCGGTGGATCGCCGCGGTCACTGCCGGCCGCGTCGAGCGTAAGCACGTCGAGCCCGGGGCGAAGGTGTCGGCGACGACGGTCCTGGTGGAGCTGTCGAACCCGGACGTCGAGCTTCAGGCGCTCGAGGCGCAACGACAGCTCACCGAAGCCGAGGCGGCGCTCGTGAACTTGCGGGCCTCGCTCGAGACGCAGCGGCTGAATCAGCAAGGGGTGATCGCCACCATTCGCTCGGAGTATCTCGACGCGAAGCGTGCCGTCGAGGTCGGCGAAGGGCTGGCTGCCAAGCAGTTGATCGCGCCCACGGACATGCAGCGCGCGCAGGACAAGCGGGAGGAGCTGGAAGCCCGCTACGGGATCGAGCAGGAACGGCTGCGAGTGCACACCGATGCGATGGCCGCCCAGCTCGACGTCCAGCGCTCGCAGATCGCGCGGCTTCGCGAGATCCTCGCGTTTCGCCGCCAGCAGGCCGCCTCGATGCGCGTCACCGCGGGCGCCAATGGCGTTCTTCAGGAGCTTCCGCTCGAGGTCGGGCAGTGGGCAATGTCGGGGACGACGCTGGCGAAGGTCGTCGAGCCGGGGCGGCTCAAGGCGGTCCTCAACATCCCCGAGACCCAAGCCAAGGACGTGGCGATCGGCCAGCGTGCCTCGATCGACACGCGCAACGGGATCATTCAGGGCCGCGTCACCCGCATCGATCCCGCCGCCCGAAACGGGACGGTGAGCGTCGACATCGCGCTCGACGGCACCCTGCCGGCGGGCGCGCGGCCCGACCTCACCGTCGACGGCACGGTCGAGATCGAGCGCCTGCCGAACGCGCTGTACGTCGGCCGTCCCGCCTACGCCCAGGCGAACACCGCGCTCGAGGTGTTCCGAATCGAGCCGGACGGTCGCAGCGCCACGCGCGTTCGTGTGCAGTTCGGGCGCGGATCGGTGAACGCCATCGAGATCGTCGACGGCCTCCGCGAGGGCGATCGCGTCATCCTGTCGGACCTGAGCCAGTACAACGAGCACCAACGCATCAAGCTGAGCAGCTGATCGATTCCTAGGTCCCGCCTTTCCTCATTCCTCATTGACTCTCAATGACCTCACTCGCCGAAGCCCCGCGCAGCTACTCGCCGTCGCCGAACGACGGCGCGTCCCCGCTCATCCGGCTCAACGACATCCGCAAGGTATTCCTCACCGATGAGGTGGAGACGCATGCCCTCTCCGGGATTCACCTCGACATCCGGCGCGGCGAGTACGTCGCCGTCGCGGGCCCGTCGGGGTGCGGCAAGACGACGCTGCTCTCCATCCTCGGTCTGCTCGACGCTCCGACCGATGGCGAGTACACGCTCGATGGCAAGCCGGTCGCGAACCTCACCGCGGCCGAGCGCGCGCGGGTGAGGAACCGGCAGATCGGGTTCATCTTTCAGGCGTTCAACCTGATCGGCGATCTCACCGTCTACGAAAACGTCGAGCTCCCGCTCACCTATCGCGACATGTCCGCCGACGAGCGGAAGCGGCGCGTGCAGGAAGCGCTGGAGCGGGTGGGAATGCTGCATCGGATGAAGCACTATCCGGCCCAGCTCTCCGGCGGCCAGCAGCAGCGCGTCGCGGTCGCGCGCGCGGTCGCCGGCTCACCGCTTCTTCTCCTCGCCGACGAGCCGACGGGGAACCTCGATTCGACGAATGGCGAGGCGGTGATGCGCCTCCTTCAGGAGCTGCATCGCGACGGCGCCACGATCGTGATGGTCACGCACGACCCTCGTTATGCCCGCCACGCCGACCGGACGGTGGCCTTGTTCGACGGGAGAGTGGTCGATGAGGAGAGCGGGTCGAGGGCCAAGGGCCAAGGGGCAGAAGGCGGGTAGCGGGCCAGGAGCAACCGCCATCCCCCGACCCGCCCCCTGGCCCCTGGCCCTCGACCCGCTCTCCAGGCACACCATGACGTCGCTCTCACGCGATCTTCGCTACGCAGCGAGAACTCTCCTTCGCGACAAGGGATTCACTCTCATCGCGGTCTCGTGTCTCGCGCTCGGTATCGGGATCAACAGCACGATCTACAGCGCGGTGCACGCCATCCTGGTGCGGCCGCTGCCCTACCACGATCCGGGAAAGATCGTGTCCGTCGGTGAGACGTATCCAAAGGAAGGGTGGGTCGATAGCGAGCTCTCGTTCCTCGACTATCTCGACATCCGCGCACAGACGAAGGACGCGTTCGAGGATGTCGCGATCTACAGCGACCGCTTCGTGAACTACGAGGAGATCGGCGCGTCGGGCGACGTCGCCCGCCAGGGAGCGGAGGGCATCGAGGCGGCGACGGTCTCCGCCCACATGTTCCCCATGCTCGGCATCCGTCCAGTCCTCGGCCGCCACTTCCGCGAGGAGGAGGATCGGCCGGGCGCGCCACGCGTCGCGATGCTCGGCTACGAGCTGTGGCGAAGCCGCTACGCCCTCGATTCGTCGATCGTGGGACGATCGGTGCGACTCAACGGCGAGCCAACGCAGATCATCGGCATCATGCCCGCGCGCTTCGGGTGGTTCGACGAGGAAGATCTCTTCGTCCCGCTCGCGCTCGATCCGGCCAGGGAGAACCGTGGCTCGCACTTTCTCGAGGCTGTCGGACGACTCAAGCCCGGCGTGTCGATGGATCGCGCCAACGAGGCGCTCGCCGCCGTCGCCGCGCGCGTGGCCGAGGAGGCGCCGATGGTCCACGCGGGGCGCGGGTTCGGCGTGATCCCCATCCGCGAGCATCTCGTGCCCGGCGAGGTGAAGCTGGTCGTGTCCGTGATGATGGGGGCGGTCATGTTCGTGCTCCTGATCGCCTGCGCCAACGTCGCCAACCTGCTGCTGTCCCGCGCCACCGCCCGGCAGAAGGAGATCGCGATTCGCACGGCGTTAGGCGCACGCCGTGGTCGCATCGTCCGCCAGCTGTTGACGGAGAGCGTGCTGATCGGCGCGATCGGCGGCGCGCTCGGGATTCTGCTCGCCGTGTGGGGGAATGACCTCGTGATGTCGCAGATTCCCGAGGAGCTCCCCAACTGGATGGAGATCAAGGTCGACCGCGGCGTCGTCATCTTCACCGCCCTCATCGCGTTGGCGACAGGGCTGGTGTTCGGCGTCGTTCCCGCGATCGAGTCGTCGCGACCCAACCTGAACGAGACCCTCAAGGATGGCGGGCGGGGGACGAGCGTCGGAGGCCGTCGCGGCCGACTGCGCAGCGGGTTGGTGGTGCTCGAGACGGCCCTCGCGCTCGTGCTGTTGATCGGCGCAACGCTGATGATGCGCAGCTTTCTCCACCTGAAGGATCGCCAGCCGGGCTTCGAGACCGCGAGTCAGCTGACGACGCGACTGTATCTCTCGAACGATCGCTTCCCCGACGTCGCGAGTCGCGTGGGGTTCTTCCGCGCGGCGATGGAGCGCATCGGGGCGATCCCCGGCGTCGAAGCGGTGGGCGCGATCAACTACCTTCCGCTCTCCGGCAGCAACACCGGCTCGTCCTTTCAGGTGGAGGGTCAGCCGACCGCACCGGGCCAGGCGCCCATGGCGAGCTGGCGCCCCATTACCCGGGACTATTTTCGGTCGCTCGGCATGCGCGAGCCGCGGGGGCGCGCGTTCACCGATGCCGAAGTGTTCGACACCACCGCCCGCGTGGCGATCATCAACCAGGCGATGGCCGATCGCTTCTGGCCGAGGCAGGAGGCGTTAGGCAGGCGCTTCTCGGCCGGCCTCGGGCCAGACGCGGAATGGCTCACGGTGGTCGGGGTCGTCCCCACGGTGCAGCTCCGCGACCTGGACACGCCGCCGGAGAACCAGTTCTACCTGCCGTACGCGCACGCGGCGTGGCGGACCATGTCGATCATCCTGCGGGTGCGGGGTGACCCGGCCGGGTTCGCGCCGCTCCTCCGGCGCGCGGTGGCCGAAGTCGATCCGACCCTGCCGCTGTTCGAGGTGCAGACGATGAGCGATGTCGCTCGCCTGTCGTACTGGGACAAGCGACTCTATGGACTGTTGTTCGGCAGCTTCGCCGTCATCGCGCTCGTGCTGGCCGCCATCGGGGTGTACGGCGTGATGTCGTACGCCGTCAGCCAACGCACCCACGAAATCGGGGTCCGCGTCGCGCTCGGCGCCCAGCTGCGCGATGTCCTCGGCATGGTCGTGCGCCGGGGCGTCCTGCTGACGCTGCTGGGCCTGGCAATCGGTCTCGTCGGCGCCTTCGGCCTAACGCGCGTGCTGGCGGGCGTGCTGTTCGGCGTGAGCCCGACCGACCCGCTGAGCTACATCGGAATCTCGCTGGTGCTCTTCAGCGTCGCGCTGATCGCGTCGTACGTCCCCGCGCGCCGCGCGGCGAAGGTGGAGCCGGCGGTGGCGTTAAGGTACGAGTAGAGCGACGGGGTCGAAGGGATCGAGGGGGTCCAGGGGGTGGAAAGGGCGGCGCGGCTTCGCCGCCGCCGCCTCATCAGATGAGCAACGGCGGCCGGCCGCCGTTGCCT
>JAICNG010000020.1 GCA_025931335.1 Gemmatimonadaceae bacterium | reverse complement strand
TCGTCGAGCTGCGCGGCGTCCAGGTCGTGCATTCGCGCCGAGGCGCCAAGGCAGACGACGGTGAGCCCTCGATCCGCGAGCTGCTTCTTCACGTCGGGGAGACGATCTGGCGCGAGCGCGGGGTGCTGCGTGATATCGATCTTGTCCTGGAGTCCACGGAGCTCGAGGGCGGGGAAACCGTGTGTGTTCGCGAAGTCGAGGATCTGACCCAGGCTCCAGCTCGGGCAGCCCAGCGTCGAGAACCCCAGCGGCAGGCGCGCTCGGCCGGGTGCGGCGCGCGGAACGCCGGCGCAGCCCGCGAGAAGCGCGAGCGCCGAGGAGTGCAGAAACTCCCGCCGGGATGTCATCAGAGATTCCGCCGCGTCATCTCACGCGCCGCGTAGTCGGCGGCGCGAGCGGTGAGCGCCATGTAGGTGATCGAGGGATTCTGGCATGCCGAGCTGGTCATGCAGGCGCCGTCGGTGATGAAAAGGTTGGGCACGTCGTGCGACTGGTTGTGCGCGTTCAGCACCGAGGTTTTCGGGTCGCGCCCCATACGCGCCGTTCCCATCTCGTGCACGCTGAATCCCATCGGCGCGTCGTCGTCGTAGATCTGCACGTCCCGGCACCCGGCCGCCTCCAGCATCTCGGCCGACTGAGTCTTCACGTCCTCGCGCATCGCCTTCTCGTTCTCGCTCCAGCTCCAGTGGATGCGCGGCACCGGGATGCCCCACTGATCCTTTCGCTCGGGATCGAGATCCACGTAGTTCTCGTGCCGCGGCAGGCACTCGCTGTAGCCTTGCATCGAGATGCCCCACGCGCCCGGCTCGCGCAGCTTCTGCTTGAGCTCCACGCCCAGGCCGGGCATCCGCCAACCGCGCGCCCAGCCGCTTCGGCCGACACCCACCTGGATTCCGTAGCCGCGCAAGAAGCTCACCTTCGCTTCGTTGCGACCGCCGAGGTTGCGGAAGCGCGGGATGTAGCACCCCGTCGGCCGCCGGCCGTAGTAGTACTGGTCCTCCATCCCCGGCACGATCGCGCGCGCGCCCGCCTTCGACAGATGATCCATCAGGTTGTGGCCCACCTCGCCGCTCGAGTTCGCGAGCCCGTTCGGGAAGCGCGCGCTCTTCGAGTTGAGCAGGATCTGCGCGGTGCCGATCGTCGACGCATTCAAGAAGATGATCCGCCCGAGATACTCGCGCGCCTCGTTCGTCTTCGCGTCGATCACGCGCACGCCCGACGCCCGGTCCCTCCGCTCGTCGTACAGCACGCTCTCCACGATCGCGTCGGTGACGATGGTGAGCTTCCCCGTTCTCTGCGCGGCGGGAAGGCTCGCGCTCAGGCTGCTGAAGTAGCTCCCGAATGAGCAGCCGCGCTGACACTGGTTCCGCGCGCGGCACCTGCTGCGGCCGTTGTGATCTCGCGTGAGATTGGCGACGCGGAAGATCGTCATGTGCCGCCCCGGATACGCGCGCTCGATCCGCTCCCGCACCCACTTCTCCGCGCAGTTCAGCTCCCACGGAGGGAGCAGGTCGCCATCGGGCAGGTGAGGGAGGCCTAACGGCTCACCGGCGATCCCGGCGAACCGCTCCACGTGACTGTAGAAGGGCGCGATGTCCGCATAGCGAATCGGCCAGTCGACGCCATGTCCATCGCGAAGGTTGGCCTCGAAGTCGAGATCGCTCCACCGCAGGCAGCCGCGTCCCCACAGCAGGCTGCGTCCGCCGAGCTGGTAGCCGCGAATCCAGCGGAAGTCCTGTCCGCCCCCTTCGCTGACATAGGGATGCTCGCGGTCGTTGACGAAGAAATGCTTCGTCGCCTCGCCGAAAGCGTAGTTCCTACTCTGGATGGGATAGTCGCGCGCGTAGAGCTGCGGCTCGCCGCGACCGCGATACTCGAGCTCCCACGGCTCCATCCATTCGGTGGTGTAGTCCTTCCCGTGCTCCACGTGCCGTCCGCGCTCGACTACCAGCGTGCGGAGCCCGCGCTCGCAGAGCTCCTTCGCGGCGAGTCCGCCGGTGATCCCCGAGCCGACGACGATCGCGTCGTAGGGTTCAGTGCGCTGTGGGGACATCGAGTCGGCTTGAGCTTTCCAGGAGTTGGTGGGAACCGCAGATGGCCGCAGACGGCCGCAGAGACTCTACGCTGGACCATTGCGTCCATCTGCGGTCAGCAAAAGCCGTTGCAGTTTCTGCGGCCTCTGCGGCCATCTGCGGTTCCACAATCACACCGCCCACGTGCGACCGATCTGCGTGAACGGCACACACCCCTCGAAGCGCTCGGGGACGGCGACGTATCGCAGCTCCTGCGTCGCACCGATCTCCGACGTGTAGTAGCCGAGGATCGTCAGCTCCTTGAGCGTGCGGAACCACGGCAGCTCGCGTGGTCCGGGCGTCGTGGCGAACGCTTCCTCGTCGATGCGAGCGAGCATCGCACGCTGCTCATCCGCACTACATCTAATGAAGGCGCGGCCGCACTCGCGCTCGGCGCGCGTGTTCACGTCAGCCAGACCATCCAGCACGCGCTGCTTGTCGGCGGCCGGGTAGTGCTCCGCCAGCATCTTGTCGATGAAGACGTGCACCCCTACCGCGCGCGCGCCCGGGGTGTCCGTCTCGGGGATGATGTGCTCGGCGATCGTGGCGACCAGCTCGCCCTGCTCGCCGGTGAGCGCGCGCCACAGGCCATCAGTGCTGCGCCCGTCGCACCCGGCGAGGACGCCGGCGATCGCCGGCGCGGAGAGGACGCCGCCGAGGAGCAGGGCGGTGCGGCGCAGCGCCTCGCGTCGGCCGATCGCATTGTCCGGGAGCGGCGGCGTGTCTTCCATCCTGTCTCGTCCGGGAAACTGGGTCCTCAATACTTACTCGCCCGTTCCAGGGCCTGGTAAGACCTCGGCGGCCCCTTCGGCCTCAGGGCGTCCGCGGCACCACCCGGGAACAATGGTCTTGACACCGACATTATAACAATGTTAAGTAAAGTACCATGATTAACTCACGCCAGGATCGCAACCGTGGGTAGCCGCGAAAGGCGCACCCGCGAGCGGGAAAAGACGCGTGAACGCATCCTGGATGCCGCGCGGAAGATGTTCGTGCGGCACGGATATGAGGCGACGACCATGCGGGCCATTGCGGACAAGATCGAGTACACACCCACCGCCATCTATCATCACTTCCGCAACAAGCAGGCGCTCCTCACCGAGCTGGTCATCGCGGACCTCGAGTCGCTCGCGTCGGCGTTCCGCCAGATCGGCCGAATCGAGGATCCGGTCGAGCGTCTGGGCCGCATCGGGCAGGCGTACGTCGAGTTCGCGCTCGATCATCCGATGCACTATCAGCTCATCTTCCTGACGAAGCACCCGCTCGAGACCGTGAAGATGCGACTCGCCAGGCAGGACCCGGCCGAGGGCGCGTATGCGTTCCTCCGAGCGGCATGCGCCGCCGCGATTCAGAGCGGGCGGCTGCGCCCGGACATCAAGGATCCGGACGAGCTTGCGCAGATGCTCTGGGCTCCCGTGCACGGCCTGATGGCGCTGCACATCGTCAAGGGCGAGGATCCGTGGGTCGAGTGGCGCGATGCGCGAAAGACCGCCGCACGCATGAACGAGACGATGGTGCGCGGGCTGCTGCGCGAGGGGGCACGATGAGAGATCTCGGTGGCGGGCATCGCGGGGAACAATTCGAGCGATTCGTGTCGTTATTCGGGTCAGTTGGCGGTTCAGCCGTCCGTGGCCGCTTGGGGACCGCAGCCAGGCTTCAGGCAATCCGGCATTTCTCGACGAGCCCTTTTTTTAGTCGCAGACCTAACAACGTTATGTTGCACAACAGAATTATGTTGGCGAGCGCCGCAATCTTGGCCGTGACCGTCGTGCCGGCGCCGGCCCTCGCCCAGAATCCGGCCGATCCGTTTGCCCCGATCGTCACCGAGGCACTCCGCAACAACCTCGGTCTCGCACAGGAGCGCCTCGCCACCGAGCGCGCCGACGCGCTCGCTCGTGAGGCGCGCGGCCGATTCCTCCCGTCACTCTCCCTCGACTCGCGCTACAGCGAACCGAACGGAACGCTCAACCTCGGCGACGTCGTGAACCCGGCGTACGCCGCGCTCAACCAGCTGATCGGCGAAGACCGGTTCCCAACCGATCTCGACCTCACCCTCCCGCTCGCTCACGAGTCGCGACTCCGGCTGACGCAGCCGCTGTTCAACGCCTCCATCCCCGCTGGGGTGGCCCAGACGCGCCACGCGCGCGATGCGCAGCGCTTTCGGGAGCAGGTGACGGCACGGCGCCTCGCCGCCGACGCCCAAACCGCGTTCCTCAACGTCGCGGCCGCTCGCAGCGCGCGGGGCATCTGGGCCGCCACGCTCGCACTGGTGACGGAGAGCGAACGCGTCGCGACTCGGCTCGTCGATGCGGGGCGCTCGACGCCGGACGTCGTGTTTCGCGCACGCGCGGATCGAAGCGAGGTCGAGCAGCGATTGGCCGAGGCGCGTGACGATGAGGACGCCGCGGCACGGGCGTTCAACCAGCTCCTGCGTCGCTCGCTCGAAGCGCCGGTCGATGAGCTGCCGGACTCGCTCCTGCGGTTCGAGCTGCGCCTCGCGGAGGACGAGGCCATCGCGGTCGCGCTTGCCCGGCGTGAGGAGCTCGCGCAGACGACGGCTGGCATCCGCGCGGCCGAGGCCGGGGTTCGCCTCGCCACCGCGTCGTTCCTGCCTAACGTCGGGGTGGCGCTCGACTACGGGGTGCAGGGGCAGGACCTCGGCTTCGGTCGGGACGAGGACTATACCGTCGCCTCGGTGGTGCTGTCGTGGAACCTGTTCAACGGCGGGCAGGATCAGGCGAGGCGTCAGGCCGCCCAGGCGGATGCCCAGCGTCTCCGCATTCGGCGGACGGAGCTGGAGGATCTCGTGCGCCTCGACGTGACGCGAGCGTACCGCGCCGCGGTGGTCGCGCGTGATGCGATCGCGACCGCCGATGCGGGACTCGCCGCGGCACGCCGGAGCTTCGAGCTGGTGCGACGTCGCTACGAGGAAGGCCTCGCGAGCCAGGTGGAGTTTCTCGACGCGCGCACGGCGTTCACGAGCGCTGAGCTCAACCGCGTCATCACCGTCTACCGCTACGCTGTTCGCTACGTGGATCTCGAGCGGGCCGCGGCGCTGCGGGAGCTGGACTACTGACCATGGAACCGCAGATGGCCGCGGTTCCGCCACTTGTGGCCACGACTCGAACACCGACATCCGAATGAGAGGAAGGACCATGAAGACGCGTTGGATGGTACTGGCGGTTGCATTGCCCGCGCTCGCGGCGTGCAGCGACGGCGGAAGTCAGGAGGCGGACGACAACGCGTCTGCTCCGGTCGCGGTGCGAGCGGCGCCGGTCACGAGCGCCGTCGTAGCGCGGCCGATCGTTGCCGCCGGAACCGTCGCACCCAAGGATGAGATCGCGCTGAGCTTCAAGATCGGCGGCGTCATCCAGCGGATCGCGGTCGACCCAGGCGACATGGCCCAGGCGGGACAGCTCCTGGCGACGCTCGACCTGCGCGAGATCGACGCCGGCCTCGCCAAAGCGCGGAGCGCCGCCGCCAAAGCCGAGCGCGACCTCGCGCGTGCACAGCGCCTCTATGCCGACAGCGTCGCCACGCTGGCGCAGATGCAGGACGCCGAGACGGCGGCCGAGCTGGCGCGTGCCGACCTCGAGGCAGCGGCGTTCAACCGTCGTTATGCGGTGATCATCGCCCCCGCGAGCGGCTCGATTCTGCGCCGGTCCGCCGAGCCGGGCGAGACGGTGCCGCCGGGCACGACGGTGCTCGTGCTCGGTAGTCGGGCGCGCGGCAGCATCGTCGAGGTCGGCCTTGCGGATCGCGATGCGGTCCTCGTGCGCGAGGGCGACCCGGCGGTCGCGCGATTCGATGCGCTGCCCGACATGGAGTTCCAGGGACGCGTGTCGCAAGTCGCTGCCGCCGCGGACCCTGGCACCGGCACCTACACCGTGCAGATCACCCTTCGTGAGGCGGAGGCGCTCGCCGCGGGGCTCGTCGGCCGAGTGCAGATCGCGCCGAGCCGTGGCGCTCCGACGGTGGTGGTACCGATCGAGGCGATTCTCGAGGCTGACGGAGACCAGGCGACGGTGTACGCGCTCTCCGCCGACGGCGCGCGCGCGGAGCGACGGCGCGTGACGGTGGCGTTCATCGATCGCGATCGCGTCGGTATCGCTCGGGGGCTGGAGGGTGTGACGGCGGTGCTCACCGAAGGCGCCGCCTACGTGGATGCCGGGACCGTCGTCGAGGTGTCGCCATGAAGCTGCTCGAGTTTCCCGTCCGGAACTTCCAGTTCACCATCGTTCTCTTCGCCATGCTGGCGGCGTTGGGGCTCAGCTCCTGGTTCGCGATTCCGCGCGCCGAAGACCCGCCGCTCGAGGTTCCGACGTTCACCGTCATCGCCGTGTATCCGGGCGCGAGTCCGGCGGATCTGGAGCGCCTCGTCGTGCGCGAGGTGGAGGAGCGGCTCGATGCGCTCGACAACGTGGACAAGATCGAGAGTCGCGTGTCCGATGGCGTCGCGACGATCAGCGTGGAGTTCGACTTCAGCGAGAACCCGGACGACCGGTACGACGAGGTGATCCGGGAGATGAATGCGCTGCGTCCGGAGCTTCCGGATGAGCTGGACCGCTTCACGGTGGAGAAGATCACGACGGCCGACGTCGCCATCGTGCAGGTGGCGCTGGTGAGCGAGACGGCGCCCTATCATGAGCTCGATCGGCTGGCCGAGGAGCTGGAGGATCGGTTGGCGGCGCTCCCCGGGGTGCGACAAGCGCAGCGGTGGGGTGTCCCGGAGCCGCAGGTGGATGTCTCGCTGGATCTCGGACGCCTCGCCCGACTCGACCTGCCTCCGGGGCGTGTGCTCCAGGCGATCGGCGGCGAGAGCGCCGACATCCCCGCCGGGCGGGTCGAAGCGGGCGCCCGCGTCTTCAACGTCAAGGCGAGCGGGAGCTACGAAACCCCCGATGAGGTTGCCGCGACGGTCGTCGCTGCCCGGGATGGGCGGCTCGTTAGGGTGCGCGACCTCGCGACCGTCACCTGGGGGTATGAGGACTCGACCTACCGGGCACTCTACAACGGCCGGCGCGCGGTGTTCGTGACCGTCACCCAGCAGGACGGGCAGAACATCGGCACCGTCCGCGACCGCGTGTGGCACACGCTCGACGCGTTCGAGGCTGGCCTCCCACCGACGGTGACGCTCGAGCGCGGCTTCGATCAGGCGAAGAACGTCTCGCATCGCCTGTCGCGGCTCGGCATCGACCTCGCGATCGCGATCGCGCTCGTCCTGGTCACGTTACTTCCGCTGGGACTTCGCGCCGCCGGGATCGTCATGGTCTCGATCCCGCTGTCGCTGCTCATCGGCATCACGCTCCTCTACTTCACCGGCTTCACGATCAATCAGCTGTCGATCGTGGGCGCCGTGATCGCCCTCGGCCTCATCGTCGACGACTCGATCGTGGTCGTCGAGAACATCACGCGATTCCTGCGCGCCGGTCGGTCGCGGCTGGAGGCCGCAATCGAGGCGACGAAGCAGATCGCGGTCGCCGTCGTCGGCGCCACCGCCACACTGATTCTCGCGTTCGTGCCCCTGCTCTTTCTGCCCGGTGGGCCAGGGCAGTACATCCGCTCGCTGCCGGTGGCGGTGATCGTTACCGTGTTGGCGTCGCTGCTCGTATCGCTGACCATTATCCCGTGGCTGGCCAGCCTGGTGCTGCCAGCGCACGAGCGGGAAGGTGGCAACCGGGTCCTGCACGCGTTCGAGCGTGGCATCCACGCGACCTACGCGCCACTGCTGGATTGGGCATTGCGGCGGCCATGGCCTGCGCTCGCGGCCGCCGGGGCGTTCGTCGTCGCGGCGGCGGCACTCATCCCGCTCGTTGGGTTCTCGCTTTTCCCCAAGGCCGAAACGCCGCAATTCTACGTGAACGTCACCGGGCCGCAGGGCGCGAGCATCGACGCCACGGCGGCGGCAGCTCGTTATGCGGATTCCCTCATCCGCCGGCGGCCGGGCGTGCGGGCGGTGTTCACGTCGGTGGGGCGCGACAACCCGCGCATGTACTACAACGTGATCCCGCGGCGCGACAATCCGGCCGTCGGGCAGCTCTTCGTGGTGATCGACGAGTACGACCAGGAGAAGACGCCTGCGCTGCTCGACACGTTGCGCGCCGAGCTGACGACCTATCCGGCGGCCCGTCTGGAGCTGAGGGAGTTCGAGAACGGTCCCCCGATCGACGCGCCGATCGCGCTTCGCGTCCAGGGGCGCGATCTCGACACGTTGCGGATGCTGGCGAGTCGCGTCGAGCAGATTCTCGAGGCGACGCCGGGAACGCAGTACGTCGACAACCCCGTCCGCCTCCAGCGGACCGATCTCCGTGTGGCGATCGACCGCGCAAAGGCGGGGCTTCTCGGGATTCCGACTTTGGAGATCGATCGGACGCTCCGGCTGGGACTGGCGGGGGTCGACGCGGGCGTCGTTCGCGAGAGCGATGGCGACGCGCGCGACGTCGTCGTACGTCTGGCCGGTCACACGCGACCTACCCCGGAAACGCTCGACCACCTCTACGTCGCGTCGGTCTCTGGTCGTCTCACTCCTCTGCGTCAGATCGCCGACGTCCGCTTCGAGACCGACGTGCCGCAGATTCGGCGCGTGGATCGTGAGCGCGCGGTGACGGTGACGAGCTTCGCGCGCACCGGGTACAACACCAACCGGGTGACGCGCGATGTGCTGCGATCGGTCGATTCCCTGGCGCTTCCCGAGGGCTACCGGATCGTCGCCGCCGGCGAGATCGAGAGCCGGCAGGAGAGCTTCGGCGGGATCGGCAGCGCGATGATCGTCGCGACGTTCCTCATTCTGGCGGTGCTCATCCTCGAGTTCAAGACCTTCCGTGGCACGCTGATCGTCGGTTCGGTGATCCCGTTAGGCGTCATGGGCGGGATTCTGGCGCTCTTTGTCACCGGGAACACGCTGTCGTTCACCGCGATGATCGGGTTCGTCGCGTTGATCGGCATCGAGATCAAGACGTCGATCCTGCTGGTCGACTTCACGAATCAGCTGCGGCGCCAGGGGATGGCGCTGGAGGAGGCCATTCGCAGGGCGGGTGAAGTGCGCTTCCTTCCCATCGTGCTGACGAGCCTGACGGCGATTGGCGGACTGCTGCCGCTGGCGATTCAGGGACACGCACTGTACGCGCCGCTCGCATGGGTGATCATCGGTGGGCTGGTCTCGTCCACCATTCTCGCGCGGATCGTGACGCCTGTGCTGTACAAGACCTGGCCGCCCGCTCTGGAGGCGCGCACCTGACGCCTCGGCGGCGATGACCACCGCGGCGCGTATCGTCCACGCTCACGGTGGTCTCGCCGAGGGTCAGCGCCGATCGCCGCGGTCGCCCTGTCCCTTCTCGACCTCGGTGTCGGCGTCGGTCTTCTGGTCCTGCGAGTGCGAGCGGCCCACGTCGTCCTGGGACTCCGTGAACTTGCCCTCCTCATCCCGGCGCGCGTAGCGCTTGTCGCCCTCGTTAGGCTCGATGAGCTCGCGGTCTCCTGCCATGATGGCCTCCCTGACGAAATGGACTGCTCTCCTGTGCACGGCACGTGCCACGCGCCATCGATCAGAACGATGCACGCGCCCCAAACAGCAGTTGCCCATCGTGATTGCTGCGCGCGCCGCGCGACCGCGCCTCGCTGTCGTAGCGATCGCGGAGCGTCCCGGTGACGGCAATGCGGGCATTGATCGTCACCGCCAGCGACGTCGTCGACTCGGCGGCGTAGCGGGCGAGGCGCTCGACCACCGGCTGATAGAAGGTGACGTGCTCGAGACGCGTCGTCTCAGTCAGCTGGCGCCGCACGCGCACGCGCAGCGACCAGCGCGCTTGTGTCGCGCTGAGCGGCGTCGGAGGCTCGGGATCGAGCGCCCGTGTGTGCTCCCACAGCAGCGCGAGGCTGGCGCTGACGTCGTCCTCCTCCTCGCGGTAGAAGGTGAGCTTCGCCCCCACACCGGTGCTGTACCGGCGGTCGATGCGCTGCTGAAGGCTCGACTCCGCGCTGCCGAACCAGAACGGGCTCAGGCGCTCGAAGGGGCGATAGTCGGCACCCACTGACAAACGTACGGCGCGCGCCGTCACTTCTCGCTCCTCGTCCTCGGTGCGTGCATCGGCGTACGAGAGCAGCACGTCCCCCTGAACCTCGAGGGTGCTGTCCGCGCGCTGCGCGCCGGCTTTGAGCGCCACCAGGCGCCCGCGCGCGGCCCCGAACAGCACGTTCGCGCTCGCCTCGATGGCGCCGGTCCACCCGACGTCCTGCGCGCCGATCGCAGGAGCACGGATGATGCTTGGCAGAAAGAGCAGGGCGATCTTCATCGCCCAGCGGCGGCGCCCGGTGGCGGCCTTCGACGTGGTATCGAGCTGCATGATCCTGGGAGGTGGAATGGAACGACTCCGCGTGGGGGCGTTGCAGTACCTCATACGTCCGATCAAGACCTTCGAGGAGTTTCGGGATCAGGTGTCGGCGCTCGTCGAGACCGCCGCGGACTACCAGTGCGGCCTCGTGGTGTTCCCCGAGTACTTCACGGTGCAACTGCTCACCCTCGGCGACATCAAGCGCCCGATTCGCGACCAGGTCCGCTCGCTGGCGGCGCTTGCGCCTCGCGTCATCGAGCTGCTCACCACGCTCGCCCGCGAGTACCAGATCTACGTCGTCGGCGGCACCGTTCCGGTGGTGTTTCCGGGCGAGAACGGAGGCGACGACGTCGTCCGAAACATCTGCCACATCGTCGCGCCCAGTGGTGAGATCGGAACCCAGGGCAAGTTACACATGACGCGGTTCGAATCTGAAGAGTGGGACGTTCGCCCGAGCACGGGCGTGACCGTCTTCGATACGAAGTTCGGCAGGATGGCCGTCGCCATCTGCTACGATGTCGAGTTCCCCGAGATGGTGCGGGCCGCCGCGCGCGAGGGCGCGCACATCCTCGTCGTGCCCAGCTGCACCGACGACCGGCAGGGATTCCTTCGCGTGCGATACTGCGCGCACGCCCGCTCCATCGAGAACCAGATGTACGTCATCCACTCGGCGACCGTCGGTTCGCTCCCAATGGTTCCCGCCGTCCACCTCAACTACGGTCAGGCGTCGATCCTCACGCCGAGCGATTTCTCCTTCGCTCGCGATGGCATTCTGGCCGAGGGAACGATGAACCAGGAGATGATGGTGATCGGAGAGCTGAACCTGAGCACCATCCTCCAGTCGCGCGCCTCGGGCACCGTCCTCCCGCTGCTCGACAGCGAGCGGACGGCGGCGGTCGTCCGCGACGTGAAGGTGCGCGCGCTGTGACCGCTCGCCCGTCGTCGGAGCGTGGTTCAGTCGTCGTTCGACAGACGACGGCGGCCGACTTCGCCGGCATCATCGCGCTCACCCAGGCCATCTATCCGGGCGCGCCCAGCTGGACGGAGGCGCAGCTTGCGGCACACCTACGGGTCTTTCCCGAGGGACAGATGGTCGCCGTCGACGAGAGCACAGGGGAGATCGTGGGAATGGCGGCGAGCTTGATCGTCCTGTGGGATGACTACGAGCTGACGACGTCGTGGCGCGACTTCACCGCATCGGGCACCTTCGCCAACCACGATCCCGTTCACGGCCGCACCCTCTACGGCGCCGAGATCATGGTGTCGCCGGCGCTTCAGGGACACGGCGTCGGCACGCAGCTGTACGCCGCTCGTGAGGCGCTTGCCCGGCGCCGCGGGTTGCTGCGCATCCGCGCCGGCGCGCGCCTACGCGATTACCATCACCACGCCCAGCGCCTAACGGCCGAGGAGTACGTGGCGGCGGTGGTCCGCGGCGAGCTGGTCGATCGGACGTTGACCTTTCAGCTGCGCCGCGGCTTTCGCGTGCTTGGCATCGTCTCCAACTATCTTCGGCACGATCCCGAGAGCCGCGGCTACGCGGCGGTGATCGAGTGGGTGAACGACGAGGTCGCGTCGCGCGAAGGGTACGAGCCGATGACGTGGCCGGGCTATTGACCCGAGCTCCGCATCGCCTGACCGCAGCCGGGCCAGGGTCGTGCCTCCCCGTTAGGTCGTGGTGGAAGGATCGATAGCTCGCGCGACACCTTCTCCCGGTCCTCCGACGCCGCGTACGCCAGCATCGCCGCCATCGTCGCGTTGTTCTTGAGATCGTCGAACACGATCTTGTCGTACGTGTCGCGGTTGGTGTGCCAGGTGTACTGGCGATACTCCGTATAGCTGGACTGGAGGCGGAACGCAGGGGCTGGGCGACAAACGAACGCCGTGTGATCGCTCCCCGCATTGGCCTGCGGCCCGGGCACCTGGACTCGGACGCTGTCCGTCATCTCCGCCGGAAGCTGCGCGACCCAGCGCGCGAGGTTGGCGCCCGCCTTGAGAAAGCCCTGCGCCTCGAGGATCTCCACGCGCCAGGTGCCGTTGTCCTGATTGAACGCGACCTGAAGCCCGGCGATGACCTGGGGGTGGTCTTCGGCGAACGCGCGCGATCCGATGATGCCTTGCTCCTCGCCCCCCCAGTGACCGGCGAGAATGGTGCGCCGGGGGCGCGGGTACGCCTCCTTGAGGATGCGCATCGCCTCGAGCATGGTGATCGTGCCCGTCCCGTTGTCGGTGGCGCCGGTGGCGCCATGCCAGCTGTCGAGGTGGGCCGAGAGGAGGACGTACTCGTCAGGCAGCTCGGTGCCGCGCAGCTCGGCGACCACGTTGAACATCGGCACCTCCGCCGGCGTCGACTGCGCCTCGGCCGTTAGGCGCACGCGGGGGCCTTGATTCTTCGTCGCCAGGCGGTGCAGCAGGCCGTAGTCCTCGCACGAGAGGTCGACGGTGGGTACGCGCGGCGCCGTGGCGGCGAAGATCTTGTTCACGCCCCATCCGCCCGACCACGTGAGCGTCCCGATGCCGATGACGCCCGCGGAGTCGAGCCGCAGGTGCACGGCGCGACCCAGGTTCTGCGTGCCGGGCGGCGCGAGCGCCCGCAGCCGGGCGATCGTGAGCCGCTGCGCCTCGGCGCGAAGCGTGTCGAGGCGCCTGACGGTGGCCGCTCGCGCATATCGCTCGAGCTCCTGCGGCGCACGGCACATGATCTCCGGTGGTGATGCGAGCACGAACTTCCCACGCACGGTGCCGAGCCAGCGGCGGGCGGCGGCCGCGTCGGGCAGATCCGGGATCACCACCACGTCGCCTTCGACGGCGCGGTTGCCGGTGCCGGGGCTCCACGCCAGCAGCTCGACCTCGAGGTTCTGCATCCGCGGTGCGATCATCTGCATGTGGACGGTGCCCTGCTGCCAACCGCGCCAGGTGCCGTAGCGGTCGCGTCGCACCGTCACTCCCCAACCACGGTACGTCTTCTCCAGCCACTCCACGGCAGACTGGAAGCCAGGAGTGCCGGAGAGTCTGGGGCCGATGGAGTCCATGAGGACCTGGGCGAGCGCCTCGGTCTGCGACTGCTCCATGCCCACCTGCCACATTCGGCGGATCACGGGATCGGGGCTGCGGAACGTCTGCGCACCTGCGGCGCCGACCGAGAGCGTCCCGATGACTGTGACGAGCAGCAGGCGATTCGTGCGGCGCATTCTGGCTCCTTTGTGGAGTCGCTGGGGACCGAATACTTATTTCCCGAGGCGCGCGATGGTAAGGGCCGATTGCGGGTTGCGGGTTGCCGATGCGCGGCCATGGTAATGGCGGCGGCCGAGCGGGTCGTCATCCTCGGTCGTGCATCCTTGCGGCTGCGTTCGCCCCGAGGCGACACTATGGGTATGGCCGCCCCGCTCTATCATACCGCCGAGATGGTTCGCGCGCTCATCGACGAGACGCGCCACTGGCCGCGGTACGAGACCGTGTATGGCGAGCTGCTCGTGACGCCGGCGCCGCGACCGTGGCACCAGGTCGTCGCCGGGCGGCTGCTCCTCGCGCTGGGGAACTATCTCGAAAGCGAGCGATTCGGTGAAGTGCTCATGTCACCCGCCGACATCTCGTGGGGGCCCGACACGCTTGTCCAGCCCGATGTTTTCGTCGTGCCGCTGGAGGAAGCGCGCGCGCTCGCGTGGCCGAGCATTCGCACCCTGCTGCTGGCCGCCGAAATCCTCAGTCCGAGCAGCGGCCGCGCCGACAGGTTCACGAAACGCCGGCTCTACCAGAGCGTGGGCACACCGCTCTACTGGGTAATCGACGCCGATGCGGGCGCCGCCGAGGTCTGGACCCCAGCCGACCAGTTTCCGCGCATCGAGCGTGAGCGACTTGTCTGGACGCCACCCAACGCCTCACGGCCGTTCGAGATCACCGTGGAGAGATTGCTACGACCCTTGTGACCCCGGGACATTGCCCTGGGTGGCGGGGATGGCTGACGCTGGCTTCTGCCCGTCAGCGTCCGTGGCCGCTTGGGGGCCGTAGCCAGGCGCCAGGTCGCGCTCACGCGATGACGGGCTCACCCACCATTCGCGGCTCCCGCTCGATGACCTCCTCCGCATCGAAAGCCGGCGAACGATGCTCGGCCGCGATCAGCGAGTAGAACACCGGCACGACGAACAGCGTGAACACCGTCCCGATCGTCATGCCCGCGACCAGCATCGTGCCGATACTATTGCGTGCCTCGGACCCCGGGCCGGACACGAGCACCAGCGGAAAGTGCCCGAGCACCGTGGCCGCGGACGTCATGAGGACCGGCCGCAGCCGCGTCGACGCCGCCTCCTTCAGCGCCGCGATCTTTTCGAGTCCGCGCTCCTGGAGCGTATTCGCGAACTGCACGATGAGAATGCCGTTCTTCGCGATCAGCCCGACGAGCGTAATCAGCCCCACCTGCGAATAGATGTTGATGGTCGTCAGGTCGAGGAAGCTGAACAGCAGCGCCCCGGAGATGGCGAGCGGCACCGAGCCCAACAACACGATCAGTGGATCGCGGAAGCTCTGGAACTGCGCCGCGAGCACGAGATAGATGAGGATGACCGCGAAGCCGAGCGTGACCGTGAGTGCCGCGCCTTCGCGACGGATCTGGCGCGACTCGCCGGCGTGATCGAGGGTCATGCCGGGACCGGCGGCGCCGACCGCGGCCTGCTCGAGCACACTCAAGGCCTCGTCCTTGGTGACCCCCGGGTTCACCGCGCCGAAGATGCGCAGCGCGTTTCGCTGCTGAAACCGGTTCAATGCGCGCGGCGCCGTCGTCGACTCGATGCGCGTGAACGTCGACACCGGCACCAGCTCGCCGCTCGGGGTCTTGATCTTGAGGTCGAGCAGGGGAGCCACAGTCGCGCGATCGGCGTCGCCGATCTGCGGGATCACCTTGTAGCTCCGATCGAAATAGTTGAATCGGTTGACGTAGCCGCCACCGAGCAGCGTGCCCAACTCCTGGCCGACGCTGGCGAGGTCGAGCCCGAGGTCGGCGACCTGCTCGCGGTCGATCACCACCCGTGCCTCGGGCAGATCGATCTTGAGGTCGGTATCCACGTAGAGAAACTTGCCGCTCTGCCAGCCGGCGCCGACGATCGCCCCGGCCGTCTCGAGCATCTGCTCGGCCGGTGCATCGCTCTGGAGCACGAGCTCCACGTCGTACTGGCCGGGCGTCGGCAGCGGCGGATCGAGGCGCGGGAACACGCGCAGCCCGGGCACCTGTGATACCGCGCCGTACACCTCGCCGAACATCTCCTGCGTCGACCGATCGCGCTCCTTCCAGTCCTTCGTCACCATGCCGCCGATCGCTCCCCACGACGCGGTGAGCGACCACATGAACTTCGCTTCCGGGAAGGCGGTGATCCGCTCGACGACGCCGAGCGACGCGCGATTGTTCGCCGCCAGCGATGCGTCGGGCGGCGCCTCCATGAACATGAAGATGTGGCTCTGATCCTCGACCGGCGCGAGCTCCCGCTTCGAGAACGAGTACAGCGGCCACGCCGCCAGCATGATCAGCGCCGACGCCCCGACGACCGCCCAGCGCATTCCCAGCGCCCCATCGAGCAGTCGCGCGTACACCACGCGCACCCGGTCGAAGCCGCGGTTGACGAGCGACGTCAGGCGCCCCTCCTTGCCATGCTCGTGCACGAACCGCGAGCTCATCACCGGCGACAGCGTGACCGCGACGATCCCCGACAACACGACCGTGGCGGCGAGCGTGATCGCGAACTCCAGAAAGAGGGAGCCGGTCAAGCCGCCCTGGAAGCCGATGGGCGTGTACACGGCCGCGAGCGTGATCGTCATCGCGATGATTGGGCCCACCAGCTCGCGCGCGCCGACCAGCGCCGCCTGGATCCGCGTCTTCCCCATCCGGATGTGTCGCTCGACGTTCTCGACGACCACGATCGCATCGTCGACGACGAGTCCCACCGACAGCACGATCGCGAGGATCGTCAGCAGGTTGAGGCTGAAGCCGAACGCGTACATGATGATGCCCGCGCCCACGAGCGAGATCGGCATCGCGACGAGCGGTACCAGCGCCGTGCGCACTGATCCCATGAACAGGAAGACGACGATGCCGACGATCAGAATCGTCTCCGACAGCGTCTTGGTGATCTCGGCCAGCGCGTCTTCCATGAACACGGTCGCGTCGTACGCCAGCTGCATGTCGATGTCCGCCGGCAGCGTCGGCCGAATGCGATCCATCTCGGCGCGCAACGCGTGGGCGACATCGATCTCGTTCACGCCCGGCAGCGGCCACACGCCGAGGTAGACGGCCTCCTTGTCGCTGAACTTCGCGACCATGTCGGCCTCTTCGGCGCCCAGCTCCACCCGCGCCACGTCGCTGAGGCGCACGATCGCGCCATCGCGCTCGGCGACGATCAGCTCCTCGAACTCCCGCGTCGATCGAAGGTCGGTGTTGGCGAGGAGGCCCACCTGCACGAGGTTGCCCTTCGTCTGCCCCACCGCGGCGAGGTAGTTGTTGCGTCGTAGCGCCGCGTGTACGTCGCCGGGCGCGAGGTTCACCGCCGCGAGCCGGTCGGGATCGATCCAGACGCGCATCGCGATCTGCCGGCCGCCTTCGACGGTCACGCGCTGCACACCCTGGAGCGTCGACAGCTGCGGCTGCATCGTGCGCACCAGCCAGTCCGTCACCGCCGGTGCCTCACGCTCGGTCGACGTGAAGCTCAGATAGAATGACGCGTACGGCCGGTCGGCGCGCTGGATCTCGACGGCGGGCGGCTCGGCTTCCGCCGGCAGCTCCGAGCGCACCTGCTGGAGTCGCGCCGTGACCTCGGCCAGCGCCGTCGTCGAGCTGTGGTTGAGCTTGAGCCGGACCGTCACGGTGCTCACGCCCGCGCGACTGGTCGATTCGACGTAGTCGACGCCGCTGATGGCCGACACCGCGCGCTCGATCGGGGTCGTCAGGAATCCACGGACGGTTTCGGCGCTGGCGCCGTAGTACACCGTCGAGATCACGACCGACGAGCTCTCGATCTTCGGATATTGCTGCACCGGCAGGCTGGTGAGCGCCCGCCATCCCATGAGCAGGATGACGAGGTTGACGACCACCGCCAGCACCGGGTGTTTGATGAAGACGTCAGTGAACGAGCGCATACCGAGTACCTATCGAGTCGGCGGAAGGGTTGGCGGACGTTAGGCGCTACTGCGCAATGCCGGCGTGTGCGGCGGAATCCGCCGCGATCGCGACGAGGGCCCCTGGGCGAAGCTTGAACGAGCCCGACGACGCCACCTGCTCGCCGGCGGCAAGCCCCGACAGGATGAGCACCTCATCGGCGATGACCGGCCCGCTCTGAACGGGACGCACCTGGACGCGCGTCTTCCCGGCGTCGTCAGGCGCCACCACGAACACGTGGTCGCCTCCCGGCCCCTTGCGGAGCGCGCTCACCGGGACCACCACGGCGGACGTCGACGGGCCGACGGGAACGGTGACGCGCACCGACGCGCCCGGAGCGGGGGCGTGGGTGGAGCCAGCGATCCTCGCCCGCACCATCGCGTTCCGCGTGGTGGGATCGACGCGTGCGTCCACGGCGACGATCCTCGCTTCTACCGGCGGGGCGCCGGGGCGCGACACGATCTCCACGCGGTCGCCCTTGCGCAGCTCGGCGGCCACGCGCTGGGCGACGGCGAAGTCGACGTTCGCATCGTCCTCGACACCCTGGAGCGTCGTCAGCACCGTTCCCTGGTTCAGGTATTGACCGGGGTGGATGTCGGCGATTCCGATGCGAGCACGGAACGGCGCGCGAATCGTCTTGCGGGCGATGATCGCCTTGATCCGCGCGATCTCCGCCAGCGCGACGTCGCGCTCCGCCCGTGCCCGATCGAGCGCCGCCGGGCTCGTGGCGCGCTCATCCATTAGACGTTGCGCGCGGCCGAGCGAGACTTCGGCCAGCGCGGCCTGCGCTTCGGCGGCCTTCAACTCCGCCTGCTCCACCGAGACATCGAGCGCCACGAGGACCGTGCCGGCTTCGACGATCCGGCCTGGAGCGAGCGCGATGTAACGGACGGTTCCGGCGTCTTCGTTACGAAGCTCGACCGACCGCAGCGCGAGCACCGTCCCGATGGATGTCGCGGTCTCGCGGTGCGTGCGCTCCTGCGCGACGGCGACCGTCACCATCTCCATCGGTTCGGGTTGATTGGCGGCGGCGGCTTCGGCTTCCTTGATCGACGCGTGCTTCCACGCGGCGAGCGCGCCACCGGCAAGGACGATCGTTCCAATCAGCAGACTGGACGCGATCCAGCCGCGTCGGTTCATGAATTGATGCGTCTCGTGCTCGTGCATGATTCCGTCCTTGGGCGAGGAACACTTGCTTCCTTGTGAGAAGCCACTTACGTGGAGTAAGCTTCGAGCCATGCCCCGAAGTTCCCGAAAAGATTTCTGCCCGGAGTTTCACCACGCCGTCGAGCTGATCGGCCGGCGGTGGACGGGTGTCATCGTTCGCGCGATGTTGAATGGCGCCACGCACTTCGGCGAGATCGCCGTCGCGGTGCCGAAGCTGAGCGATCGGATGCTCGCGGCGCGGCTGAAGGAGCTGGAGGCGCACGGCGTGATCGAGCGCACGGTGGTGCCCGACACGCCGGTGCGGGTCGAGTACGTGCTCACCGACAAGGGGCGCGCGCTCGAGGGCGTCATGAAAGCGCTCGGCGACTGGGCTGATCGGTGGGTTCCGTCCTGCCCCGCTGGAGGCGCGCCTGGGTATCGCGCGCCTCGCAAGCCGTCGCCGGCCCGTGGCCGTCGCACGCGACGGCGTCCATCGAGCGGGCGCCAGTGAGCCGAAACCACGGCACGACTCACCCCGCAGTTCAGTGTTTGTTCGGTTGCGGCGGGGCCATTTTGCACTAATTTCTGTGCAAGATGGCACACCCACGGCGAAAGCCCCGCACAGGCGCCGCGAAGTGGCTCCGCGGCGGCAGAGAAACGTGGTCCGAGCTCGAGATCACACGGCTCGTGGCGGCCGGCATCCCGACGTCCGTCCTCGGCGACGTCGTCGAGCAGGGCCTGCTCACCCGCGATGAGGTGACGCGGCTCATCCTCCCGCGCCGCACCCTCGCGCATCGCAAGCGCCGCGGCGAGCAGCTCTCGCCTGACGAGTCCGACCGCCTCGCGCGCGTCCTTCGCCTTCACGAGGTCGCGCTCCAGACCTTCGACGGCGACACCGAAAAGGTGAGTGCCTGGCTGCGGGCGCCGAACCGTGCGCTGTCGGGCGAGGTCCCGCTCGACCTCGTCGTGACGAGCGGGGGTGCCCGACTCGTGGAAGAGGTGTTGCTGCGAATCGAGCACGGGGTGTACAGCTGATCCCTGAATGATCGTCTGGCGCCTCGCGCGGCTCGCGCACGCCAAGCTCGATGGAGAGGGCGCGCGACTCGCCGGCGGACGGTGGAACACTCGCGGCCGCGCCGCTGTCTATGCCTCGAGCCGCCTCTCCCTCGCCGCGCTCGAGCTGCTCGTCCACACCGACGTCCCGCTCGTCCCCCCTGATCTCGTCGCCTTCGAGATCGACATCCCCGACACGCTCGAGATCGAGTCCGTCGGCCTCGCCTCGCTTCCCAAGGACTGGCGCCGTCCGGGTCACCGGAGCTGTCTCTCGATCGGTGACACGTGGCTGGCCGAGGAACGAACAGCGGTGCTGCGTGTCCCGTCGGCGGTGGTGCCGGAGGAGCTCAACTACATCATCAATCCGGCCCACCGCGCGGCGAAATCCATCCAGGTCGTCGGGCGCCGCAAGTTCGCGTTCGATTCACGCCTGCTTGGCTGACCGTTACTGCGTGGGCGTTCGCGCCGCGATCGGCTAGAACCGATAGGCCAGCCCCGTCGCCCCGAACGCCTGCCCGCGGCGGCGCACGATCGGACTCGCCTCCGCCCGGTTGCCCAGCCACTCGGCGCCACCAAACGTCACCACGCCCCACCGAGCCGTGAGGCCGTACATCAGGAAGAGCGATGTGCCGACGCTCCGCAATCCGCCGGTCGGCTGGTAGGCGGCACCGTCGCCCGGCCCGAGCCGCGGATCGCCGGCGTCGATGAGCAACTGCCTAACGGCCGCCTCGGCCGGCGTCACGCCGAAATCGCGTCGCATCTGGCGACCGTCGGCGAACGTCGCGCTCAATCCAACTTCTCCCATGAAGCGGCCGACGCGGCCCGGCATCCCCAGGCCCACCGTTCCCAGCGTTCCGGCGTCATCGTTGAATCCACGAACGACGCCCACACGCGCCTCCGCCGGGCCGACGCGGTAGCTCACGCTCGCTCCCGCGGATCCCACCCAGTCGCGGTTCTCCATTCCGGCGAGCGCGTCCGCCCGAGACGTCCGGCGGTCGGGCTGCGCTCCGGCTTCGAGGAGAACAGAAAGCCGCGGGGTGCGAATCGCGTAGCCGCCGAGTGCTCCAGCGAGCCCGGTGCGACTGGGTCCGAGATAGACGCGGTCGCGATAGGTGACTTCGGTGAGCGGCACCGGAAACGCGTGATACTCCTCGGAGCCGACGTACTCTGGGACCACCATCACCCCGAGTCCCGTCATGAAGCTCCAGCTCGACCTCGGTCCCTCCTGAGCGGCGACATCTGTACCTAACGCGCAGGCAATGGCGCTCAGCAGCGCGATGCGCGTGATGGACTGACCCGACATGCGTTTACCCCCGTTCGGTGCGTTGCGCAGAACACTTTCACGTAGCCAATACGGGAAGACCCTCGGCGGGTTTCCAGTCAGATGACCGTGATCGGTGCGGCCTGGCGGTAACGGTCGAAGCCCTCCGGGAACTCTCGAAGGCACCCTACCCGAGAGAGTGAGGAGTCTTCACATGCGCATCCTGAGCACGCTTGTCACCGCCGCGCTGGCGCTCGTGCTGGCTCGACCGGCCGCCGCACAGTCGGCCTGCTGCGCGATTACCGCGATCGACGCGCGCACCGGTCTCATCTCGGCGAAGGTCACCGCGTCAGCCCAGACGTTCCAGTTCAAGGTCGCCGACGCGCGTCTGGTGAGAACGCTGCGCGTCGGCCAGGCCGTCTACGCCAACTTCGGCACGAACCAGGTCTCGCTCGATGGGCAGCGGGCCTGCTGCACCATCACGCAAGGGCCGCGTGGCGGGCTGGCCGTGCGCACTCCCGCGCCAGCGAAGGGCGCGGCGCAACCAGCGTCCGGCGTCAACGTCGCGGTCGCGAACGTCGCCCTTCGTCCCCTTCCCGTCGTCACCTACGGCGAGCCGATCGTCGTTCAGCAAACGCGCAAGGCTGGAACGAAAGGGCCGCGCGTCGAGATGCAAACGGTCACCGCGCGCATCTCCGGCCGCGATCAAAGCGCCAACGTGCTGATGATTCGCGGCCTCGACGGCATCGAGAAAGCGCCCGGTCTCAACGAAGACGCGCGCAAGCTGCTCAAGATGCACGTGAAGACGCTGCGTCCGGGCGAGTCCAACAGCTACATCGTCGACCCACGCGGGGCCGAGGCGTGGATGAAGGAGCACCCGCTTCCAGCGAATCTGGTGATGAGTCCCATCGACTGCACCAGCCAGTTCATGAATCAGGTCGCCTACGACATGTGCATGGTGCAATACCGCGCCTGGCAAGCGGCCAACGGCGGTGGTGGCGGCGGGGGCGGCGGGGGCGGCGGGGGCGGCTCCGACTGCGACAACATGTTCGAGTCGGTGAACTGCTTCGGCGAAACCGTGCAGGACATCGGCGAAGGGTTCACCGAGAGTTGGCAGGCGATGTGGGAAGCGGCGAACAAGACGTGGGACCATTGGACCGGCGAGATGGAGAAGGCATGGGGCGCCGGCGCCGGGTGCTTCGCTGACCGTCAGCTCCCAGGCCCGACGACGCCGGTGAAGTTCGCGATCAACCCCTCGATGCCGCTGAGTCTCGAGAAGGGCGCCTCCAAAGGCGGGGCATCCGGCTCCGTGAAAGGAACCGTTAGGCTCGGCGTCCCCATGGAGGCGGACTTCAAGGCGAAGGCGACCTTCTTCTACATCCCCTGTCTGCCGTTCGTGGTGCGGCCGAGGAACATCACGGCGGACGGGCAGATCACCGTGGGGCAGCAGCTCAACGTCACCGTCGAAGCCAACGGCTCGTTCCAGACCACGCTCACGATTCCCCCCAGCGGAGGACCGCAGATTCCCGTCGTCGTGATCCCGATCGTCATCGGCGGGATCCCGGTCGCGGTGCTCGACGTCAGTGCCTACATCGAAGGGGAGATCGACTTCGATAGTGAAGGAAAGGCGACCGGACAGTTCACGCTGGCCACGTCACACCGCTCCGCGTTCGATTTCACCTGCGACGGAGACGGCTGTAGCGGCAACGAGAAGGGAAGCACCGCGCCCGCCCAGTCGAATGAGAGCGCGCAGATCGAGGGACAGGTGACGGTGCGGCCGGGCCTCTTCACCGCGGTGCAGCTCAGCCTCAACTACAACGTGCTCAGCGCGCGCGCCGGCCCACAGCCCTACCTGCTCGGCGTCGCCTCGGGATGTGCCGCGATCTCCGCCTCGCAGACATCGGGCACGACCACCGGCATCGATCAGAGCTCCGTGCTCACCGCCGATCTCGACTGGGGCGCGAAGCTGAGGGCCGAGGCGCTGGCGGGGGGCCAGCGGATCGGCAAGCGGTGGGAAACGAAGCTGATGAAGGAGCGGCACATCTGGTTCAAGGATCTCGCTGAGGGCGGCTCGAGCGCGCTTCAGCCCGCCGTCGCGCTTCCCGCCGCGGCCCTCGCGGCGCAGCGCACCGATTTCAAGGTCCGCATGCCGAGCTGCTATCCCTACGCGGAGAAGGTGCAGTACCAGATCAGCTGGACGGGGGGCGCCACGCCGACGGGCTCGGGCTGCTCCTGGCAGGCCGGCGCGGGCACCTGCTGGTTCGATCCCGCGAAGGATCTTCCGTTCAGCCTCACGTGGCCTAACGCGGGGACGTACACGATCACCGTCATGCTCGCGAAGGACGAGCATGCCCGGCCATTCGGCTCGGCCACTCGCGTCCAGCACACCGTCCCCGTTTCGGTGGGTGGAGGTGGGTCATGATGCGGCCCGTGGTCGTCGCCCTCGCGTTGGGGTCGCTGCTTGTGTCGGCGACTCCTTCGTCGGCCAACGAGATCGACCCCCGCACGCGCGGCGCAGCGCGATGGAAGATCAACACCCATCTGTTCGCGGCGAACAAGGCGCTCGCCGACGCGATCCATGATGGAAAGGTCACCATTCCACCGTACGGGGAGTTCCCCGTTGCGGCATCCGCACTCCGAGCGCTGCGCGCGGAGCCTGCCGCCTATCGAGCGGGCGTGCTCGCGCCGGATCTCTTCCCGGACATGTACACCGGCGGATGGGTCCTGCATTCGGACACGCCGAAGGAATGGAACGCGGACCAATGGATGCGCCATGTCTGGACGACGGCGCGCGGGTGGCAGGATGCCGGCGAGCGCGACAAGGTTCTCGCGTTCGCCTACGGGTTTCTCACGCACGGTGCGGGTGACATGTTCGCCCACACCTACGTCAACCAGCGGGCCGACGGCGCGTGGGTGACGTTCACCGGCCCCGCGCGAAGCACCGCCGTGAAGCACGTCGTGCTGGAGGGCTACGTCGGAGCGCACACCCCGCCCACCGACCTCACGCTCGACGTGTGGCCCCGCTTCGTCGCCAACGTGCTGATCAAGGACGCGCGGGCTCGGCAGCACATGCCGGTCGCGCGCCACTATCAGCGCTGGCTCGAGATCTACGACTGGTTGGGTCCGCAGATCGAGCGCGCGAAGAAGGACATGAACAAGAACATCAACGACGACGCGCCCTACTGGATGAAGTGCGCGGCGAACCCGGTGCCGTGCGCGAAGAAAGAGCAGATGGAGGCGTGGCGACTCGACATCAACCGCGGCTTCCGCGCGATGGTGGACAGCAGCCAGAGCCTGGGCGAAGCGCTCATGCACCACGAGATGGGCGAGGGTCTGGGCGCGATGACGGGATGGATGAAGGAGTGGGTGCCGAAGATGTTCGGCGCGCACGCCGTCGGCGAAGCGGCATCCGAGATGGCGGAATTCATGGACTGGGTCGGCGATCCGCTGGCCCCGATCAACGAAGCCATCATGGACGAGGTGAAGCGCTTCATGAAGGACGAGTTCCCGCAGTACTACGCGCTGTACCTCGCGGTGAAGGACCCCGCCACCCAGATGGACAACGTGGGGTTTCCCGCGGGAATGCGGCAGCGTGTCGACCAGGAGATGGGAATACCGTCCGGCTCGAACCGCACCTTCGACTGGCGCGCCTTCGAGCCGATGTACAACACGGTCATCATGTCGAAGCTGATCCTGCTCGATGGTGACGGTCTCAACGAGCTGGCACGGCGCGCCGGGGTCACCGGCCCGCTGTTCAAGCCAGGCGAGGACACGAACATCATGCTCGGCGTCTTCAAGTCGTTGACGCAGAGCTACCAGTGGGTGGGCGCGGTCGTTCGCACGGACACCGGATCCACCGTTACGCGCTTCGGCATCTGTGGGCCCGAGGATGGAAGCCCACTTCCGGACGACGCCGTATGCGGCATCCCGGGGGCGCGCGACGTCTCCGCGAAATCATCGGCGTCGCCCAGGGCGCCGTCCACGGGCGGGCGTGCGCCGCAGACCGGCCGGATGACCGATCTCGCCGGAGGAGGAGGGTTCGCCCTGTGGCAGCACCCTGAGGCGCGCGAGAAGCTGTTCGGCGTGATCTTCAAGGGATTCGGCCCAGGTCCGGGGACGAGCACCCCGGACATCTATGCCGACCTCGGCCCTGCTCCGGCCGCGGTGCGGTTAGGCTCGCGCGCGCTCAACGCGGCGTCGGATCACGCCGAGCTCATTCGTGAGATCGTCGCCGTGATGCAGGGGAAGATCGGCGGCGTCGTGCGGGCGGCCGCTGTGCCGACGGCCGCAACCCCGATCGCGACGCGCGGACGTCTACAGCCGGCGACTCGAGCGGCGCCGGCGCCCGCGCCCGCCACGGCGGAAGTGATCAGCGATTGGGGGAAGCGATGCTGCGCGAAGGACGTCGCCGAGATTCGTGCGGCGTTGCGGGTGATCGCGGCATCACGTGCGCGGTTCCAGAGCGCGGACGTGATGAACCGGCTGGGGCGGCGTCCCGCGAGCACGGTCGACGCGCTGGTCGGTCAGGTCAACGCGGCCCTCACGGCCTTCGAGAACACGCGCGATGCGCAGACGGCGGCGGCCGCGCTGGCGAACGTGGCGCGGCAGAGTGAGATGCTGGCGGGGGTGTTGGCTGGAACGCGGTAAGGACGATTGCGGATTGCGGATTGTTGATTGCGAACAAGACCCGAGGAGATCTTGCTCGCAATCCGCAATCCGCAATCCGCAATCGAGTTACGCCCGCGCCTCCGGACGCTTCTCCGCGTATCCACTCTGCTGGCGCACCCGATCCTCGAGGTCCCGCACCTCGGGCCTGAGCGCGTCGCCGAAATCCTCGTTCTCGAACACCTGACGGATCTCGACCTCGCCCTCGCGGAACGGCGCGCGCTTCAGCCACTCGATCGCCTCTTCCTTCGACTTCACCTGCCACAGCCAGAATCCGGCGACCAGCTCCTTCGTCTCGGTGAACGGCCCGTCGACCACCGTCCGCTTTTTCCCGTCGAACCGCACGCGCGCGCCCTTCGAGGTGGCTTGCAGCCCTTCGCCCGCGAGCATGACGCCCGCCTTCACCAGCTCTTCGTTGTACTTCCCCATCTCGGTCAGCATCTGCTCGTCAGGCAGCACTCCGGCCTCCGACTCCTCGTTGGCCTTGACGATCACCATGAACCGCATTGTCCGTCTCCTTCTTGTTGTGTGGTTCCAGCGCTTTTCCAGCGCCCGTAGCGCTTTCCAGCGCCCTAGCGTTTTTCCAGTGCCCCCGTTTCTTCCACCGGCTGGTTGAGCTCGGTCCGCCAGTTGGCCGGGTCCGGGCCCGACTCGGGCCCGGCGACGTACACCTCCCACAGGTCCGCCGCCGGGGTGTACCCGTTCGCCGAGATCCATTGGCCGAGCTCGCCCCACGCAGCGCCCAGGCCCTCGTAGCCTCCGCGAAAGACGGTCCGCGCGACCGTCGCGGCGGGCAGATGACCGGGCTTCACGCGGCCGGATGGCGCCACGGCCGCCGCCACCGGCACGCCGATCTCGAAATCGAACACGCCAGGCTCCATCCGCAGATGGTGCGTGTACCACGGCCCCGCGAGCGCGATGCCCTGCGCTGCGACGGTCGCCATCAGCTCATTGATCCCCGGGCCCATGACGCTCTGAATCTCGTTGCGCGGGATCGTCAGATGGATGACCGCCGTCTGCTGAAACGACGTTGTGGTGACCTGCGGTGTCTCGATCATGGTCTTCGCCTCGTGAGGAACGTCCCGGCTATTGTCGTGCGGCCATCCGGTCGCGCGAGCGCTCGTCCTGCTGTCTGAGCGCGGGGGTGACCTCGGGGCCGAAATCATCGGCCGATACGAGTTGCCGAATCTCGCTCTCCCCATCGCCAGCGATCTCGAGGAAGCGCTTGGTCCATTCGATCGCCTCCTCCTTCGAGCTCACCTGGAACAGCGCGAATCCGCCGACGATCTCCTTCGACTCGGCGAACGGTCCGTCCGTGACGGTGATCCGGCCCCCCGACTTGCGCACACGCACACCGAACGCACTGGGGAGGCAGCCTTCCGTCGAGAGGAGGATGCCCGCTTTCGTCATCTCCTCGATGAGGTTCCCCATCTTCGTCATCGTCTCGACGGTCGGCGGCGTCCCTTCGGGCTGGGCGGACCGGTAAATCGCGAGGTAGCGCATCGTCGTTCTCCGCTATGGGTTCCGTGCCGATCGGTGCCGGCTCCTGCAGACACGTCGAACGAGGGACGGGAAAATCGACACGCCGCTCGGGATCAGCGGTCGACCAGCACTCGGCTCCCTTTTTCTTGGTTCATCGGGGAATTCCGTGAACGATCGCGGTGACGGGCCACGGACAGCCGAACTGCGAAGTGACCCGTATAACAACACGAATTGCCCGAATCGCTCCCGGTGCCGCACAACTACAACGAGCCATTTCGTGTCTCTGGAGATCCGAGCTCAAGCGCAGGACACAATTCGGGTAATTCGTGTTGTTACTCGGGTCAGTTCGCAGTTCAGCCGTCCGTGGCCGCTTGGGGACCGCAGCCAGGCTTCAGGCAATCCCGCAATTCCCCAAAGCGCCCTTTATTAGGCGTTGGACTCCCCTGTCAAATCCGCAGTCCGCAATCGCTCACAAGTATCTGGCGGTCGCCATCGCCGCCACGGCGATGAAGAGCAGCCCGGCCATCACAGGCGCGGCCTTCCCGACGCGCGTCTGCAACCGGTTCATCTCGGCCGCCTGCTCCGGCGACGGCACACCACCGGCGGCCTGAATCTTTTCGCCCAACTTCGCGAGCCGCTCCCCGCCGCGACCGACGACCCCTCCGCCGACAATCGCCCCGAGGATCGCCGCCAGCGCGCCAATGCCGTACACCATCGCCGGCGTCGTGCGCGCCCACGCTCCGCCCGTTGCCGTGATCAGGCGTCCGTACAATATGAAGCCCGAGAGCATCGTCAGTCCGGCGGATGCGTTCATGAACACCGACAGCTTCCTTCGTTGCATTTCCTGCATGATTCGCCCGCCCACCGGTCCGGATGCCCGCACGGCCGGGATGACGAAACCCACCATGAGGAACACGGCGCCCGCCCAGAAGACGCCGCCGACGATGTGAACGAGGCGTAGCACCACTGTGACTGTCTGATCCACGTCGCATTCTCGCGCAAAGGGTGGAATGTGATTGCCGCCAGAGGAAGAATGACGCAGCCGGTGCGCGCGTTCCCGCGGGCGAGCGCCGCGCGACGTCGCAATCTCCCCGCGTCCCCTCGACGGCCTCGATGACCGCGATCACCTTTGCCACATGAAGCCCACCTTCTTCGCCACACCGGCCGACTTCCGCAAGTGGCTCGAGCAGCACCACGACGCGGCGCCCGAGCTCTGGGTGGGCTTTCACAAGAAAGGATCGGGGCGGCCGAGCATGACGTGGCCGGAGTCAGTGGACGAGGCGCTCTGCTTCGGATGGATTGACGGCATTCGTAAGTCGCTCGGCGACGAGAGCTACGTCATTCGCTTTACGCCCAGGCGAGCCCGGAGCATCTGGAGCGCGGTCAACGTTAGGCGCGTGACGGAGCTCACTCGGCTCGGGCGAATGCGGCCGGCCGGCGTCAAGGCGTTCGAGGCGCGCGATCCCGCGCGCACCGGTGTTTACGCCTTCGAGCAACCCAGGGAGAGCCTCACGCTCGGCGCCCCGTACGAGGCGAAGCTCAAGGCGAACACGCGGGCGTGGACGTTCTTCCAGTCGCAGGCGCCGTGGTATCAGCGAACCGTGAGCCGCTGGGTGATGAGCGCCACGAAGGAGGAGACCCGCCTCCGGAGGCTCAAGGCCCTCATCGAGGACTCGGCGAGAGGCCGACGGATCGGCCCCCTCAATCGCGACAAGTGACAGTGGCACGGCGCCCGGGAACTTTCTCGCGCGCGTCGCGTCGAGATCAATAGACCCGTTTCTGTGAGGATTGCATGAAGACGATGTTCACCACATCCGCGGTTCTGCTCTCGGTCGCCCTCGCCTCGGCCGCGGTGGCGGCGCGGTAGGGCGGCGCGCGTCACCCGTCGTTTCGGAGCGTCTCCGGCATGCGCACCGCGACGAGAATCCCCACCGCGATCGTGAGCCCCCCGATGACGCCGATCGCCATGCTCATGCCTAACGCGTCGGCGAGGAGTCCGGCGAGCACCGCCCCGACCGCGTAGCCGAGATCACGCCACAGTCGGTAGATCCCGACCGCCGACGCGCGCCACGCGGGATGCGCCACGTCCCCGATCGCCGCCAGCAGCGTCGGATAGACCATTGCCGTGCCGATCCCGAGCGCGATGCCCGCCAGGGCCCAGGCGAGGAAGCCCCGGGCCATCGTCATCGCGAGCAGGGCGAGCCCCTGGACGACCATGCCAGAGGTGATCAGGCCCTTCCGTCCCCAGCGGTCGCTCAGCGCGCCGGTCCAGAGCTGGGCGAGCCCCCATGTCGCCGGATAGACCGCGGCCAGGATGCCGATCTGGCGGACCGGGAGACCGGCCGCCGCGAAGTAGAGCGGAAACAGTCCCCATGCGAGCCCGTCGTTGAGGTTGTTCACCAGCCCGGCCTGGCTCGCGCTCGAGAGCGCGGGGTCGCGCCAGCTCACCCGGGCGAAGAGCCCGCGCGAGATACCCGACGCCTCGTCAGCCATTCGGGACGTGCGCAGGCGGCTCTCGACGGCCGCGTGCCCGCTCGTGTCTCGAACGAACAGCAGCGAGAGCGCGAGGCCGGCCGCCGCGAACGCGATTCCGAGATAGAAGGGCTCGGGGCGCAGGCCGTAGCGTGTCGCGATGGTACCGGTCGCGAAGGCCGACGCGGCAACGGCGAGGTAGCCCGCGAACTCATTCAGTCCCATCGCGAGGCCGCGCTGGCGGGGCCCGACGAGATCGATCTTCATCACGATCGTCGTCGACCAGGCGAGGCCCTGGTTGATGCCGAGGAGCACGTTGGCGAAGACGATCCACGACCACGTCGGGGCCCACATAACGAGCAATGGGACCGGAAGCGCCGCCAGCCATCCGGCAACGAGGACATGTTTCCGCCCGATGCGCTCGCTCAGATGCCCGGCGGCGAGGTTCGCCAACGCCTTCGTGAGACCGAACGTCACGATGAACGACAGCACCGCGCTCTTCGACGCGAGCCCGAACTCACGCTCGGCGATCAGGGGGAGGACCGTCCGCTCGAGTCCCACCATCGCGCCGACGAACGCGTTGATGAGGATGAGAAGCCAGAACTGCCGCCAGTTCGCGCGCAGCCCGAGGACCGGCTGCGACGTCATTCTCCGACGACTACCGGCAGTCCCTTCGCTCGCCACTCAGGCAGGCCTTCGCCTGCCCGACGCGCGCGGTAACCGTGCTTGCGCAGGATGCCGACGGCCTCCACCGAGTACACGCAATAGGGGCCCCGACAATAGGCCACCACCTCTCGCTTTCTCGGAAGCTCGGCCAGCCGGCGCTTGAGTTGCGCGACAGGGATCGAGACGGCCCCAGCGATGTGACCGGAGCGGAACTCCTGCTCCGGCCGCACGTCGATGACGCTGACGTCGCCCTTGCGCATGCGGCGGCGGAGCTCGTCGAGACTCACCGGCTCCATCTCGTCGCGATCGTCGATGTAGAGCGTCGCCACCTGCTCCACTTCGGCCAGCCGATTCCGGGCGAGCGCCTGAAGCTCGCGAAGAAACCGCGTGACCCCGTCGCTGGCCAGGCGATAGTAGATGTACGTCCCCTCGCGTCGGGAGTCGACGAGGCGAGCCTGCCGCAGCACGCGCAGATGGGCGCTGGTGTTCTTGACGGGCGTGCTCGATTCCCTGGCGAGCATTTCGACCGTCTTCTCACCTTGTCCCAGGAGGTCGAGCAGCTCGATGCGCCTCGGGCTCGCGACGGCGGTGCCGATGCGGGCGAACTGCGCGTAGAGGGGATCCTTCAGGTCGCGATGGGTCATGTCTCGGTCCGGCGTGGGCTCGGGCGACAGTATATTCTATTAATCCATAGAATACAAGATCTTTCGGCCGGCCTCGAGGGGCGGGACGGGTGAGCTGCGGCCAGCGAGCGGGTGGCCGGGTCGGTGGGCAACGGCGATTGGCGCGCCGCGAAGCGGCGTCACCCCGCGTTAGGCTCGCGACGGTGCGGCCCCGGGCGGAACGCCACCGCCCGTCTTGATCGCCACACCTGTCGCGGCTACGTTCCAGGCGTCCGCACCGATGGAGGACGACATGGTGGACCCGTGCGATTGCCCCGGCTGCTCCGGTGACTGCTGCCCCTGCGGCTGCTGCGGCTAGCTGTCGCTCGGCACAAAACGGCGCCCAGGAGGGCGCCATTTTTCTTTGGGTCTTCGCGGATCTCCAGGGAATGCTCCGATTCCCGGGGCCACGGACAGCCGAACGGCGAACTGACCCGTATGACGACACGAACTACGCGAATTGCTCCCGGCGCCGCGCTATCCTCCCCACACAAGCTCAACGAGAATTGCTATTCCTGCGAGAGCCGAGCTGAAAGCACAAGGACGCGATTCGCGCAATTCGTGTTGTTATTCGGGTCAGTTGGCAGTTCAGCTGTCCGTGGCCGCTTGGGAACCGCAGCCAACGCGGTGAGGATGGAACCACGTCAGCTCTCGATCTTGTAGATCTCCCGGCGGCCGTAGTCGACGAGGTCGTGGTAGCCCTTCATGATGTCGTCGAACTCCTTGGCGAGCTCGGGGGTAATCCCCGCCCCCTGCATCATCTCCTCGAATGACTTCATGTTCTCCACCTCGAACTCGGAGACGATCGTCCAGTAGCGCTCGCCGCAGAAGTCGGTCATGACGCGCATTCTGCCGAGCCCCGCTTTCTCGTTGAGCTTCGCCATCGTGATGAACTTCTCCACCATCGGCCGAACCTTGCCGGGCTTGCAGTACATGATCTCGCGGATGAGTAGCATGCGGGGACTCCTGTCTGAAGGTGCTCCAGGTGCTCCAGGTGCTCGAGGTGCTCGAGGTGCTCGAGGTCCTGCACGTTGAGTACCGAGCCACTGAAAGCCCTTGAGCCCTTTGACCCCGTTGACCCCTTGACCCCTTAAGCCCCATGGACATTCCCCGCCGGCGTCTGGCCGCCCAACATCTGATCACGCCGGTGCTTAGCGATCCGGCCCAGGTCGTCCATGGGCTCGGGGCCGTCCAGGCGCAAGACTACGCGGGCGCGAAGTGGGCGCTCGGAATGCGCACGCGCGGGGCAACGGACGCGGACATCGAGCGCACGTTCGCCGATGGCGCCATTCTCCGAACCCATGTGCTCCGGCCCACCTGGCATTTTGTCACGCCGGCCGACATCCGATGGATGCTCGCGCTCACCGGACCGCGCGTCAAAGCGCTGATGGCGCACTATGATCGGAAGCTCGAGCTCGATGATGCGCTCTTTCGGCGAAGCAATGCCGCCCTCGTGCGCGCGTTGCGCGACGGAAAGCAGCTCACGCGGGCCGAGATCGCGCAGACGCTGCGCGATGCGGGGATCGACGTCACCGGGTCGCAACGCCTCGCCCACATTCTGCTGCGTCCCGAGCTCGATGGCATCATCTGCAGCGGCGCGCGGCGGGGAAAGCAAATGACCTACGCGTTGCTGGATGAGCGCGTTCCGCCGGCCCCGGCGAAGAGCCGGGATGAGGCGCTGCTCGAGCTGACGACGCGATACTTCTCGACGCGCGGGCCCGCCACGGTGAACGACTTCGCCTGGTGGTCGGGACTCACCGTCGCCGACGGGAAGCGGGGAACGGAGATGGCGGGTGCGTCCCTGGAGCGCGCCGTCATCGGCGATCGAGCGTACTGGGCCGGGCCCCCCACGCGCGTGCCGAAGCGGAAGACACCACATGCCCTCCTGCTGCCTAACTACGACGAGTACTTCATCGGGCTGAAGGACCGGAGCGCCATCGGGACGCGGCTGAGATCGGGCGCGCTGGTCACCGGTGGCGATGCGCTCATCGCGCACGTCGTCGTCGTCGACGGCCAGCTGGTGGGTGGGTGGAAACGGACGGTGACGAAGACATCGGTCGCGATCGAGCTGCGGCTCCTCGCCGCCCTGAGCCGTGCCGAGCGGGATGCCGTCGCCGCCGCCGCGCAGCGGCATGGCGAGTTCCTGGGCCTCCGGGTCGCGGTGCGTGGACTGTCCGCCCCGCGCGGCAGGCGTCGAGCGCGTTCCCAGGGGGTCTAGCGGGTTGGACCGTGTTTCCCGACGGCCGGGTTGCCAGTCTCAAGAACGAGGTCGTTTGGCTTGACCACGCTCAAGTGAGGACACGTGCATACCCGCACTGTTACCGATGAAGATGGCCGGATCTGGTCGTTGAGCCCCGAGAGTCGGCGGACGCCGGCCGCGGGCCGCGATGTCGTACTCGTGGCCACCACGCCGTCGGTGCCCAGCCCGGTTCGACTGACGGTGGGATGGCAGTGGCTGAAGATGGCGGAGAAGGGCCTGGCCCGGATGATCGCCGCCGCGTTGAAGTAGATCACGCTCCGGTTGAACCGCTGATATGGGGAACGGAGGGGCCGCGCGAGGCCCCTCCGTTTTCTTTGGGTCCCAAGGACTCTCCGGGAATGCTCCGAATGCCGCCCACATCGGCCTCTCCGGGGGTGCCGCCCTTGACAGACCTCGGGGCGCGCTTTATTTAACCTGTTAGTTAATTAACCGGAGGGTTTATCGCCGCCATGCCCGATCGTCTCAGCTCGACCTTCGCCGCGCTCGCGGATCCCACGCGTCGCGCCATCCTCGCCCGCCTCGCGTCGGGCGAAGCGACGGTCACCGAGCTGGCCCGGCCCTTCCGGATGAGCCTGCCGGCGGTCTCGAAGCACATCGGCGTCCTCGAGCGCGCCGGATTGATCGCCCGCGGCCGTGACGCGCAGTGGCGTCCCGCCCGACTCGAGGGGCGCCCACTCAGAGACGTCGCGAACTGGCTCGAGCAGTATCGTCGCTTCTGGGATGAAAGCTTCGAGCGACTCGACGAATACCTCATCGAACTTCAAGCCACGGAGAAGAAACATGCCCGCCGCAAAAGCAGCAAACGCTAGCACCGACAACCGGACGACGATGTCGCTGCCGTCCGATCGCGAGATCATGATTACACGCACCTTCAACGCGCCACGCGCGCTGGTCTTCGACGCGATCACGAAGTGTGAGCACGTCGGACGGTGGTACGGCCCTCGCGGGACCGAGATGCTGTCGTGCAAGATCGATCTGCGCCCCGGCGGGTCCTGGCGCTTCGTGCAGCGCGGTCCCGATGGCAACGAGTACGCGTTCTCCGGCGAATACCGCGAAGTCGTTCGCCCGGAGCGCATCGTGCAGACGTGGAACTTCGAAGGCATTCCGCCCGGCCACGAATCGCTCGAGACGCTGACGCTCGAGGAGCATGACGGGAAGACACAGTGGACGACGCGCGTGCTCTTCAAGTCGGTGGAGGATCGCGACGGGCTCATCCAGTCGGGGATGGAGTCCGGAATGCGCGAGACGATGGACCGCCTCGCCGAGCTTCTGGAGTCGCTGGTGTGAGGATGGGGTGACGCGGACGCCGGGCGTCGGGTCTCATCGCGCCCGGCGCCCTCGCGAGGCGGCGACGCGTCGGGAACCAATCGTGGTCGGAAAGGCCTTAACCGCACATGATCATCGAGCAGTCCGACGGCAAATGTTTTCGTAGCACGGGGGACGCGATTCGTTGCGTCCCTCACCGGCGGCCTGGCGGCTCAGCGCCAGATTCAATCCACCACTGATGGCTGCCGTCACCAAGGCCACACGCCGCGAATGGATCGGGCTCGCTGTCATCGCGCTCCCGTGCCTCGCGGCGTCGTTGATGTCCGAGACGGGCGCCGAGCTGGATGGCACGTTAGGCATCGCCATCCTCGGCAGCATCGGGAGGGCGGTCTAAGGAAGGGATACGACACGGCGGGTCGCGTCGACGCGATGCTCGTCGCCGCGGCACAGGAGGAAGGATGACGACGGCGATCGATGCGGTCGCGCTCAGGCCCGAGCGCGACGAGTATGATGACTACTATGAGCGGTACCTTTCGCTCGTGCCTGACGGGGACATTTCCCTGACGCTGGCGCGGTCGTTCCCGCAGACACGGGAGCTGCTGGAGTCGGTTCCGATGTCTCGCGAGGCGTGGTCGTACGAGCCGGGGAAGTGGAGCTTCCGGGAGGTCGTCGGTCACCTGACCGACATGGAGCGCGTGTTCGCGGGCCGCGCGCTGTGGATCGCGCGTGATCCGGAGACGGCGCTGCCCGGGTTCGAGCAGAACATCTGGGCGCCCAACAGCAACGCGCGACACCGCCCGCTGCGGGAGCTGCTCTACGAGTGGGCGTCGGTGCGCGCCGCGAGCCTAACGCTGGTGCAGAGCTTTGACGCCGAGACCATGCAGCGGGCCGGCATGGCCTCGGGTCTGCGCTTCACGGTGCGGAGCCTGATCTGGATGATCGCCGGCCACGAGCTGCATCACCGGAAGCTCCTGCTGGAGCGCTACGGTCTGGCGGTTTCGTAGGGCTCGGCCGAGGCTGGCATCCAGGTTCAAAGGACATACGGATGCAGCTGATGCAGCGAATCCGGCGGATTGCTCCCGGCGGCGATCACTCTCCTCGCGCAACCCAAAGAACTGCTACTTGCTCCTGTAGAGGAGGGATTAAATGCGCCGGGTGCGATCGGCCGGATCCGTTGCATCCGCGTCATCCGTATGTCCTTTGAACCTGGATGTCAGAATGCGACAGCCCGCTACTCCTCCCAGGGCAGCCCAGGCCGCCCGAAATGGCCATAGTTCGTCGTCTCGCGGTAGATCGGCCGCCGCAGCGCGAGCCGCTCGATGATCGCGTTCGGGCTGAAGTCGAAGTTGTCGGCCACGAACCGCTCGGCGCGCAGCGGGTTGCCGGTGCCGAACGTCTCGACGTCCACCGAGACGGGGCGCGGACGGCCGATCGCGTAGGCCACCTGCACCTCGCACCGGTGCGCGAGCCCCTCGCGGACGACCTGTCGCGCCACGAACCGCCCGAAGTAGGCGCCGCTGCGATCCACCTTCGACGGATCCTTTCCGCTGAAGGCGCCGCCGCCATGCCGCGCCGCGCCGCCATAGGTGTCGACGATGATCTTGCGGCCCGTCACGCCGCAGTCGGTCGAGGGCCCCCCCTCGACGAAGCTGCCGGTCGGGTTCACGAGAATGGCCAGATTCTCGTGATGCCACTCGCCGAGCACGTCCGGAATCACCGAATCGGTGAGGTACTCGCGGATGGCCACCTGCGTCACATCGGGCGCGTGCTGCGCCGACACGAGCACGGTGCGCACCTCGGCCGGAAAGCCTGACGAGTCGTACGCGACGGAGACTTGCGTCTTCGCATCGGGGCGGAGCCAGGGGATGCGTCCGGACTTGCGGTCCGCCGCCAGTCGCGCCGCGAGCGCGTGCGCGAGGAGGATCGGCAGGGGCATGAGCGCGTCGGTCTCATCGGTGGCGTACCCGAACATCAGTCCCTGGTCGCCGGCGCCACCGATGTCGACGCCCTGCTTGATCTCCTGCGCCTGGTGCGAGATGAGCTGCGTGACGCGCACGCCGTCGGCGTGAAAGGCTTCGCCGGGGTCGACGTAGCCGATCTCGCGAATCGCCGCGCGCGCGATCTTCTCATGGTCGATGCGCGCGCTCGACGTGATCTCCCCCGCCAGCACGACGTTGCCGGCCTTGCACAGGACCTCGCACGCGACGCGCGCGTTGGGATCCTGCGCGAGGTGCGCGTCGAGCACGCTGTCGGCGATGAGGTCGCACACCTTGTCGGGGTGGCCCTCGGAGACCGACTCCGAGGTGATGACGTGGAGTGCGGTTCGGGCCGCGGGGCGGGGGCGTGTCGCGATGGCCATGTTCGTGTCCTTCGGGTTGAGGTCCCCGCCTCACGAGAAAACGGCCCGCGACTCCGAGGAGTCGCAGGCCGTTTCGCCGCGACTTAGACGGTTTGGTGCGGGATTGCTCCCGTGCGCGGCCCGTCAAATCGGGGAAATCGCCGCGCACCCGGAACATGGCTGGGTTGACGCGTAGCGTCAACCCTGGGTCAAGGGTCAAGGGCCAGGGGCCAGGGGGTGGGTCCAGGGCCCGCAGTCAATCCTCCCCCGACCCCGCGTGGCCCTTGGCCCCCGGCCCACTCAAACATACTTTCGAAAGTCAGACTCCCACTCCCATGTGCCGAAACATCAAAACCCTCGCCAACTTCGAGCCGCCCGCGACCGAGGATGAGATCCGCGCCTCGGCGCTTCAGTTCGTTCGCAAGCTGAGTGGAACGGCGCGTCCCTCGAAAGCGAACGAAGCGGCGTTCGATCTTGCCGTCGATGAGGTCACCGACGCCGCGCACCGGTTGATCGCGTCGCTCAAGACCAACGCGCCTCCGCGGAATCGCGAGCTCGAGGCGCAGAAAGCGCGCGAGCGGTCGCTCAAGCGCTTCGCCTGAGTCGTGAGGCGTCGCGCGCTGCGGATGTCGGAGCGCACGCGCGACGCCGCAGGAGCGCCTGACGCCGATCTGGCCGCTACGTTCCCGCGTACCACTCGTAGCCCTGATCGCTCCAGTAGCCACCATTGCGCCGCGGCATGAATACGACGCGCGTGAGGAACTTCGTGCTTTTGTAGCCAAGCTTGATCGGCGAGTGCAGCCGAGCCGGTGCGCCGTGCGCCGGGGAGAGGAGCCGTCCATCCATCGCGTAGGCGACGAGCGTCTGTCGATGCAGCGCGCTGTCGATGTCCCAGCTCTCGTGATACCCGTCGTCGAACGACTGGAAATCGACGTACTTGGCATCCGGCATCACGTCCGCGAGCCGCGCGAGCTCCGACACCCGCACCCCCCACCAGTCGGCCACCGCCGTCCACCCCTCGACGCAGTAGTGGTTCACACGCTGACGCGTCTGCTTGAGCTTGAGGAGGTCCTCGAGCGCGAGCCGGAGCGGGCGCCTGACGAGTCCGCTGACCTCGAGCGCCCAGGGCCCGCGCACCGATGCATCCCACACGGGCAGGGTCTTCGATACGTAATAGACGGGAAACGCGGCCCCGGCGAGCTTCGCGTTCCGGGACGCGCGGTCCATTGACGTGTGCCGGAACAAGGCCCGCTCCACGCGTTCGTTCCGCGCCTCTGCCCACCGCAGCACCTTCTGCGCGTCGCGCGGGCCGCGCCCGTCGCATCCGAGGAGGGCCGTGGTCACCGCGGCGCCGGTGAGCTGAATGAACGATCGCCGGTCGAGACCGGGTGACGATTCGCGGTCGTCTTTCATCACTGGCCTCGCTGTTCGTCAATGTCGGTCGCCACGCTCGGCCGAGGCCGGAGGCGAAGGAATGGCCGCGCGTTGCGCGCTTCCGGTGACCAGGCCTCCTTGTAGCGACCGGTCACCATCGCGCGGATCGAGTACGGATCGACGGCGACCACCATGAACACGTGCACGACCGTGAGGAGCACGAGCAGCCACGTCGCGACGAAGTGCCAGTATCTCGCCCACACGTATCCACCGAACAGCGACGTCAGGAGCCCGAGCTGCACCGGCTTCCAGATCGCGAGACCGGTGAGCACCAGGACGAGGCCAATGAGTGGCATGGCGAAGTAGGCTCCGCGCTGTAGCGCGTTGTGCTTGCCCTGTCGCGGGTGGTCCTTTCGCAGGAAGAAGTAGAACCTGGTCATCTCCCAGGCGTCGCGAACGTATCCGCGTCTGGGCACGAGGTCGCGCCATTCACCGTGCAGATAGATGAAGGCGAGGTAGATGAGGCCGTTCACGACCAGGAGCCACATCGCCGCGAAATGCCAGTTGCGCGCGCCGGCGAGCCATCCGCCGAACGTCAGCCAGGCGGGAATCGGATCGCCCGCGAACGGGTAGCAGCAGAACGTCTCACCCTTGCGGGCAAACTGGGGATAGGCGTTGAAGATCCGCAGCCCGCTGCCGATCATGAGCACGACGGCGAGCACGTTCACCCAATGGGTGATGCGCACGACCCAGTGGTGACGTGGCCGAAGCTCGGGCGAGCCGGACGCTTCCATGCGGAAACGAATATGTCATCGCGCCGCAGGACGCCAGAGGAGCGCCCTTGGGAAGCGAATGAGGAATGAGGGCCGAGGAGTGAGGAAATCGATCGATGGGCATCACTCGATCGACTTCCTCACTCCCCAGTCATCATTCCTCATTGCCGTTACTGCGCAATCGCGTATCCGGAAAGGTGATCCGTCGTGAACGAGATCTTGCGCTGCACCGGGTCGTTCACGCCGTGCATGTTCTCCAGCAGGGCCTTCGTCTGCGTGTTGATGTGCCAGACGGTCAGCGTCTTCCCCTGCGTGACGCTCGCGGGACAGCGCGAGTAGTCGATCGTGATCGTCACCCGCTTCAGGAAGAGGAAGCTCAGCAAGTCGTCGGCGGTGACGTCGACCTCCATGTACGTCGACGCAGGGACTGTCACGCGGATGAGGGTCGATGCCAGGACGGAGCCCGCCGGAAGCGAGATCGATGTTCCCGCCACGGCGACCGTGCCGCCTAACACTCCCACCAGGCCAGTTCTCGTCGCCGTTTGCGCGGTGGGACACTCGATGAGCCGCCGTTGGGAGATCCCGGTGGTATCAGGCGTCTGGGCGGTGTCCTGCGCTTGCGTGGTGTCGGTGTTGATGCGCCCGGCTTCGGGGCGAGTCGCCACGTCGGAACAGGCGAGGAGCACGAATGCGAGAGGGGCGAACGCGAGGCGCTTGTTCATGCGGCCCGCCAGTGCAAGATTCGGGCGGTGCCACGCAACTCGCGCGGGACACTTCACTTCCGCGGCTGGCGAAACTCGCGCCCGAGCATCCCCGTCAGTGTATTCGTGACCTCGACACGACCTCCGTCTCCCCCGGCACCCGGCGCCGAACGGGCTCCCGCGAGCCCGGTGGTGATCCCGGCCGAGCTCGTTCCCGAGCGTCGCGGCGCCGTCGTCTTTCTGTCGAGCACGAATCGAGATGGCGACTGGATTCTGCCGCGCGCGTTCCGTGTCGTCGCGTTCATGGGGAACGTCGAGCTCGACCTCACGAGAGCCCGACTCGGCCCCGGGGAATCGCACATCGAGGTCCGGTGCATCTTCGGGAACGTCGAGATCACCGTGCCCCCCGGCATCCGCATCGAGGTCGAAGGGCAACCCTTTGTCGGCATTTTCGAGGTCACTCGCTCGGCGCCGAGCACGACGGCACCCGACGCGCCATTGCTGCGTGTAACGGGGGCGTCCGCCTTCGGCGCGGTGACGATCAACGTGATCGACCCGAACGCGCCGGGGTGGATCGAGCGGATCCGCGCGAGACTATCCTCGCGAAAGGGATGAGCGGCCGTGCTCTACATGATCATCGAGCGGTTTCGCAATGGCGACGCGGTGCCCGTCTATCGTCGCTTTCGCGATGAAGGACGGCTGGCGCCCGACGGCCTCCGCTACATCGCGAGCTGGGTGACGCTCGACATGACCCGCTGCTACCAGGTGATGGAATGCGACGACGCCTCTCTCATCGCGCGATGGATCGAGCGCTGGAGTGACCTCGTCGAGTTCGAGGTCATCCCGGTGCTGACCTCGGCGGAGACGTCGGCCGCGATCGCGCCAAGGCTGTGATGGACGCGGGGCCGCGGACGACACCATCCGCGGCCCCGATTCAGCTTACTCCGCTACCCCTGCCAGCTTGATCTCGAACGGCCCGATGCCGTGCAGCTGGATCACCGTCTCCGTCTTCGCACCGCCGTAGTGCGGCTTTTTCCCCGGGATGTACAGGAAGTCGCCCGGCTTGTATTCGTGCAGCGATCCCCCTTCCTTGTCTCCCATCGCGAGCAGGAACGCGCCGGAGAGCACCGTTAGGTGCTCGGCGTTCGGGTGATAGTGCGCGGGGAAGGTATAGCCGGCGGGGAGCTTCAGACGGATCGTGTAGTCGCCCTTGCCCATCGGGTCGCCATGGACGACGGCGATCTGCATTCCCGACTTGAAGCCAGGAACCTCGAGCGGCTGGAAGGTCAATCCGGCGGCGGCGTTCATCACCATGTCATCGCCGGCGGGCTCGAGGACGACGACCGTCGCCGGCCCTGGCGCGGGTGCGGCCGCCGGGAGATCGCTGTTGAAGATGTCGTTCGCGATCTTCCACTCCGTGCCGACCTTCGCGAATCGCACCATGTACTTCCCGCGGTCGTTGACCGGGCCCTGGTCGCCGGTGAACGAGAAGGTGTACGTCCCCACGTCGGTGGCGAGGTCGCCGCTCGCGGCCACGTCGATCCTGGTCGGCGTCAGGCGGAGCGATGCGTTGGGCAGCTTCAGCGCTTCAGCCCAGTTGCCGCGGATGGCCGCATGCCCGCGAAGGGCGGCCGTGTTGGGTGGCATGAAGACGGCGTCTGTCGCGTACAGGGCCACGATGGCGTCCACGTTCCGCGAGGCCACCGCCTGCTCCATCTGGCGATTGATGGCGTGAATCGCCGACTCGACCGTTGCGGGGTCGACGCGGGGCGTCGTCGCGCACGCGGCCGCGAGGGCAGCGACGAGTAGAGTGATTGGCTTGGCTCGCATGACCTGCCTCCAGAAAGAAGGGGATCGAGCTCGAGACTCTATCCTGCCTCTTCCTGGGGGGGAGTCAATAGGCCCAAAGGGGTCGAAGGGGCCGAAGGGATCGAAGGGATCGAATGGAACTGCCGACCAGCCGTTCCCTTCGATCCCCTCGATCCCTCGATCCCTTCGATCCCTTCAGCCTTCGAGGATGTCCAGGAGGCCGAGAGCGCTCGCGGATTGTGACGTGGGGCACTCGAGCAGCGCCGACGCCCCCGACGCATCGAGCACAACGGGCGCGACGATCTTGTCGGTTCGGCGTGGCGAGTCGGCGCAGCCGAAGAGAGCGAGTGCGGAGAGCGCGGGGAGCAGGCAGCGGCCGCGGAACGACATCGCCCCTCCTCGAAAGCGATCCATATCACATAGGACGAAGAGCGGGGCTCGATCGTCATCCCTGAACACGAAACTCCCCCCGATTCGAGCATGCCCCCCGATTACGATTCTCTCACCGCCCGCCACGAGCTCGACGAAGGCCTGCGCTTCGAGCAGCACGGCGTTCTCGACACCGCGCTGGCGCATTACGAGTCCGCCGCGCGCGCGACCACCGATGCCGCGTTGACGTCCGAAGCGTTGCGCCGCCAGAGCAGCGTCTACCGCACACGATGCGAATGGGATCTCGCGGTCGCGTGCGCCGAGCGCGCGATCACGATCGCTCGTGAGGCGCGGCTGGATGACCTCCACGCGGAAGCCCTGTCGGCCCTGGCCGCGGTGCACCGCAGCCGGGGCGAGTTCGACGACGCCGACGTCATGCTCGAGACCGCGCTGCGGCTGGCGCACGACGAGCGCGTCCGCGGCATCATCCTCCAGAACCTCGGAGGCGTCGCCGCCGAGAAGCGCGATCTCGACACGGCGCAGCACAAGTTCGTCGAGTCGTACGGCTGCTTTCGCCGGTCCGGCTACCGGCGCGGGGAGGCGTTCGCGCTCAACAACTACGGCCGGGCGCTCCTCGAAGGCGGCCAGGGCGCGCAGGCGGCCCGCGTGCTGACGCAGGCGGTCGCCATCGCGCGCGACGTGGAGGATGAGGAGCTGGTGGCGCTCGCGACGCTGAACGTCGCCGAGACGCTCTACCTCGTCGGCGACCTAACGAGCGCCGAAGCCCACGTCAGCCAAGCGCTCGGCTACTTCAATCACACGCAGAACGCGTGGCGGCAGATCGAGTGCCTGCGGCTGCTCGGCGACATCACGGTGAAGGCGCAGGAATTGGCGACGGCGGTGCAGTGCTACGTGCGCGGGATGCAGCTCGCGCTGCGAATCGGGGCCCGGCAGGAGATGGGCATCCTCGCGGACTGCCTCACGAGAGTCCGGCCGTTGCTCGCGGGAGCATAGGGCCAACCGGCGTCGGCGGTCTCAACGGAGGGACAGCGACCTCCCGTCGAGATCGCCAGGGTATCTCACCCGCGCGTGGCTCGCCAGCGTCGGGGCGAAGTCCAGCGTCGACACGCGGTCGCCGATCCGGCCCGAGCGGATACCGGGGCCCATGAAGATGACCGGCACGTGACGGTCGTACCAATACGGGGATCCGTGCGTCGTTCCCCGCTCGCCGCCCAGCCCGCCGGACACCCACCACGATTCGACGCCATTGCGACTGAAGGGGCCGCCGGCGCGACCGGGATACATCGACCGCCGCATGAGGACGGCGAACGAGTCCGGCGGCACTCGCTGCATGAGCTCTTCGGTCGTCCAGGCGTTGGCGATCGCCGGCTGCCCCTTGAGGGCGGCGGCGATGCGCGCCGGCGCGGTCGCCGGATCACTCGCCTCCGCCTCCGTCACGATCTGCTGCATCGCCTCACGCTCGGCCGCCCTTAGGCGGCGGGAGCCGGGTAGCGCTCGGCGATCCTCGGGAGGGGTCATCACCCCGTGGTCGGAGGAGAGAGCGACGATGTACCTGTCGCGCCCCACCGTACGATCGAGAAAGCCGAAGAAGGCGCCGAGCCGGCGATCCAGGCGGTAGAGATTGTCGAGCTGCTCGCGGCTGAACGGACCGTACTCGTGTCCTACGCCGTCGGTCTGCGACACGGAGACGGCGAGCAGGTCCACCGACCCGTCCCGGCCGAGCCCCAGCTCCGTCACCATGGTCTCGGCGAACTCGAGAACGGCGGCGTCGGCGAGCGGGGTGCGCTCCATCCAGGCGCGCAGCGCGGCCGAGTCGCGCCGCGGGGTGAGATCGCTGAGGCGATGCGGGAAGAAGGTGAGCACGCCATTGCTTTCCCAGGCGGCGGTGTCTGGCCCGCTGAGGTGGATGCTCGACGCCGGCGCCGTGAACGTCCAGATCGTGTCGACCATGTAGCGCGGGACCACGGTATTGTTGAACCGCACCACCCACTCCGGATTCGCGTCGCGATAATAGGTCGACGTCACGAATCCGCCGGCGGGCTCGAACCAGTACACGTGGCCCTTCACGTGGGCGGCGGGAAGGATGGCGCCGCGGTCCTTCCCCGACACCGACGCGACCAGCGAGGCGGCGTCGGCCGCCACCATCCAGTCGGCAAGACCGGTGGCCATGAGATTGCGCGGCGAAACGCCGGGCAGCTCCGCGCCGACCGTCGTCACGCTCGAGTCGCCGACGTTGGACATCGACACCCAGGTGTCACCCGCTCGCTCGTACCACGCGTTGCCGATGATCCCGTGTCGCGAGGGGTGCACGCCGGTTCCGAGCGCGGCATGGCCAGCGGCGGTGACGGTCCGACCGTGATCGTGTGTCGCGTTCGTGTAGACGCGCCCTTCGGTCAGCAGTCGCCGAAACCCGCCGGTCCACACGGGCCGGAAGTGGTCGAGGTGATCGCCGCGCAACTGATCGACGGTGATCCAGACGATGAGCGCCGGCGGCACCGCGGGCGCGGGTGGCTCGGGGGCGCGCGCGCAAGCGAGGACACCGAGCGCGAGAAGGGCGAGACGTGGACGGCTGCTTTTCATCATGATCCTCGAGTGTCGCGATACGGTCGTGGCGCGAGGAGCCGTGACGGCATTATCCGGCTCTTCGCGGAGTTCTCGGGATTGCTGACGCCTGTGCCTCCGGTCCCCGAGCGGCCACGGACAGCGGAACTGCCAAGTTACCCGAATTACAACGCGAATTGCGCGAATTGCCCCCGCGCCGCGCAAGTCTCCGCCCCAGTACAACGACGGTTTTTTTTGGGGGTTCTCGGGGAGCCGAGCGCAACGAGCGCGCTGGGATTCGCGCAATTCGTGTTGTTATTTCGGGTGATTCGGCAGTTCGGCTGTCCGTGGCCCCGGCGCTCGGAGCCCCAAAAATCGATGAAGACCCTTGTGATAACGCTGTCACGGCTCGTTGCGCAATGAACCAGGACCTCATCACCGTCTGAACTGATACGCGAGCTTCACGAAAAAGCCGTCCGCGGAACGTCGTGCGCGCGACCAGCTCGCGTCCTCGGGGGCCTCGAGCGTGCTCCCGTAGCCGAGGAAAGCGACCGTACCGGGCGTAGGCTCGTAGGAAACCAGCAAGTCGGCGCGCAGCGTCTTGTCCTCGATGGCGGCAGTCGGCTCGTCGTCGCGGAAGAGTGGCGCCCCCGTGCGTGCATCGCGCAGCACGTCTCGGCGCTCGTCGCGCCATTCGCCGATCGCGCGGAAGAACAGGGCACGCCGGGGCTGATACTCGATCTTGAGGCGCGGGATGATCGTACGCGCGAATTCCGATCCGTCACGGTCGCGGTCGATGCGCAGCGCGACCGCGAGCGCTTCGATGCGGATGTTCGCGGTGGGTCGCACGTTGAGCGCGGCGGTGAAGCGCGTCGCGTCTCCCTCCGAGCCCTCGAAGAAAATGGGGGTCGCATACCACGCGGCACCAACGGTCGCCTGCCACTTCGAGAACACCGGTGTCGCGACGCTGACCGAATCCCCCCAGAGATTGGACAGCTCGCGTGGGGCATCGTACGGCCTGAACAGGCCCGATGCGATCACCAGGTTCTGGAGACCGGTGAAGAGCGTGCGATCGAAGATGACGAGCGAACGGAACACGCCCCAGTTCAGGCGCCATCCGCCGCGAAAGTTCGTGAAGCCACCGATCTGCTCGCCCCCTTCGATCGGAGAGCGATCGGGGAACGCGCGGTACTCCCACGTGCGCGACGGTCCCCCAAACACGGTGAAGTTCTCGATCAGCGCGCCGCGCCCGCCATACAGGGAAAACCGGTTGAAGACGTGGCCGTCGACGATGGCCGCGCGGGGAACGAAGCCCGCGTGGCTCTCGAAGTCGTCCTCGATGGCGTTGAGCGCGTAGTTGAACCCCCATGAGCGCCCGGTCCGGTCGAGCTCGGCGTGCCATAACGAGGCGGGTCGTGCGTCGACGGCGGCGCCGTCGCGCGTCCAGGATCCTCCGACCTGGCCCTCGAAATAATAGAGACCGCCGAACACGTATCGGACGTCGGCCGCGGCGACGGTGTTGTACGCACCGTCGCGGCGACGGTCGGTGACGCTGGCGCCGACGAGGGAGTTGCCGCCGAAGTCCGCGCGAACCCGAGTGACGTTGAACAACGCGTCGGGACCGCGCCTCTCATCGAGGGCCGAGAGATAGGCGACGCTGTAGCGTCCCAGCTTGCCGGTGAGCTTCACGCCCCCGAGGGGCTCGACGATCTGACGCGTGTAGATGAGCTGATTCGGCGTGCTGAACAGCTCGATTCCCTCGAGGAAGAACGGTCGCTTTTCCGGAATGAACAGCGCGAACCGCTCGTTCACGGTGACGAGCCCGACGTCCGATTCGACCTGGCTGAAGTCGGGATTGACGGTCGCGTCGAGGGAGAGCTGCGGGAATCCGAAGCGCAGGTTGACGCCCGCATCGGGCTCGATGTCATCGCGCTCGAAGCGACCGGCGGTATCGGTCGCGCCGGTCATCGTCGCGGTGAGGAACGGCTGCACCTCGGTGACGATCCCGCGAACGACGTTGTCGATTCCCTCCATGCGCCCGGCCTGCGACAGGAAGCTGGCGCTCGCGCGGCGCACGTCGGTCCACGTGTCCCGGTACCCGGTGCTCGGGTTGTCGCGCACGATGTTGATGCCCCACCGTTGCGGGCCGCTGCTCGGGAATCGCAGGCTCTTGAACGGGATCCGCACCTCGACGACGTATCCGTCGGCGGTGAGCTGTCCCTTCGACTCGAACAAATAATCGGGGTTGAGATCGATGCTCCCGCCGAAGATGCTCCCCGCGCTCACCGCGCCCTCGGTGCGGACGCCGTCCTCCTGCACGCCTAACGGGTTGACGCCGAACATGAAGGCGCGGCGCCGGTCGTCGAAGGTGTCGAGATAGATGGTGACGCGGTCATCCGACGCAATGTTGTCGCGATCGGCGAGCGTCGCGCGGATGGACGACGGATTCCTCGCGCCGGCGATGATGCCGAAGTGAATCGCCCGCGGGCTGTAGAACACCAGGACCTCGGTGCGCTCCTCAGCGTTCCGCCCGTCGACCGGCTCGTACTGGTGGAAGTCGGTGAGTCGCGCCGCGCTTTGCCACGCCGCCTCCGTGAGGGCGCCGTCGATGGTGACGTCAGCCTCGATGCGCGGGACGGTGAAGGTGGGGGTCGCGGCCTGGAGCTGGAGGAGGAGAGGGAGTAGCACCCGGGATCGAGGGGTCGAGGGATCGGGGGATCGACGGGCAAAACCTACAGGCGGGCGAAGCACTCCGCGAGCGCGCGCTCAGCGCGTCGAACACCCCTTGTTCCCGCGACCCCTTGATCCCTGGATCCCTAGGTTCCACCCGGGTCTCCCAGCGTCGACTTTCCGCTCTCCGAGAGGCGCACGCCCGACAGTGGGTCGGGGGATTCGTGGCCATCGAGCAGCCGGTCCAGCTCGCGCCGGATGATGCGGTAGCACTCGCAGGCGGCGGATTCGAGGCCGTGTCGGTCGCGCACGGTGATACGCCCGTACGAGTACACGATGTAGCCCTCGCGCTGCAGCGCCCCGGCTATCTCCGTCACCGCCGCCCGGCGTACACCCAGCATCTGGGCGAGGAACAGTTGAGTGAGCGGAAAGTCGTTCGCGCCAACGCGATCGTGCGTCAGCAGCAGCCAGCGCGCGCACCGCTGGCGCAACTCGTGCGCGCGGGTGCATGCTGACGACTGTGACATCAGGGTAAAGAGCGCCTGCGTGTACCGGCCGAGCAGGACGGGGAGACGTCCGCCGCGGGCGACCGCGCGGCGGAACTCATCGGCGGAGAGGGAGAGGGCGTCGCCCGGAATCTGGCAGAATGTTTGCGCGGACATCCGGTCGGCACCGAGGAAGATGGGCAGGCCGACGAAACCCTCGTTGCCGATGATTGCGCTCTGGGCCGCGGCACCTCCACTCATGATCCCGACCACCGAGACCGCGGCGCTCTCGGGGAAATAGACGCGCTCGACAGGCTGATCGTATTCGTAGATGGTTTGACGGAGCTCGAGCTGGTCGCGACGCAGGAGGGGCGCGAGTTGTGCGTACTCCGCCTCGGGCAGCGCGGCGAGAAGCCGGTTGCGAGAGGCGAGTCGTGTTCCATTGAAAAGCGATTGTCGCTGCGCAGACGTTCCGATACCAGGCATCTTGACGTCTCCACCATGTCGAGACTCACCGACGTCTCGCTTTACCAAGGAGCTTTCATGCGTGCCATCGTGCTGGTGCTACTCGCTGCATGCGCCTCGTCGCCTCGTGAGGCGGTCCCACCGGCGCCGCCACCGATTCCCGAGCCGCGCGTCACCGCGACGCCACCCGTCAATCCCGTCGGCGAGTTCGAGTACGCGACCGCGACTCCCGACGGTGTTCCGCTGAAAGGCACCTTCACCGTCCGCGGCAGCACGGGCGCCTATACCGGCTCGATCAATGCCGGCGAGTTCGGGATCTTTCCCATCACCGAGGTGATCGTCAGCGAACAGGCCGTGGTGATCAAAGCCCAGCACCCGCAGGGTCCCCTCGATCTCCGACTCACCTTCGTCGGCGACGCGTTCACCGGGTCCTGGCAGCTCGGCACCGACGTTGGTGAGATGGCGGGCAAGCGCGTGAAATAGCGCCGGCCCGGCCTCACCTCGAGAAGAGCAGAATCAGCGGATAGACGGCGGTCTTCTCCGCGGACTCGTCGAACCGCCAACGCGAGATTCGGTTGAGGACGCACGCTTCGACGTGCTTCGCTTTGCCGCGATCCCACGAGCGGGACTCGACTGCCGCTTCGGTGACGGTACCGTTGCCGGCGACGCGCACGTGAATCGTGAGCCGCCCGGCCAGGTCGGGGTGCTGCTTCACACCCTCGAGATAGCAGAACTGCAGCTCGGCGTCGCGCGCGCGCGCCACGCTGCCGACGCCAATCGGATCCCGTGGGCCCAGGTGGTCGCGGTTAGGCTCGGGGACGGGTGGCGCGGCGGGGAGTGCTGCGGGGGCAGGGCGGTGGGTGGCGGCCGTGCGCGGTGCACTGCAGGCCGCGAGGCTGGTGGCGAGGGCCACTACTAAGGAAAGGCGTCTCATGCCTGAGTGACTGTTTCCGACCCGGGTCTGTCACGGTGAGGACGGTCACACGCACCCCAGGGGTGGGGGGGGGGGGGGGGGGGGGGGTCGGGCGAGAACGGGGGCGGGCGGAAAAGGGCCAGGGACAGGGACGGGTGAAGCCACACACCCCCCAC
>JAICNG010000067.1 GCA_025931335.1 Gemmatimonadaceae bacterium | reverse complement strand
GGCGCCCCCCGTGACCAGCGCCGCGCCGCTCATCGCTCGTCCTCGATGCCCCGGTCGCGCGACGTCGTCTCGTCCTCGAGCGCGAAGAGGTACCGCACGGCGTCGACGATCCCGAGACCGCGCCCATTGGATGCCGCGGCGCGCAACCGCACCGACGGCTCGTGCATGAACTTGTTCATCAGTGCCCGTGAGAAGTGTTCTATCGTTTGCCGGTCGGCATCGGGAAGATGCTCGAGCCGCTCGAGCAGCCGAACCACCTCGCGCTCACGGACATCGTCCATGCGAGCGCGAAATTCGGTGAGGACGGGAACGGTGGCGAGTCCGGCCAGCCACGACCAGTACGACTCCACCTCCTCGTCGATCAGGCGCTCCGCCGTCGGCAGCTCGGCGCGCCGGTGATCGACGGTCGCCGCCACGAGCTGGCGAAGATCATCGAGATCGTAGAGAAACACGTTCCCCAGCGTCCCCACGTCGGGATCGACGTCACGCGGAAGCGCGATGTCGAGGATGCACAGCGGCCGATCTCCGCGGGCGCCCAACGTGGGCGCAATGTGCGCCGGCGTGACGACCGCATGCGGTGCGGCGGTCGAGCACAGCATCACGTCGACGTCGGCGAGCCGCGTCCAGCACTCGTCGTAATGCATCGCGCTCGCGCCATGTCGTGCCGCCATGTCGCACGCCCGCTCGTACGTGCGGTTCGCGACGATCGCGGTGCGCACGCCGTGCGCCACCAGGCACTCGAGCGCCATCTCCGCCGTCTCGCCGGCGCCGAGCACCATCGCGCGGCGGCCCTGGAGCGACCCGAAGATCTTTTTCGCCAGCTGCACCGCCGCCGAGCTCACCGACGCGGCGCCGCGCCCGATCGCGGTCTCCGAGCGCACGCGGCCTGCGACGAGCAGCGCGGACTGAAACAGCCGATTGAGCGCCGCCGACGAATGCGCGCGACCGATCTGCCAGGCATCGCGCACCTGTCCCTGAATCTGCGACTCCCCGAGAATCATCGAGTCGAGCCCCGATGCGACGCGGAAGAGATGGCGCACCACCTCGCGCTCGCGACGCACGTACCCGTACGGTGAGGCATCCCGCCCGAGCCGCGTCGACAGTGCCGTCCACGCGGCATCGGTCGCGTCCCGCTCGCCTTCGACGAGATAGATCTCGGTGCGGTTGCAGGTGGAGAGCAGCACGCTTTCGCGCGCACCGGTGTTCGCGCGCACCGTAGCGAGGGTCGAAGGAATCTCGTGCGGCGCGTGCGCAAGACGCTCGCGCACCTCGATGTCGGCGGTCGCGTGACTCACGCCCACGAGCGTCAGCGCCACGAATCGGCCTCCGCCGCGAGCGCGCCCGATTCGACGCGAGCGCAGAACCGCTCGTCGAGCAGCCGCCGAGTGGCCTGCTCCCACCCTCCCTCGCTCCCCGTGTCGAGGAGACGGCGGCGCACCGTCCGCAATGCCGCGATCGCCGCCGCGTAGCGCTCGTCGAATCGCTCGGCGATCGCATCACGAATGCGCGCCGCCGCTCGCGGCACGCCGCCGGCCGAGACGGCGATGATCACGTCGCCGGAGCGATGTGTCGCCATGCCGGTGAAGCTTCCTTCGCCCGGGAGATCGGCGACGCTGACGGGCCGGTGCTGGTCCCGCGCGATGCGCGCGACGCGCGAGTTCGTCGCCCGATCATCGGTCGCGGCGAAGACGAGCGTCGCATCGCGAACGTCATCCGCACGGAAGCGACGGTGCTCGATGGTGAGGTTGGCATCCTGCTCGCCCAGTGTGCGCAGCTCCTCGGCGATGGCCGGCGCGATGACGCGAACCCGTGCCCCGGTCGCGAGGAGCGCACGCACCTTTCGCGACGCGACCGTTCCCCCGCCGACGACGAGCGCGGTGATCGCGCGACCCTCGAGCAGCACGGGATAGCCGCTCACAGGAACCCGCCACCGGCCGCCCCGGACACGCGAAGGGCGACGTAGAGGAGCACGACGGCCGTGAACGACGCGGCGGTCACCACCGCGGCGCGCCGTGCCTGCCATCCACCGACCGCACGCCCGAGGGCGATCACGCTCAGCGCGGCCCAGGCCGCCATGCCCCACAGAATCTGCGGCATGTTCACGGTTTGAAACTCGACGGAGTAGGCCACGGCGATCGCCACACCCAGCGTCAGCGCGGCTCCGCCCGCGAGGCAGGCGAGGTGGTTCACTCGATCGAGCGTATCGAGCGGCGGAAAAAAGCGGAAGATCGCGCCGAACCGCCGGGCCTTGAGCTCGCGTCGCTCCACCATGTACATGACGCCCGCGGCCGCGCCGGTGGCGAAGCTGGCGATCCCGAGGAAGCTCAGCGCGACGTGCGCTGCGAGCCACGCCCCTTGCACGCCGCTCGCGATCGATTCCGGCGAGAGTCCGGCGACGTTCGCCACCACCGCGAGAGCCGCCGCCAGCGGCGCCGCCGCCAGCGACAAGCTCACCTCGCGCGCGACCAGCTCCACGACGAGCAGAAGCACCGCGACCAGCAACGCCGCGAGCGACAGCGCGGGGCCCAGTCCCGACACCGGCGCCTGCCCGTGCGCGCGAATGAAATCGAGGAGCGCCACGACGTGCATTGCCACGCCCAGACCGAGCAGCGTCGTCACGCCGCGCACCGGCGCGGGGACCGGACGCGCGAACGGCGCCGCAGCCAGTGCCGCGGCGCCGAGGTACAGCGTGATGGCGAGAGAATGGGCGATCGCGATCATGCGTCGCCCAATCTACATCATCGCTGCGGCTAGGGCATCTTGGCCGTCAAGCGCGCTTCCATGCCCTCACGGACCTTGGGCTGCACCTGATCGACGATCATCACCGTCGCGCCGCGCTCTGTGACGCGGACCACCTGCGCCAGCGCCACGGGCTGCTCCGGGAGCTTTACCCCGCGGTCGAGCTCGACCCGCCGATGCATCAGCGTGAACTGGTCACCGAGGCTCACACCGTCTTTACGGCTGGCATCGATCAGCAGATAGTGCTGGATCGAGGGGAGCACCGCGTCGCTTGCGACCCAGATCACACGACTGCGGACACCCAGGTCCACCGGAGCGGGGCGGGCATCGGTGGGCAGCTGAATGCGCTCGAGCGGAATGAACCGGTTGCCAACCTTGACCTCACCGAACATGCGCTCGATGCGCACGAGGGTGGCTTCGTCGGTACCGGGCTTCTCGACGACGAGAATGCCGGTCGGAACGACGATCTGTCCCTGGGGCATGGAGGGGCCGAGCTCGTAGGACAGGTACCGCTCGCCGGCTGTGGCGGCCACGTCGCGCGGTAGTGTGACGTAAATGCGATCGTGCGGGGCGAGACGAATCGGGTCCGACGCCTGCCCGATTCCGGGAAGCTCAGCGGTCGCGACGATGCGGCCGTGCTGCTCCGGGCCACCATTGCGGTCCATCCACGGCGCGGCGATGAACTCGCCTTCGCGGACGGCGGCGCGCTCCATGTCTTCCGGCATCGCGACGCGGCGATTGGCCGTCAGCTGGCGCTGCCCGTACTTCGGACCGGTTTGCGCGCGGGCGAAAATCGTCGGCCCCACGGGCCGCTGGTCCTCGACGCCCTGCTCGACCGGCAGGGGCTGGTCAGCGGCAACCGTCAGCTCGCCAGGACCGGGGATCTGAAGCACCTCGCCAGGATAGATCCAGTGCGGATCCTCGACGACGTCTGTGTTGATCCGGTAGATCTCCGGCCACAGGAAGGGGTCGCTCAGGTAGGCTCCGGCGAGATCCCACAGCGTATCGCCCGTCTTGACGACATGCGTGCGGCGGCCCGTTACCTCCTGCGCGAGTGCAAACGCGGGCACGACGAGAGCAATGAGCGCCGCTCGCGTTCCGGCCATGCGCAATGTGTGAAGGGCTGGGCGCCGCTTCACCGGCGCGCTGCGTTCAAGACGCGGCATCGAACGATCCCCAGTGTGGCAAGAGAAAAGGCGTTCGTGGCGCGATCGGTCAATTCGCCCACGAACCCGGTGATTCTGTCCACAGTGGAGACGCGGGACGCCGCGGGGAGGTCACGAAGGGCCAGAGTCGGTTTTCCGTTTTGCGTATGGCGCATTGGGTGAACGATTCCGCATTCCCCACTCCGCAATCAAGCCCGACTCCGCCCAACGCTAGAACGGAAGGTCGTCGTCCTCTTCCTCGAGCGCGCCTCGGAAGTCCTCGAAGTCTCCGCCCGCGGCCCCCGTCGCGCCCGCGGCCCCCTTCGCTGCCGCGGCCGGCCGCCGGCTCGACCCCTCGGCCGCCTCCGCGTCCGGGCCGCCGCTGCGGCCGCTCAGCATGATCAGCTCGCGCACGTTGATCTCGGTGCTGTAGCGCGTCTGACCCTCCTTGTCCTGCCACTGCCGATACTCGATGCGCCCCTCGACGTACACCTTGTCGCCCTTCTTGAGATAGCGCTCGACGATGTCGGCGAGCGTCGACGCCTTCGAGTTCCAGACGACGCACCGATGCCACTCCGTCTTCTCCTGCTTCTCCCCCGAGGCAGCATTCCATGACCGGCTGGTGGCGAGCGAGAAGGTCGCCACGCGGTTGCCTCCCGACGTCGACCGCACTTCGGGGTCCGCCCCGAGATTTCCGATCAACGTCACCTTGTTCAGGCTTCGACTCACGATTCCTCCTGGCGATGGCCCGTTGTTTCGTCGCTCACGATAACGACCAGGTCGGGATCGCGCGAAACCGAAACGTCCCGCGCCACCCGATTCCGTTGCACTCTCCCGTCGATCACAAGTCCAGTCGTAGCACGATCGCGTCTTCGACCGGTTTGCGGTAGTACCGCGCGCGTCGCGCGAGCGGGGTGAATCCCCGCGAGGCGTACAGCGCGCGGGCCGCCAGGTTCGACTCGCGCACCTCGAGAAACAATCGCACGATGCGATTCTCGCGGGCCTCGGCAATGATCGTGTCCAGCAGCGCGCGCGCCACGCCCTTCCGGCGCGCCGCCGGGACGACGGCGAGATTGGCGATCTCCCCTTCATCGAGCACGAACCAGGCGACGATGTACCCGAGCAGCGCGCCATCGAGCGCCCGCGCGACGCGAAATCGCGAATGACGCTCTCTCAGCGCCGCGTCGAACGCCGGACGCGTCCACGGGTCGGCGAACGCCACCGTCTCCAGCGCCACGACGGCGTCCAGATCGCCGGTCGCCGCCGGGGCGATCGTCACCGAGTCTCCGCGAGATGCCTGCCGCACCCGTTGCGCGCTCACAGCGTTCCTCCTGTTACCACGACCGGCCGTCGAGCGCCCGGCCATGTGCCGCTTCCCACCGAACCTGCGCCTCGGCGAGCCGCCCGTAGTCCGGCTCCCACGACGCAAGATCCACCGGCGACTGTAGCGATGCGTGCGTCGCGAGACGCAGCACACCGCGCGCGTGTGGCACCGCGTGAACCTCCCGGCCCAGGCCGATCGTGCGCGCCTGCATCGCACGCGCGAGCGCCGGGACTTCCTCCTCTCGAACTACGCGCACGTCCGACGCCTCGCTGATTGCTCCGGAAGAAGCGACCTCGAATGCCTGGGCGAAGGCCTCGCCACGCATCGCGTCGAGCAGGCAGAGCCACCGGCCGGTTGGCGGCGCTGTCTCCGTGCCGGCGATCAACAGGGCCAGCGACGACACCGCGAACAACGGTGTTTCCGACGCGACGGCCAGTCCCTTCGCGAGCGACGCCGCGATGCGAAGGCTGGTGAAGCTCCCCGGCCCCGCTCCGCAGACGATGCGGGCCACGTCCCGCATGCCGGCCGTCCCAAGCGTGTCGGCCACGGCGGGCATCAGGCGCTCGTGCCGGGGATCGCGCATGGCCACCGTCGCCTCGCGCACCACGCGGCCGCCTTGCACGAGCGCCACGCTGGCCGTGTATGTCGAGGCGTCGAGCGCGAGGGTGACCCCGCTCATCCGGCGAGCAGCACGCGTCGCGCCGGGTCGGTGGGATGATGCTCGATCTCGATGTGGAGCACGTCGCCGGGCATGTGCCCCTCGGCGCGCTCAGGCCATTCGATGAGGACGAGCGCGTTGTCCCGCAGGACGTCGTTCCAGCCCAGGTTCACCAGCTCCCCGGGCGACTCGACCCGGTAGAGATCGAGATGGTACACGGGAAAGCGGGCGCCCTCGTATCGCTGGACCAGCGCGAAGGTCGGGGAGGTGACGAAGTCACGAACGCCCGCTCCACGGCAGATGGCCTGCGCGAGCGTCGTTTTACCCGCACCCAGCTCGCCCGAAATCGCGATGACGAGCGGCGCGGTGGCGGCACTTCCCAGCCGTTCGCCCCACGCACGAAGCTCGGGCTCGGTGACGGCCACCTTGCCCGTTGCCGCAAGTGGCGGGATGACGTGATGGTGCGCGCTCACTGGTTAGGCGGTGCGACCCTACCGGCGCGCCTTGATCCGCTCGAGCCCGCCCGGTCGTGCGCGGTCGTGCGTTTCGCGCTTCGCGCGGAGCTCGAAGAGCTGGTCGCGAAGCTGCGCGGCCGCCTCGAAGTCGAGGTTGGCCGCGGCCTCCTTCATCTCCTTCTCGAGCACCTCGATGAGCGCGGCCGTATCCATCTCGCTCGCGTAGGTCGCCGCCGGCTCGGCCACGCGGCGTCCCTTGTCCTCGCGGTCCGGCGTGCGCGCGTCGGCCACGCGGGTGCTGAAGCGCACCTGGTCGACGCTCTTCGCGACGGTGCGCGGCGTAATCCCGTGCTCGTGGTTGAACGCGACCTGGATCTCGCGACGCCGCCTGGTTTCCTCGATGCAGCGCTGCATCGATCCCGTCATGCGGTCGGCGTAGAAGATCGCCGTCCCGGCGACGTGGCGCGCGGCGCGCCCCACGGTCTGGATGAGCGAGCGGTCGCTGCGAAGGAACCCCTCCTGATCGGCGTCGAGAATCGCCACCAGCGAGACCTCGGGCAGGTCGAGCCCTTCGCGAAGCAGGTTGATCCCGACCAGGACATCGAACTCGCCTAACCGCAGGCCGCGGATGATCTCCATCCGCTCGATCGCGTCGATGTCGGAGTGCATGTACCGAACGCGCACGCCCATCTGCTGGAGGTAGTCCGTGAGATCTTCGGCCATGCGCTTCGTGAGCGTCGTGACCAGCACGCGCTCGCCCCGTCGTTCGCGGATGCGGATCTCGTTGAGCAGATCGTCGACCTGGCCCCGCACCGGCCGTACGTCGATCTCGGGATCGACGAGCCCGGTCGGCCGAATGATCTGCTCGACGACGACGCCCTCCGAGAGCCGGAGCTCCAGCTCGGCGGGCGTCGCCGACACGAAGATCGCGCGCGGAGTGAGCGTGAGGAACTCGTCGAACATGAGCGGGCGGTTGTCGAGCGCGCTTGGCAACCGGAAGCCGTGCTCCACGAGCGTGAGCTTGCGCGCCCGATCGCCGTTGAACATCCCGCCGATCTGCGGCAGGGAGACGTGCGACTCATCGACGACGACGAGGAAGTCCTCGGGGAAGTAGTCGAAGAGCACCGCCGGTCGCTCGCCCACCTGCCGCTGCGACAGGTGCCGCGCGTAGTTCTCGATCCCCGCGCACGTCCCGACCTCGAGCATCATCTCGATATCGAAGTTCGTGCGCGACTCCAGGCGCTGCGCCTCGAGCAGCTTCCCCTGCCCTCGCAGCGCGGCCAGCCGATCCGCCAGCTCGGCGCGAATGGCGCCGACCGCGCGCTCGAGCGTGGGCCGCGCGGTCACGAAGTGCTTCGCCGGATAGATCGCCGCCTTGTCGAGCACGGCGATCGTCTCGCCGGTGAGCACGTTGATCTTCGAGATGCGCTCGATCTCGTCCCCCCACATCTCGATACGGACGCCCTGCTCCTCGTACGCCGGCAGAATCTCGACGGTGTCGCCGCGAACGCGGAAGGTGCCGCGATCGAAGCTGACGTCGTTGCGATGGTAGAGAATCCGCACCAGCGAGCGCAGGATCTCGTCGCGGGCGATGTGCTGGCCCCGCTCGAGCGTCACGCACGTCTCGCGATAGGTGATCGGGTCGCCCAATCCGTAGATCGCCGAGACCGTGGCGACGATGACCACGTCGTCGCGTTCCATGAGGCTCGACGTCGCCCGCAGCCGCAGGCGGTCGATGTCCTCGTTGATCGACGCGTCCTTCTCGATGTAGGTGTCGGTCGACGGGACGTACGCTTCCGGCTGGTAGTAGTCGTAGTACGAGATGAAGTACTCGACCGCGTTGTGCGGGAAGAAGCTCTTCAGCTCGCCGTAGAGCTGCGCCGCGAGGGTCTTGTTGTGCGACAGGACGAGCGTCGGCCGCCCATGCGCCTTGATGACGTTGGCGATGGTCATCGTCTTCCCGGACCCGGTGACGCCGAGGAGCGTCTGAAACCGGTCCCCACGAGCCAGCCCCGTCGTGAGCTCGGCGATGGCGCGCGGCTGGTCCCCGGCTGGGGAGAAGGGAGCCTGGAAGTCGAAGGATGCCATGGGGTCTAAATATAGGGCTCCGGTGTTTGTTCGGGCGAGGGGCTCAAGGTGTCCGGGTGTCGAGGGATCGAGGGCGCCGAATCGCGGTCTCGACCCGGCGCCCTCGATCCCGCGATCCCTCGACACCGCGACCCCTCTACTCTGCGCTCACCCTCTCCCGCCGCGCCACGTCCGTCACGCCCTTCACGCGCCGGATGGCCTTCACGATCTTCTGAAGGTGCGAGAGGTTCTCGACCTCGACCAGCACCGAGCCGAAGACCCCGCCGTCGCCGCTGCGCATCTCCAGGCTCTTGATGTTCGTGCCGGTCTCGGTGACCGCGCCCGCGAGGTCGGCGTAGAGGCCGCGCCGGTCGGTCGCCTCAATGCCAAGGCGCACGACGAAGAGCTCCCCCTCCATCTCCTGCCAGTCGATCTCCAGGCGCCGCTCCGGCTCCGCCGACAGCAGGAGGAGGTTGGGGCAGTCCGCGCGGTGGATGCTCACACCGCGGCCCCGCGTGACGTAGCCGACCACCGGATCGCCGGGCACGGGCTGGCAGCACTGCGAGTACCGGATCATCAGGCCGTCGACGCCCTGAATGCGCACACCGCGGGTGGTGCCGCGCATGCGGTCGACCAGCCGCTCGAACGCGCTGGCCGCCTTCGCCGGCGGCTCCGGTGTCTCGACGGCCTCCGGGTACAACAGCTTGAACACCTGCGAGACGTGCACGTCTCCCTGCCCGATCGACGCGATCAGCTGCCGCACGTCGGCGAGCGAGAGCTGCTTCGCGACCGCGAGCAGCTGAGCGTCGTCAGGCTTCTCGAGGCGACGGCGCTTCACCTCGCGATCGAGGATGTCGCGGCCGAGCTTGGCCGACGTCGCCTGCTCCTCGTTGCGAATCCACTGCCGGATCTTGTGCCGGGCGCGCCCCGTTCGGACGTGCGCCAGCCAGTCGCGACTCGGACGCGCCGATGAGGACGTCAGGATCTCCACTTGATCCGAGTTGCGCAGCTGCCGGGAGAGCGGCGCGATCTTGCCGTTCACCTTCGCGCCATGACACCGCGTTCCGACCTCGGTGTGCACGGCGAACGCGAAGTCGATCGGCGTCGCGCCCTTCGGCAGCTGAATGACGTCGCCGGTGGGCGTGAAGACGAAGATCTCGTCCTGATACAGGTCCAGCTTGAGGAACTCGAGGAACTCGTCAGGCGTCTTCGCGTCGAGCTGCATGGCGAGGATCTCGCGGAACCATCCGAGCTTCTCGTCCAGCTCGTCGCGCGTTTTCGCCGTCTCCTTGTACAGCCAGTGCGCCGCGATCCCGAACTCGGCGGTGCGGTGCATGTCGCGGGTGCGAATCTGGATCTCGAACAGCTGCTTGCCGGGGCCGAAGATCGTCGTGTGCAGCGACTGGTACCCGTTCGACTTCGGCTGCGCGATGTAGTCCTTGATGCGCTCCTGGAGCGGCGTCCATCCCTCGTGGATGAGGCCGAGCGCGTGGTAGCACTCCGGAACGGTGTTGACCAGCACGCGAATCGCCATGAGGTCGTAGATCTCCTCGTATGGCTTCTCGCGCTGCTTCATCTTCTTGAAGATCGACCACAGGTGCTTGGGCCGCCCGGTGACTTCGGCGTGCACGAGGCCCGCGTCGCGGAGCACGCGCTCGATGGGATCACGCATCTGCGCGATGAGTCCTTCCCGCTCGGCGCGCTTGGCCGCGACCAGCTTCGCGAGACTCTTGTAGCCGTCGGTCTCGAGATGCTTGAACGACAGGTCCTCCAGCTCCCACCGCAGCTTCGCCATTCCGAAGCGGTGCGCGAGCGGGGCGTAGAGGTCCATCGTCTCCTGCGCGATGCGCCGGCGCTTCTCGTCCGGGAGGTAATCGAGCGTGCGCATGTTGTGCAGGCGATCGGCGAGCTTGATCAGGATGACGCGCGCATCCTTCGCGATCGACAGCAGCAGCTTGCGGTAGTTCTCGACCTGCCGTTCCTGCGTCGACCGGAAGGTGATGTTCCCGATCTTCGTCACGCCATCGACGATGCTGGCGATCTCGGTGCCGAACTCCCGCTCGATCTCCTCGGCGCTGACGCCGGTGTCCTCGATGACGTCGTGGATGAGCCCGCTCGCGACCGTCACCGAATCGAGGTGCAGCTCGGCCAGGATCTTCGCGACCTCCACGCAGTGCGAGACATAGGCGTCGCCTGACGAGCGCTTCTGCCCGGCGTGGGCGCGCTCGGAGAACCGGTAGGCGCGCGCGAGGAGGTCGACGTCGAGCCGCTCCATCGCCGCCGCGTCGTCCAGCTCCCATCCCGGAATGACCGTGCCCAGCGCCGTCGTCGCCATTACAGCAGTCCCGCCTCCGCGAAGCTCACGTATCGCCCGCGCCCCACGATCACATGATCGTGCACGGGGATATCCAACAAACGCCCTGCCGCCACCAGTTGCTCCGTCACCAGCCGATCATCCGCGGACGGGGTCGGATCGCCGCTCGGGTGGTTGTGAACGAGGATCACCGCCGCCGCCCGCTCGGCGATGGCTTCGCGAAAGACCTCCCGCGGATGTACGAGGGACGAGTTGAGGATGCCTCGGGTGACGGTCACGTCTCGCTCCAGCCGGTGCTGCGCATCGAGGATCGCCACGTGGAACTCTTCGACGGGGAGATCCTCGAGTCGCGGCGCGAACGCCGCGTATACCTCCCGAGGCGACCGAAGGGGGTCTCCCTCCTCGCGAGCCTCGAGCACCATTCGGCGACCCAGCTCCAGTGCGGCGTGGATGGTGATCGCGCGAACGGCCCCCACCCCGGCGTACGCGGTAAGCGCGGCCATCGGCTGCGTGGCGAGCCGCCGCAACGAGCCGTCCGCGCGAACGAGGATGTCCTGACCGACCGCGAGGGCGGAGCGCCCCCCACACCCGCTCCCCACGAGTATGGCGAGCAGCTCAGCGGAGCTGAGCGCCGTGGCGCCCAACGCCTTGAGCCGCTCCCGCGGCCGCTCCGAGCGAGGTAGCTCTCGAATACTTAATGATTTGGGGTCGGGTTGGCCAGGCATGGCCGACGAAGATGCCCGCGCGCGCTCCAGGGTCCGTCATCCGGACCGGGCGCGTAGGCGCGTTTGCTCAAGGGCAAAGGGGGTCGAAGGGGTCAAAGGCGGTCGAGGGCTGTCAACGGGGCACCCCTTCGATCGCCCTCGACCGCCTTCGTCCCCTTCGACCCCTTACGTCGTTCCGTGGCACTTCTTGTACTTCTTCCCCGACCCGCAGGGGCAGGGGTCGTTGCGCCCCACGTTCGCCCACGCGTCCTTGTCGGCCGCCGCGCCCGGCACCGCCGCCCGACCGATCGCCGTCGCCTTCGGCTCCAGCGAGCGCAGCTTCCCGGCGCCGACGATCGTCGGGTCCTTCCGCGCCGCCACCTGCTCGGTCGAGGGCTGCTCGGCGGGGCCAATGTCGATGACGTCGGCCGCCTCGTCGCCCGCGCCATTTCCGTCGGCGACCTCGGGCTCGGGAACCTCCTCGAGGATGCCGAGGGCGTTGAACTTCTTCGTCGGCGCCCGAGGCGTCCGGGATGGCACGCCGCCACCGCCAGCGTCGCCCCCTTGTCCACCGCCGCCAGGTCCGCCGCCGGCCCCCTCGAACACCAGCTGCACCTTCAGGAAATGATCGGCGAACGTGTTGTGGATGTCGTGCATGAGGTCCACGAACATCGTGTACGCCTCCTGCTTGTACTCCACCAGCGGGTCTTTCTGCCCCCACCCGCGATAGCCGATCGCCGCTCGCAGCTGATCGAGGTCGTACAGGTGGTCCTTCCACTTCTGGTCGATGACGTTGAGCGTCACCAGCGACAGCAGCTGGCCGGAGAAGTCGCCTAACGAACGGACCTTGGCATCGAACGCCGCCCGTGCGGCCGTGACCGCCATCTGCTGAAGCTCCGCCACGTCCTGGGACGGCGGCTCCTTCACATCGAACTCGGGCACCGCGACGAGATAGTGCATCAGCAGCTCCTGACGCAGGAGCCCAATGTCCCAATCCGCCGGCTCATCGAACTCGGCCAGCGTCATCTCGACTCGCCGCGAGACGGCCTTCTCGATCATCTTCAGCGCCTCGCCCTTCAGCTCCTCGCCGCCCTCGAGCGCGAACGACCGCAGCGAGTAGATGACCTCGCGCTGCTGATTCATCACGTCGTCGTAGTCGAGGAGCCGCTTGCGCTGCTGGAAGTTCTGAAGCTCCACGCGCTTCTGCGCCTGCGAGATCGAGCGCGTGATGAGCGGATGCGTCAACACCTCGCCCTCCTGCGCGCCCAGGCGGTCCATCAGCTTCGCGATGCGCTCCGAGCCGAACAGGCGCATCAGATCATCTTCGAGCGACAGGAAGAACTGGGATGCCCCCGGATCGCCCTGACGCCCCGAGCGACCGCGCAGCTGCCGGTCGATGCGCCGCGACTCGTGCCGCTCCGATCCGATGATGTGCAGGCCACCCATCTCGGTGACCTCGATCTCCTTCCCCTCGGCGTCTTTGACTATCGACGCCTTGGCCTCGGTCACGCCCGGCCCGAGCTTAATGTCCGTGCCGCGGCCCGCCATGTTGGTCGCGATCGTCACCGCGTTTGGCTGGCCCGCGCCGGCGACGATCTCCGCCTCACGCTGGTGGTATTTCGCGTTCAGCACGTTGTGCGGAATCCCGGCACGCTTGAACATGCGCGACAGCGTCTCCGACACGTCGACGTTCACCGTGCCAACCAGCACCGGGAAACCCAACGAGTGCAGCCGCTGCACCTCCTCGAGGATCGCGTTGTACTTCTCGCGCCGCGTCTTGTACACGAGATCGTGACGGTCGTCACGGATCATCGGCTTGTTCGTCGGCACCACCGCGACGTCGAGCTTGTAGATCTGGAAGAACTCCTGCTCCTCGGTCTCCGCCGTGCCCGTCATGCCGCCGAGCTTCTCGTACATGCGGAAGTAGTTCTGGATGGTGATCGTGGCGAGCGTCTGCGTCTCGCCCTTCACCTGAACGCCTTCCTTCGCTTCGACCGCCTGGTGCAGCCCTTCCGACCAGCGCCGTCCGATCATCGTGCGCCCGGTGAACTCATCGACGATCAGCACCTGGCCGTCCTGCACGACGTAGTTGACGTCGCGCTCGTACAGCGAATGCGCGCGCAGCAGCTGGTGCACGATGTTGAGCTTCTCGCTCTTCAGCGCGTATTCGCGCTCGATCGTCAGTCGCGCGTCGATCTTCTCCTGCGGCGACATCTCCGGATCGTGATCGATGCGGTGCACCGCCTCGCTGATGTCCGGCAGCATGAACGCATCGCGGTCGCTCGGCGACAGCACGTCGACGCCACGGTCGGTGAGGTGGACGGTGTGGCCCTTCTCATCGATGACGTAGAGCAGCTCCTCCTCGATGTCGGCGAACTGTCGCTTGCCCGCCGGGATCTTGCGGTCGGCGATGACGTCGAGCTCGCGCTTCTGCATGAGCTGCCGGTTGCCCTGCTCCTGGAGCACCTTCAACAGGCGCTTGTTCTTCGGCGAGCCGAGGTTCGCCTGATACAGGCTCGTCGCGGCGGCGTCGGTGTCCCCCTTCTCCAGCGCGCGCTCGGCGTCGCCCACCAGGCGGTTGACGATCTCCGTCTGCTCGCGCGCGAGGCGCGAGACCATGCCGTTGTACTGCGCGTAGTCGCGATCGCTCTCGTTGCCGACCGGGCCCGAGATGATCAGCGGCGTTCGCGCTTCGTCGATGAGCACCGAGTCGACCTCGTCGACGATCGCGTAATGGTGCCGTCGCTGCACGCGCTGGTCGAGCGCGACCACCATGTTGTCGCGCAGGTAGTCGAAGCCGAACTCGTTGTTCGTGCCGTACGTGATGTCGCAGGAGTACCCCCCGCGGCGGTCCGGCGTCCCCGGCTCGGTGTCGTCGATGCAGCCGACGGTGAGCCCGAGCCACTTGAAGACGTGCCCCATCCACTGCGAGTCGCGGCGCGCCAGGTAGGAGTTGACGGTGACGAGGTGGGCGCCCCGCCCCGGAAGCGCATTGAGATACAGGGGAAGCGTCGCCACGAGCGTCTTGCCCTCGCCCGTCGCCATCTCGGCGATGCGGCCCCGGTGGAGCTGAACGCCGCCGATGAGCTGCACATCGTACGGCACCATGTTCCACTCCATCTCGTGGCCGGTGACGGTCAGCCTGGTGCCGAGCAGCCGGCGGCACGCCTCGCGAACGGTGGCGAACGCCTCCGGGAGAATCTCCTCGAGCGTCTCGGCCGTCGCCTCACGCAGCTCGCGCTCGAGGCCGCCGAGCCCATCGGGCCCCGTCAGCTCGTTGTCGATCTGCTCGCGCTCGGCGGCGTCGCTCGTGACGCGCTTCTTCTCCTTCAGCTCGGCGATGCGCCGCTCGACCTCCTCGGTGCGCTCCTTGAGGATGGCGCGGAACTTCTCCGTCTGCGCCTGCACTTCAGCGTCGGACAGCGAGGCCAGCCGCTCCTCGTGCTGGTGGACCTCTGCGACGATGGGCTGGACGCGCTTCAGCTCGCGATCGTGTCGCGTTCCGAACAGCGCTTTGGCGATACCCTTGAGCATGACGAACCTCTAGCGATACAACCCGGCGTCGCGGATATACGCCGCGACGGCGTCGGGCACGAAGCCATGAAGAGACAGCCCCGCGCGCGCCCGCGCGCGGATTTCGGTGGAGGACACGTCGATCCGGCGCGTTTCCAGACGGCGGAACCGCGGAGCGGCCATCCCCGGCTCACGACTGCGTGCCAGGACGACGATCTCCGCCAACTGCGCCAGTCGCTCGGGGGCGCGCCACGTGGCTACCTGATCCACGAGATCCTCGCCGATGAGAAAGAACCGCTCCGCGTCGGGATAGCGGCGGGCCAGATCGGTCAGCGTGTCGACCGTGTAAGATAACCCCGGCCGCTCGATTTCGATCGTGTCGATCCCGAAGCGGGCGTCGTCGGCGATCACGAGCGCGAGCATGTCGAGCCGCTGCGGAGGCGTCGCCCCCACGCGCTCCCCCTTGAAGGGATGCGTCGCGGCCGGAATGAACAGCAATCGATCGAGCTCGAGCTTCTCGAATGCATCGGAGGCGGCGAGCAGGTGGCCGACATGGGGCGGATCGAACGTGCCTCCGAGGATGCCGAGGCGCACACGTCAGGGCGTGGGCGTTTGCGCCGTCGCGGGCGCATTGCCGCACACTTCGCGGACCTCCGACGATGCCGGATAGGTCTGCCGCAGCGACGCGCACTGCTCGCGCGCCTCTTCGCGATAGTTGATCTCGTTGTACGCCGCAACGAGCTTGACCCCCGCCTCGCGCGCGATCGGCGCCGTGGGGTAGAGGCGAAGCACGTCCTTGAAGTAGATGATCGCCGGGTCGAATGCCTTGCGCCGCATGTAGAACATTCCGGTCTCGTAGGTCTTCGTCCCGAGCCAGTTCGTGAGGCGGTCGATCTCGCGCTGCGCCTCGTCGTTCAGCGGCGAGTTCGGATACATCCCCTGCATCATCCGGAGCGTGCTGATCGCCGTCTCCCCATACTGCGCGTCGAGCTCCGGCTTCCGCCACAGCCGCCCGTAGGAGACGCCGGCCTCGTACAGTGCGTCGTCGGCCAGCGTGTCATCGGGAAAGCTTTCCGTCACCCGAGTGAACGCCTGGGCGGCCAGCAGCCACTCCCGCTTCCCCTGCCGCGCCTTGCCGAGATGGTAGAACGACAGCGGCATGAGGGTGTCGCGGGCGGGGAGCTCGATCGTGAGTCGCTCGAACCCGGCGACGGCATTGTCCCAATGCCGGTGCTGCAGCTCGCGAAGGGCCGCCTGATAGAGGGCGGTGTCCTGCGTGAAGCGCCTCAAGTCGAAATCGGGACGGCACGCCGCGAGCGCGACGACGATCGCGGTCAGAGCTCGAGTTATCGAATGAACGGGCATATCGCGAATGCTACACCGGGGCTCGGCGGGAGGTTCTGCCAGGAGCTCGAAAAGCGCATAACCTGATAAACTTAGGCCGTCCGGCGTGCTATTGGGAGGGCGGTGTGAGCAAAGGGTACCACGGGATCCAGGGGGTCGAAGGGATCCAGGGGACGGCCGCCCCTCGTACCCTTCGACCCCTTCGATCCCTCAGATCCCTTGCCCTTTGAACCACTCGATCGTGTGCTTCAGCCCCTCGCGTAACGGGACTCGCGGCGACCAGCCGAGCATCTCGCGCGCCCGGGTGATGTCGGGGCGGCGGACCTTGGGGTCGTCGATCGGAAGTGGCCTCGCGACGATCTTCGACTTCGAGCCGGTGAGCTCGAGCACGAGATCGGCCAGCTCGCGCACCGTGAACTCATCCGGATTCCCGATGTTCGTCGGCTCGGCGTCGCCGTGCATGAAGAGCCGGTAGATCCCGTCGACCTCGTCGGACACGTAGCAGAAGGAGCGCGACTGCGACCCCTCGCCGTAGATCGTGAGCGGATCGCCGGCGAGCGCCTGCACGACGAAGTTGGACACGACACGGCCGTCGCGGGCCCGCATGCGCGGTCCGTAGGTGTTGAAGATGCGAACGATGCGCGTGTCGAGCCCATGCTGCCGGTGATAGGCCATCGTCAGCGCCTCCGAGAAGCGCTTCGCCTCGTCGTAGACACTCCTCGGCCCAATCGGATTCACGTTCCCCCAATAGGTCTCGCGCTGGGGATGCTCGAGGGGATCGCCGTACACCTCCGACGTGGACGCCATGAAGAACCGGGCGCCTTGCGCGCGCGCGAGCTCGAGCGCGTTCCGAGTCCCCAGCGAGCCGACGTCGAGCGTCGCGATCGGATGCTCGAGATAATCGATGGGACTGGCCGGCGAGGCGAAGTGCAGCACGCCGTCCACCGACCCGTCGACCTCCAGCGCACGCGAGACGTCCTGGCGGCTGAACCGGAACCGCTCGTCGCGCTGGAGGTGCCCGAGGTTCGAGCTATCTCCCGTGATGAGATTGTCGACCCCAACGACCTCGTGCCCTTCCGCGAGAAAGCGATCACTCAGGTGTGATCCGAGAAAGCCGGCGGCGCCGGTGATGAGCACTCTCACGCCTGGGTCCGTCCGATCGAGAGGTAGGTGAATCCGAGCGTCCGCATCTTCGCCGGGTCATAGAGATTCCGGCCGTCGACGACGATCGGTTGCACGAGCGCCGACTTGATCCGCTTGAGATCGGGGTGCCGGTACTCGTTCCAGTCGGTCACGATGACGACCGCGTCAGCGCCCTCGAGGGCGGCGTAGCTCGTTTCGGCGTACGCCACGCGATCGCCCAGGCGTCTTCGCGCTTCTGGAATCGCGACCGGGTCGTGCGCGACGACGCTCGCCCCGGCGTCGAGCAGCTGATCGATGAGCGTCAACGCGGGCGATTCACGCATGTCGTCCGTCTGCGGCTTGAACGCCAATCCCCAGACAGCGACGCGCTTCCCCTGCACGGTGCCGCCAAAGGCCTGCTGCACCTTCTCGAACAGGCGTCGCTTCTGCCGTTCGTTCGCGTCCTCCACCGCCTCGAGGACGCCCATCGGCGCCCCGCAGGTCCGCGACGTTCGGACGAGCGCCTTCACGTCCTTGGGAAAGCAGGACCCCCCGTATCCGGGGCCCGGGAAGAGAAACGCCGCCCCGATCCGCGAATCGGAGCCAATGCCCTTTCGCACCAGATCCACGTTCGCCCCCACGCGCTCGCACAGATTGGCGATCTCGTTCATGAACGAGATGCGGGCGGCGAGCATCGCGTTTGCCGCGTACTTCGTCAGCTCGGCGGAGGCAATGTCCATGAAGAGGATCGGCTTGCCGGTGCGAACGAATGGGGAGTACAGCTCCGCCAGCACCGAGCGCGCGTGGTCGGTCGTCACCCCGAGCACCACGCGGTCCGGGCGCATGAAATCCTCGACGGCGGCGCCCTCCTTCAGGAACTCCGGGTTGCTACAGACGTGAAAGGGCCAGCGCGCGTGCTCCGAGATGACCTCCTCCACCTTCACGGCGGTGCCAACCGGCACGGTCGACTTCGTGACGACCACCACCTCCCGGCTCGCGTGCCGGCCGATCTGCTCGGCGACGGCGAGCACGTGGCGCAGGTCCGCCGAGCCGTCCTCGTCAGGCGGCGTGCCGACGGCGATGAAGATGACCTCGGCCGCCGCGATGGCGTTGGGAATGTCGGTGGTGAACGTCAGCCGCCCGTGGGCCTGGTTGCGCTCGACGTAGTCATCGAGGCCGGGCTCGTAGATCGGAAGGATGTTCTGCCGCAGCTTGTCGATCTTCGTGGCGTCGGTGTCGGCGCCGATGACGTCGTTCCCGGTTTCGGCGAGGCAGGCGCCGACGACGAGACCGACGTATCCGGTCCCGATGACTGTGATCCGCAAGGGAGGCTCTGGTTGTCCGCCCGCGCCCCTGACGGTGCGACGGGCACGGTGCTCGGCTGGGAGGCGGGCTCGGAATGAACGCGCGACGGGCGAGAGATTGCTCTCTCGCCCGTCGTGAATGATGCACTGGAGGGGTGAAGATCGCTAGAACCGTTGCGTCGCGTCGATGGTGAAGGTGACGCGCCGGTTGGACAAGGCGCCTGGATCATCGCGCCGTGCACCGGGAATCACCTGCCGCGCCACTTGCTCGCCATACCCAACCGCGCGGAACTGTTGCGCGGGGAGGTTGAAGCGCGAGATCATCACGTCTCGAACGGCCTCGGCGCGTCGCCGCGACAGCCGCAGATTGTACTCCACCGAGCCGGCCGGATCGGCAAACCCAGCGATCGTCACCAGCGCCGTCGGATAGACGCGTCGAATCACTTCAGCGACGTTGCCCAGCACCTCCATGTCGGTCTCGCGCACCGTAGCGGAGTCGAACGCGAAATGGATGGGGACGATGTAGCGCGAGACCAGATCTTCCTGCTGGATCTCGACCTGCTGCATCCGCAGGGAATCGAGCAGCGGTCGGAGCGCCGCCAGCTGCTCCTGGATCGCCCCGCGGACCGCCGCGTTGATGGCGGCCGTGTCGACCGGGGCAGCGACGACGACGGGGACCACGGGCTCGTTGCGCTCGCGCTCGCCCCAGAAGAAGGTGGCGCTCACGTTATGCGCGTCGCCGACGGGGTCATTCTCGAAGAAGCCGGCGCCGCCGTTCTTGTAGTTCCGGAACGCGTACTCGAGCCGGAACTGTCCGACGTTGACACCGGCGCCGAGCGAGATACCCGAGCGGTTGTCGTCACCCGTCTGGTAGCCGATGCGCCCAATGGCGACGCCGTTGATCGTGGCTTCGAGACCGAGCCCGACGTAGGGCTCCATCCGATCGGGTACGTTGAACTGCCCAACGAGCTTGGCGTCGAAGATGATGGGCTGACCCCGGAACAGCATCGGGGTCTGGATGAGGTTCCGACGGCGGAACACGTCGATGCCGGCGCCGAAATAGAACATCTGCGGCGGCGAGAAGCCCTCGAAGCCCTCGTCGAAGTTGACGTTCGTCCCCCAGTTGCGAATGCCGCCGGCAAGCGTCAGCCGGCCGAACAGAATGTCGGGGAACTGCATCCCCGAATTCACGCCGACGG
>JAICNG010000164.1 GCA_025931335.1 Gemmatimonadaceae bacterium | reverse complement strand
TCGGGTCGTCGCAGCTCAGCCAGTTCATGGACCAGACGAATCCGCTGGCCGAGCTCACGCACAAGCGTCGCCTGTCGGCGTTAGGCCCCGGCGGCCTGACCCGGGAGCGCGCCGGCTTCGAAGTGCGCGACGTGCACTACTCGCAGTACGGGCGCATGTGCCCGATCGAGACGCCCGAAGGTCCGAACATCGGTCTCATCACCTCGCTCGCCTGCTACGCCCGCGTGAACGATCTCGGCTTCGTCGAGACGCCGTATCGCGTCGTGAAGAACGGCAAGGTGACCGGAGAGATCGAGTGGCTCGACGCCAACCGCGAAGAGGAAGTCGTCATCGCGCAGGCGAACGCCCAGATCCGTGAGGACGGTACCTTCTCCGACGAGCTGGTGCTCTGCCGGCAGCGCGGTGACGTGCCGCTCGTGTCGCCCGAGCGCATCGACTACATGGATGTGTCGCCCGAACAGCTCGTGTCGATCGCGGCGGCGTTGATCCCGTTCCTCGAGCACGATGACGCGAACCGCGCGCTCATGGGCTCGAACATGCAGCGCCAGGCCGTGCCACTCCTCAACCCGCGGACGCCCGTCGTGGGCACCGGGCTCGAGGAGAAGGTGGCGCGCGATTCCGGCGCGGTCGTGATCGCGAAACGCGCGGGCGTCGTCACGCGTGTCACGGCCGACGAGATCATCGTCGACTCCGGGCCGGCGGATCGCGGTCGCACGGAGGAGCGCCGCGGCTCCGATCGTCCCCTGGCGCGGCTCACGCAGCACGACCGCTATCGGCTCAAGAAATACTGGCGCACGAACCAGGACACGGCGATCAACCAGCGGCCGCTCGTCAAGCTCGGCCAGCGGATCAAGGCGGGTGACGTGCTCGCCGACGGCGCCGCGACCGAGAAGGGACAGCTCGCCCTGGGCGCGAACGTCACCGTGGCGTTCATGCCGTGGTATGGGCACAACTTCGAGGACGCCATCGTGCTGTCCGAGCGGCTCGTGAAGGACGACGTCTACTCGTCGATCCACATTCAGGAGCTCGAGCTGCACGTCCGGGATACGAAGCGCGGGCAGGAGGAGATCACGCGCGAGATCCCGAACGTCGCCGAGGAGTCCCTCGTGGACCTCGACGAGCGCGGCATCGTGCGCATTGGTGCGCACGTGAAGCCGGGCGACATTCTCGTCGGCAAGATCACGCCGAAGGGCGAGACGGAGCTGTCGCCGGAAGAGAAGCTGCTGACGGCGATCTTCGGCGAGAAGGCGAAGGACGTGAAGGACTCGTCGCTGAAGGTGCCGCCGGGCATGGAGGGCGTCGTCATCGACGTCAAGATCTTCTCGCGCATCGACGACCAGGTGATCGAGAAGGATCGCGGCGAGCGCATCGGTGAGGTGCGCCGCCTCGAGGCGGAAGAGAAGATCCGCGTGAACGAAGTGCGCGACTCCGAGCTCGGCGAGATGCTCGAGGGCCAGACCGTCACGCTGGCGTTGAAGGCCGGCACCGTCGAGGAAGCGATTCCCGCCGGGACGAAGCTGACCGCGGACGACCTCCGCGAGCTCAAGATCGCGACGCTCGACCTCACGACGTTCCGGGTCGAGAACAAGAAGGTGAACGACCGCGTGCGCGAGATCATCGATGCCGCGAACACCGAGAAGGCGCGCATCGAGGAGAAGGCGGAGGAGCGGATCGACAAGATCCTCCAGCCGGACGAGCTGCCGCCGGGCGTGATTCAGCTGGTGAAGGTGTACCTGGCGGAGAAGCGAAAGGTCTCCGTCGGCGACAAGATGGCCGGTCGCCACGGCAACAAGGGGATCGTTGCCCGCGTCGTGCCGGAGGAGGACATGCCGTTCCTGCCCGATGGCCGGCCGGTGGACATCGTGCTCAACCCGTTAGGCGTGCCGAGCCGCATGAACGTCGGGCAGATCCTCGAGACGCATCTGGGGTGGGCGGCGCGTATTCTTGGCTTCTACGCCAAGACGCCGGTCTTCCAGGGTGCCAACGAGCGCGAGATCGGGTTGCTCCTCAAGCTCGCCGGGGTCCAGTGGGCCGCCGACGCGCTGCGCCTCCAGGCGCCCCGGCCGGCGACTGGAGATCCCGAGGTACGGCGTCTCCTCGCCGATGTGAAGCCAGCCATGGGCGAGAAGGAAGACTTCAAGAAGCTCGAAGAGGCGTCGTTGAACGAGCTCGGCGCGCGCGGCGTCTCGCAGGAGACCCGCGACCTGTTCCACCGGCTGCGCGACTTCGTCGCGGCGGCCGCGCGGGAAATCGCCGAGCGCGAGCAGCAGGAGGTTGGGTATCAGGTCCAGTTCCACGGCGGCGCGTCCGATGACGAGTCGCTCCCGAAGGCACGCCGCGGAGAAGTGAAGGCGGCGCTCAAGCAGCTCGAGAAGATTCAGGAGCGCGATCCCGCCGAGACGCTCAAGATGGATGAGCTGCCGGCGCTCGCGCGGATGCTCGGTCCGAAGTCGGAGGCCGACGTCGACGCCGCGGTGAGCGAGCTCATGCGTCTGGCGGGCCTGACGCCGTGGGGGAAGGTGTGGCTGCGCGACGGCCGGAGCGGGGAGCGGTTCGCGAGCCCGGTGACGGTCGGCGAGATCTACATGCTCAAGCTGTCGCACCTCGTGGACGACAAGATCCACGCGCGGAGCATCGGCCCGTACTCGCTGGTCACGCAGCAGCCGCTCGCCGGCAAGGCGCAGTTCGGCGGCCAGCGGTTCGGGGAGATGGAGGTGTGGGCGCTGGAAGCGTACGGGGCGGCCCACACGCTCCAGGAGATTCTCACCGTGAAGTCCGACGACGTGAACGGTCGCAGCCGCGTGTACGAGGCGATCGTGAAGGGACAGAATCTGCCCGATCCGGGCATTCCCGAGTCGTTCAACGTGCTGGTGAAGGAGCTGCAGGCGCTCGGCATCAAGGTGACGTTAGGCTCGACCGATGGTGATGGCGGTGCCTTCGGCGATGGCAACGGTCGGGGGGAGGAGTAAATGATAGACTTCCGTAGCGCGCGCGAGCCGCGCAGCTCGAACTTCGATTTCATTCAGATTCGCATCGCGTCGCCCGAGGAGATCCGGGGTCCCAAGGATCCCAAGGAGCGCGAGCGGATCGAGATGGGCGGCGGGCGGAACTGGTGGTCGTGGGGCGAGGTCACCAAGCCCGAGACCATCAATTACCGCTCGTTCAAGCCCGAGAAGGATGGCCTCTTCTGCGAGCGCATCTTCGGTCCGGTGAAGGACTGGGAGTGCCATTGCGGAAAGTACAAGCGCATCCGCTACCGCGGCGTCATTTGCGATCGCTGCGGCGTCGAGGTGACGCTGTCGAAGGTGCGCCGCGAGCGCATGGGCCACATCGAGCTCGCGGTGCCGGTGGCGCACATCTGGTTCTTCAAGACCCTGCCCAGCCCCATGGGCAACCTCCTCGACCTCACGCTGCGTGATCTCGAGAAGGTCATCTACTACTCGAACTACGTCGTCATCGAGCCCGGCCAGCAGGAAGTGCGTCCGCTCCAGCTGCTCGACGAGGACGAATATCTCGACCTGCGCGCGAAGGCGCGCGAGGCGAACGATGACGCCTTCCGGGCGGACATCGGCGCCCCGGCCGTGCGCGAGCTGCTCCGCCGCCTCGACGTCGACAAGGTCTCCGACCAGCTCCGCGAGGACGTGCAGACGGAGACGTCGCAGCATCGCAAGAAGCAGATGCTCAAGCGGCTCAAGATCGTCGACGCGTTCCGCAACTCGGGCGAGTCGGGCGACACGCGCAACAAGCCGGAGTGGATGATCCTGGATGTCATTCCAGTCATTCCGCCCGACCTGCGCCCCCTGGTGCCGCTCGATGGTGGACGGTTCGCGACCTCGGACCTCAACGATCTGTACCGCCGCGTCATCAACCGCAACAACCGCCTGCAGAAGCTCATCATGCATCGCGCGCCGGAGGTCATTCTCCGGAACGAGAAGCGCATGCTGCAGGAAGCGGTCGACGCGCTGTTCGACAATGGTCGTCGCTCCAAGGCGATCCGCGGTCGCGGCAAGCGTCCGCTCAAGTCGCTCAGCGACATGCTCAAGGGCAAGCAGGGCCGGTTCCGTCAGAACCTGCTCGGCAAGCGCGTGGACTACTCGGGCCGGTCGGTGATCGTCGTCGGACCGGAGCTCAAGCTGCATCAGTGCGGCCTGCCGAAGGCGATGGCGCTCGAGCTGTTCAAGCCGTTCATCAT
>JAICNG010000142.1 GCA_025931335.1 Gemmatimonadaceae bacterium | reverse complement strand
GGGGATGCGGGAGCCTGGCGGAACCCCCCGCGTCCGCAGATCAGCAGCGATCGCCGGTGGCGCGCCGCGCGCGATGTCGCGCTCGATATCAGCGCGAAGCGCGGCGAACTGCGCGTCCGTCGCCGGCGTTTCGGCGAGCGCCAGGATGGCGGTCGAGGCCGTGTCGGCCGGAACACCGCGCGCGATGAGGTCGGCGAGGACCGCGAGGGGAATGGTCAATGGGGCGCCGGGACGCCGCGTTCGGAGGCCGGTGATCACCTGCGCGCTCGCACCCGCGTGCAGGGCGTCGGCCGCGGCGATGATCTCCGCGTCCATCGCACCGCTGCCGAGCGCGCCCCGCGCGGCAACCAGCTCGCGGAACCGCGAGCGAACCACGGTGATGATGCGGTCGTTCGGTGCACGCTTCGCTGCTCCCTCCAGCGCCTTGTCCACCACCGGCTCGGTTGGAATCCCGAGGCTGCGCGCCGAATCCACCAGCGCGGCAACCTCCCCCTGCACGCGGCGATCGAGACGCGACAGCCGCGTATCCTGTGCGTCGACGCGTGCCGCCACGAGCGCGAGCAGCATCACCGCTGGGCCGATTCGCTTCATGTCGTCGCGTCTCCCACCGTGATCACGGAGTTCGGACGCCCGAAGTCATCCTCGAGGGTTCGTGGCGCCATCGGATCCGCGACCCACTTCGTGCCGTCTACCACGAAAGTATAGTGATAACGCCCCGGCGCCAGCGGGATGGTGATCGTCCACACCCCTTTTTCCATTCGCCGGAGCGGCGACCCCCCCTCCTCCCAGTCGTTGAAATCGCCGACGATCGCGACGCTGGAGGCCGAAGGATTCACGAAGACGAACTTCATCATCTGCTCCGCCGACGGCGATGCTGACGTCGCCGCGACGGGGGACACGGCTGGCACCGCGGCGGTCTCGGTATCGTTTCCGCGAGCGCCGATCGCGACCACCCCCGCGAGCCCGGCGGCGAGCGCCAGCCCGGCGAGCGGCGAAACCCGAATCGTCCTCGGCCGCGTCATCCATCGCCACACGCCGATCCCGCCCATCACCCTCGCCTCCTCGCGCACGCGCTGCATAACGCGAGCATCGAAGTCGGGGCTGAGCGCCGCCGTCTCCCGGCGCAGCGTCATGGCGACGCGCTCGATCATCTCATCACCTTCATGCACTGTAGACCTCCCTCAACTGATCCCTCAACCGGTCGCAGGCGCGCTTCACGCGCATCTTCAGCGCCGATACTCCTACCCCGGTCGCTGCCGACATTTCCTCGTAGGACAAATCCTCGACGTGCTTCAACAGAAAGGCTTCCCGTTGTTCCAGCGGCAATCGCTCGAGCGCCCGGCCGATCTCCTCCCGCCAGGCGACGCTCTCCTCGGGATGATCCTCGGCGGCATCGCGCAGCGCGATCTCGTCGTGCACGATCGTGCGCTCGCGCCGTCCGCGGCGCGCACCGGCGGTGCGACACCGATTCACCAGAATCCGAAACAGCCACGAGCCGAACCGCTCGGGATCCTCACAGCGGGCGAGCGAGCGATAGGCCCGGACAAACGCGTCCTGCAGCGCCTCCTCGGCGTCCTCGACGCTGCCGAGCATGTGCGTCGCGAAGCGCACGTACCGGCTGCGATAGCGCGTGACGAGCACGGCGTACGCCTCGACGTCGCCGTCCAGGACGCGCCGAACCAGCGCGGCGTCGGGGGCGGCGGCGGGAGAGCGGTCCGTCACGGGTTGGAGACTCGGTGAGCGGGGTGAGAAGTCACACAGGCTAGGGGTCGGGGGGTCAGGGTGTCGGGGTGTCAGGAGGAAGCTTGCAGGGAGGGACGGCCTCGCGCGGCTGGTTACCCCGAGTCTGACACCCCTGACCCCCTGGCCCCCGGGCCCCCGACCCATCACACGGGCTTTCCCTCCACCGGATAAAACCTCCGCCGCCGCTCCGCCATCTCGAGCAGCAGGGGCGCGGGCACAAAGCGCGGAGCGAAGCGGGCATTCAGCTGTTCCAGTCGCCGGATGATCATCTCGGCGCTCTCGGTATCCACGTACCGGAAGGGACCGCCCCGGAAGGGGGGGAAACCAAGGCCGAACACGGCGCCCACGTCGCCGTCGCGCGGCGACCGGAGGACCCCCTCCTCGAGGCACCGTACGGCCTCATTCACCATCGCCAGGACGGTCCGATCGTGAATCTCCTCCGGGTGAACGTCGGCGCGGGCGGTGCCGGTCGGCAAGAACTCGTAGACCGAGTTGTCCACACCCCCCTTCTTTCCGTCCTTGCCGTACGTGTAGAACCCCTTCCCACCCTTGCGCCCCGTTCGGCCGGCGGCGATCACGCGTTGCATCGACTCCGATGACGCGAAGCGCTCGCCGAACGCATCGGCGAGCACGCCCCCGATCTTTCCGCCGACGTCGATGCCGACCTCATCGAGCAGCGTGATCGGGCCGACGGGGAACCCAAACTCGAGGAGCGCGCGATCTACCGCCTCGATCGCCGCGCCTTCGTCGAGCAGACGACCCGCTTCGTTCATGTAGGCCGCCAGAATGCGCGTCGTGTAGAAACCGGGTCCATCGTTCACGACGATGACGTGCTTCCCGAGCCGTTTCCCGAGCGCGACCGCCGTCACCGTGACGTCCGGCGCCGTGACCGGCGTGACGATGATCTCGAGGAGCGGCATCTTGTGCACCGGCGAGAAGAAGTGCATGCCGAGCACGCGCTCCGGTCGCGTCGAGGCTTCGGCGATCCTGGTGATGGGAATCGAGCTCGTGTTCGACGCGTACACCGAGCGCGGCGGAAGCTCGGCCTCGACTTCGCGGAGCACTCTGTGCTTCAGCGCGAGGTCCTCGAACACCGCTTCGATCGTGAGGTCGACGTTACGGAATCCGCTGTAGTCGATGGTTCCGCCCACGAGCGCCATCTGATCGTCGAACTGCGTGCGCGTGATCTGTCGCTTGCGCAGCCGCTCGATCAGCACGTCGTACACCGACTTGAGCCCCTTCGCGACGCGCGCGTGGTCGACGTCCTTGAACCGAACGGTGATGCCCTGCATCGCCGACACCGCGGCAATGCCGGCCCCCATGAACCCGGTGCCGAGCACGCCCAGCCGATCCACCCCGCGCGGTGATGGCGCCGGTCCGGAAACCCCGGAGTCCTTCTTGAGCGACGTGGTCGCGAAGAACAGGAAGATCAGCTCGCGCGACTGCGGCGTCACCGCCATCTGCCCGAATAGCCGAGCCTCGTCTCCCAGCCCGCCCTCTCGGCCTAACGAATATCCGGCGGCGACCGCATCGATGGCCGCCGGCGGTGCCGGATAGTGCCCGTGCGTCTGCTTGCGCACTTTCTCGCGGGCCTGGCGGAACACGATCGCGCGCCCCGCCGGGTTCTTCTCGAGCGCCAGGTCGGCGAGCGTGAGCTCCTTCCGCCCCACCGAGCGCTTCTTCTCACCGCGGCCGAGCTCGCGCGCACGCCTGACCGCCACCTCGCGCAGGATCGACGGATGCACCATCTCGTCGAGCAGCCCCATCTGTAGCGCCTTCTTCGCGCGGACGGTGCGTCCGGTGAGAATCATGTCCAGCGCGTTGCGGAGCCCCACCAGCCGCGGGAGCCGCTGCGTGCCACCAGCGCCGGGAATGAGGCCGAGCATCACCTCCGGCAGCGCCAGCATCGTCTTGGGATGATCCGTGCCGATGCGCCAGGCGCACGCGAGCACCGTCTCGAGGCCGCCCCCCAGGCAGGCGCCGTGAATCGCCGCGACGACGGGCGTGCGCAGCTGCTCCAACCGGTCCAGCAGCGACTGCCCATCGAGCGACAGCCGCTCGGCGTCATCCGCCGAGCGAACCTTGAGAAACTCCTCGATGTCGGCGCCGGCAATGAACGTGTCGGGCTTGCCGCTGATGAGCACGGCCGCCTGGATGGTCGCGTCGCCATCGAGGCGACGTATGAGCTCGATGAAGTCGTCCTTGACGGCCTGGTTCAGCTTGTTGACCGGCTCGTTAGGAAGATCCATCGTGATGACGGCGACGCCGTCCTCGACCTCGATCGCCATCGCGCCGGACTTGCGCGAGACCTCGGCCTGGCGAGTAGCGGTGGTGGCGGTCATCCGGCGTTCTCCACGACCATGGCGAAGCCCATTCCCCCGGCGGCGCATACGGTCATCAGCCCGAATTGGCCCCCGCGGCGCCGCAGCTCGTTGATGAGTGTCATCGTGATGCGCGCGCCGGTGGCGCCGAAGGGGTGTCCGATCGCGATCGAGCCGCCCATCACGTTCAGGCGCGCTCGATCCACCTCGCCTATGGGGTGCAGATACCCGGCACGCTGCGCCCACTCGCGAGACTCGAACCCTCGAAGGTTCGACAGCACCTGCGCGGCAAACGCCTCGTGCATCTCGACGAGGTCGATCTCCTTCAACGTGAGCCCGGCGCGATCGAGGGCGACGGGCGTCGCGAGCACGGGCCCCATCAGCAGCTGCTCACCGGGATCGAGCGCCGCGTACGCATACGACTTGATGTACGCCAGCGGCGCGTATCCCGACGCGAGCGCCGCCTCTTCACTCATGAGCACCACCGCCGCCGCGCCATCGGTGAGCGGCGACGAGTTCCCCGCCGTCACGCTGCCATACCGGCGATCGAACACCGGCTTGAGTGCCTGCATCTGCTCGTGCGTCGTGTCGGACCGGATTCCGTTGTCGCTCGTCGACACCGTCTCGAACTTCGGCGGAACGTAGACCGCCATGATCTCGCTCGTGAGACGCCCGTCGGTCGTTCCCGCCGCGGCTAGCCGGTGCGAGCGCAGCGCGAACTGGTCCTGCTCCTCTCGCGCAATGTGATTGAGCTTCGCCATCTTCTCCGCGGACTGGCCCATCGTCTCGCCGGTCGAAGGCTCGGCGATGGCCGGCGTTACCGGGACGAGGTCGCGCGGCCGGATGCGTGCCAGCGCGCTGAGCCGCTTGGGCGCCGACTTGGCGCGCGAGGCGGCGACCAGCGCGTCGGAAAACCCACGGGAGTGGAGGATCGGAACGTTGGAGAGCGACTCGGCGCCACCCGCGATGGCGACATCGGCGTGACCCAGGACAATCTGATCGGCCGCGTCGGTGATCGCCTGATTGGCCGAGGCGCACGCGCGGCCCACGGTGACGGCAGGGATCCCCTTCGGCAACATCGGCAGCAGCGACACCTCGCGCGCGATGTTCGGCGCGAGCACCGACGGCACGACCGTGCCGAAGACCAGCGTGTCGATGTCCTTCGGCTCGAGATTCGAGCGCTGCACCAGCTCGGCGACGACGAGCTTGCCGAGCTCCTGGGCGGTGAGCGCGCGAAACGTCGTACCGGATTTGGTGAAGGGGGTGCGCAGGCCAGCGACGATGGCGACGCGTCGTCCGTTGGTCAGAGATGCCATGCGTTGAACATAGGAGCGTGGGCGCGCCGTCGCCACGCCCGAAACCGCCGCGCGCAGTGACCACGCGGCCCATGTCCGCGCACGCGCGGCGTGCCGCGTTCGACCTGTTGAGCCACGCCCGTTTCGACGTCCTCGTCATCGGCGGCGGGATCACCGGCGCGGGGGTGGCGCGTGATGCGGCGATGCGCGGCCTGCGCACCGCCCTCGTCGAGCGCGATGACTTCGCGAGCGGGACGTCCAGCCGATCGTCGCGCCTCATCCACGGCGGGCTGCGATACCTCGAGCACGGCTGGCTGCATCTCGTGTTCGAGTCCAGCCGGGAGCGGCGCACGCTGATGCGCATCGCGCCGCATTTGGTCCAGCCACTCGCATTCACCTGGCCGGTCTACGAGGAGGCGCGCCTCCCCCTCTGGAAGCTCGGAGCGGGCCTCATGGTCTACGATGCCCTCGCGCTGTTCCGCAATCTCGGCGGGAATCACCGGCGGCTCGCCCCCGGCGAGGTCCTCGAGCTCGAGCCGGCGATTCGGCGCGAGGGGTTGCGCGGTGGCGCTCGGTACTTCGACGCATCCACGAACGATGTACGCCTCACGCTCGCGAACGTGCGCGCCGCGGCCGAGGAAGGCGCGACGGTCGTGAATCATACGGAGGTTCGTCTGCTGCGCCGCGCTGGCGCGCACGTCACCGGCGCTCACATCATCGACCGCCTCAGCGACAAGGGTGTCGACGTGACGGCGCGCGCGGTGGTGAACGCCACCGGCCCCTGGTCGGATTCGATTCGCCGCATGGCCGACCCGCGCGCCGCCACCGGCCTGCGCGGCACGAAGGGCGTCCACGTCGCCGTCCCACGCGAGCGCGTGGGCAACCGCGACGCGTTGACCGTGCTGTCGGCGATCGACGGGCGCGTGATGTTCGTGCTCCCCGCGGGCGAGATCACGATCATCGGAACGACCGACACCGACTACGCCGGCCCGATCGACGACGTGCGCGCCACTCGCGCGGACGTCGACTACCTCCTGCGATCGGCGAACGCCTACTTCCCCGCCGCCCAG
>JAICNG010000047.1 GCA_025931335.1 Gemmatimonadaceae bacterium | reverse complement strand
GCGATCAGGGCGAGAATTCCGAGGACGCGCTTCATATGCTAGCGGGGTGTCGATGGCGTGACAGGGGTGGGAGCCTCGCGTTCTGCTCCCGCGACGGTGCCCGCTCCAGTACCCCCGGCGCGACCCTGGGTGCCAGCGGCCCGTGCACCGGTCGGCTCCACGACCTGGAAGAACGAGGCGCTCGCCGATCCAAAATCCGCCGCCTCCGCATCCTTTCGCAGCTGGGCGATCATCCGTCCCGCCCGGGCACGCAGCTCGGCATCGACGACCGCCATCACCTGGGCCTCGCCCTGGGCGAGCGCCGCCTGCGCGGTGGCGAGCGCCGCGCGCGCGGCCCGCACCCGCTCCGTCTCGCCGCCCTGGAGCGCGGACAGCTCCGCGGCGACGATCTGTTGCGTGGCATCGAGCTGCGAGCGAACCGAATCCACCAGCGCGAACGCGTGAGCCTGCTTCTGCTGCAGCGAGTCGCGAAGCGCGACCACCGGGTGACGGCGAACCGCCCCTTCGATGTTCTGCTCGATCGCCTGCGCCAGCTTCAGATAGATCTCGGCGGTCGAGCGCTCGAGCTGCAGGATGGTCGCCTCGGTCGAGCCTGCGCTCGCGCCGAGCGCCGCCCTCGTGCTGTCGGCCTTGGTCAAATTCGCCTGCGCCAGCTCCCGCGTCTCGGCCGCGCTCGCCACGAGCATGTCGCGCACCATGTTGGCGACCTCATCGACCGCTGCCGCGACACGCTGCAGCGAGTCGCGCGCGGTCGTCAGGCGGGCCGTGACGGTATCGAGCCGGGTCCGCTCGCCGGCGATGACCTCGCTCAACCGCTGGAGCGTCGCGACCCGCAGCTGCTGCGCGTCGAGCTGCTCCTGGAGGCGAAGCTGCGCCATCGCCACCAGCACGTCGCCCGTCGCCAGCCGCTCGGCGGCCTGCGCGTACCGACCTAGATTCTCCGCCGACGCCGGAACGTACATCACGCGCCGCGGAAAGTCCGCGCCGAGCGAGTTGCTCACGGTGTCCAGCCGAACTTCGACATCCGCGAGGGTAACTACATCGGGCGCGGGTGGCTCGGTCGAGACGCGCGCCAGGGCGCTATCGGCGAATACGGAGGCAAGCACCGACACATCGGCACCCGCCGCGTCCGGCATCGCGAGGGTCTTCCCCGCGGCCGGGTAGCTCAGGAAGAGCAGTCCGGCGGCACGCGCGGTCACCAGGGCGCGCGCGGCATCGCTCATCATCGCCGCCCGTCCCTGCACAGCGTTCACTTCGGCTGCCAGCGAATCCGAGATCGCCTCGAACAAGCGCTCGGCCTCAGCGGTGCGTCCCTGCTGCAGCATGATCTGCGCGGCGAGCACGCGCGCCTCGTCACGCTCGGGCAGCTTCGGATAGCGCGTGGCGAACTCCGTGAAGGACGCCGCTGCCGCATCGAGCTGATTGGCGCGGAACTGTGACCAGGCCCGCGTCAACAGCGCCTGCGCGCCAAGGCCCCCCGCGGCGTCGACCTGCGCGGCGAGGGAAATGGCGTCATCGTAGCGGCGGGCGCTGTAGGCGAGCTGGGCAGCCGTGAGCCGAATCTGGCCCGCGGTCTCGCCGGTCGCCGCGCCTGCAACCTGTCGAAGTGCGTCAATCGCCGCCGACAGCTGCGCGGTATCCGCGCGGGCCATGGCGATCGCGTCCATGTACCGCGCGTAGGTCGTGAACGGGCCCTCGCTCTGCGCCGCCGCCGTGAAGGAAGTGCGGGCCTGCGCGACGTTCCCCTGATTGTACGCCACGAGCCCCGAGATCAGCGCCGTCAGCCCCCGATCCGTCGCGACGCCGGCGCCGCCGGCGAGCTGCGTAGCACGGCCGTAGTCGCCGCGACGGTACGCGTCGACCATGAGCTGGAGGCGCAACAACCCGGCGTAACGGCCCGAGGGCGAGGCGTTGAGGATGTCCTGGGCGGCGCCGCGAAAGCGCTCGCCGACGCCGAGCCGGTAGTACGTTTGCGCCAGCAGGAACAGCAGATCCTGGCGCCGATTGACGGCCGCTCGTGAGACGCTGTCTCCCGTGAGCGCCACCGGCGACGCCCGGAGGAACTCCAGCCGGTTGAGCGCCACGAGCGCGCGATCCGTCGCGATGTCGTAGAGCGCCGCGCGCAGCTCCGCGTCGACCCCGCGCGCCTGATCGGGGCGTGGGGTGATGGCGGTGTCGCGTTGGGCGGTCGTGTCGACGACCGGCGCCGGCCGCTGCGCCGTGTCAGCGGGCACCTGCGCGGATGCGACGCCCGCGACGAGAAGCACCGTCGCGGCGCCAGGAAGGCACGACCGCAAAAGGGAGGACACCGAGCCCGCCCGGGTCAGAATGGAGTGGTGCCGCGACTCGTCCACGTCGTCGGGACGAGCTGTCCGTTGCGCACCGCGAACTGCAGGTACGTGACCGCCTCTCCTGCCGTGTTGACGTCGATCGTCTGCACGACGGTCTGTCCGTTCACGGTGGCCTGCAATCGCACGGAGTGGCGCGTCGGCAACACGTCAGAGCGATAGATCTGATCGACAGCCCCGAGCTTGAGGGCCTCGTTCGCGGTCGCCGAGTAGGTCCGGGTTCCCGCGACCGCGCCGTCCACTTCGAGCCGCGCGTCGGCGATGGTCTGCCCCTGCCCCGCCGAGTCCGCTCGCAGCAGCACGACCAGCACGGCGCCCGTGCGGCGCCGAACGGCATCGCCGAGCGAGCGGAAGCGCTCTCGCTGCGCGATCAGGTTGTCCTGCGAGGACGTGAGGATGGCGTCGAGCTGCATCAGCGCATCGCGCTCGCTGCTCATCATCAACTGCTGCGCGCGCCGCTCGAGCTCCGCCGCGAGGACGTTTTCAATGCGCGCCTGGAGCTGCACGCGCTGCCCGCGCAGCTCGCTCAAGCGCTCCTGCGTGGTCTCGAGCTCGCGCACCAGTTCGGCGCGCCGGCGCTCGTAGGCTTCGTCCGCCGGCGACCGCTGGGCGGCCGCGGCGGCCGGAAGAAGAAGCGCGAGGGCCGGAGCCCACCATCCCCGAAGGTTCATGATATCTCGTCGAGAGTACGCAGTCGTATCAACGGCGACGCGGCGGTGGCGTGCGTTCCTCGATGCGGCGGAGCCGCTCCTCGAGACGCTGCAGCGCTTCGCGCTCCGCCCGCAACTCGGCTTCGGCCGCGGCGCGACGCTGCTCCAGCTCGAGGAGGTTCTGCGCCTCGTACCGGTTGATCTCGAGCTCCAGCGCCGCGATGCGCTGCTGCCGCGTCTGAATCTCGGCGAGCAAGGCCTCGCGCTGCCGCTCGAGCTGCGTCACGCGCGTCCGGAGGAAATCGCCCTTCAGCAACGCGAAGATGTTGCTCTGGAGCCCCACCGTAAAGGCGAACTTGCTGTAGTTGTAGAGCGCACGCGCCGCATCCTCGTTGGTCGAGTTGCTCGGCGAGCGCGCGGCGCCGGCGCCGAGCTCCGTCCAATAGAGCCCCATGCGCATACCGCGCCAGTCGAGCGACGCGCCGACGTTATAGTCCCACGCGTTGTTCTCCGCCATCAGCGACAGCACGGTGTTCGGCGTCGGCGTGAAGTCCACCTTGAGACCACCAAACAGTCCCCCGGTCGAGTTCTTCGCGTACGCGTCGCCCAGCTCTCCATCATCCGAGAATAGCCCGTTCCCGTACCCGATCGAGATCGAGAGGCTCACATCGGGCCACCCCGACCGGATGTCGGCGAGCGAGAACGACTTCGTCCCCACCCCGTACACCGTCGGCGTGACGTCGAACTCCTCGTGGATGCTGTCCGCGACGTGGCGGTAGTTCGGCGAGCCCGGGTCAGGTGGCAGCAGTTGGTAGCCGATCCCAAACCGGTCGATCTGGTCATACGGGCCGACGCCACGGACGCCGAAGGCAATGCTCGGAATGAACCAGCCGCCGGGGCGTCCGCGGAACTGCTCCTCGTTGAGCAGGAGTGCCTGTCCGAAGAACCCGTACTCGGGATTGCTCGAATAGAACGCGACGCCCGCCTCGACGCGGCCGAACACCGACACCGAGAAGGTGAGCTGCGAATTCAGCTGATCGTTGTAGTTGATCTTCGTGACGGATTGATCGCCCTTCTCGAACGTCTTGACCGAGTAGTTCAGCGCGAAGTCACCGCTCAGAGGCGCGACCCACGCGACCGGGATGTCGACGAGTCCCGCACCCCAGTAGAGGGTCTGCGGATATGTCTGCTGTGCCGCGAGTGGGCTCGCCAGGGCGCCGAGCCCGACAGTGGCTGCGGTCACGACGCGACGACGGATGCTCATCGTTCTTTCCTCATTAGCGGAACGCGGGCGGAGTGGCGCTCGACGACCCTGCGTCGGGCGGCGGCGAGCTGGATGGGGGCGGTGTCGGCGGCGGCGGACGGCGCTCGATGTTCTGGAGGCGCTCCTCGGCCCGCCGAATCGCATCCCGCTCTTCCTGGATCTGACGCTCGAGCTCCTCGCGACGGCGTGCGATGTCGGCGAGCTCGCCGGCCTGGGCACGACGCAGCGCAACCTCCAGGGCGCTAATGCGCCGCTCGCGGTTGGCGATCTCGGCGCGGAGCCGATACTGCTCACGCGTCAGCTCCGTCACGCGGGTGCGGAGAATGACACCGCGGGAGATGTCGATCAGGTTGCCGGTGTAGCCGAGCGAGACGTTCCACTTGCGATAGTTGTAGACACGGCAGAGCCCGCACTTCGCCGGATCACGCGATCCTTCTTCGAGCTCCGTCCCATACAGGCCCAACGTTATGCCACGCCAGTCGAACAGCGCCCCGGCGTTCCAGTCCCACGCGTCGTTCTCCGCCATCACCGTCAGCGTCGTGTTGAGCGTCGGGTGGAACGCGACGCGGCCGCCAAGGAACAGTCCCTCGACGAGCGTCCCCTTCATGTTGTACTCGTCGCCCAGGCCCCCGTCATCATTGAAGATGCCGTTGCCCCAGCCGACGGTGAAGCTCCCGCTCGTGGCAGCCGGACTGCCGAACTCCTTGCTCGCCACCGCGTACAGCGTGGGGGTCGACTTGAGATCGTCGAAGACCGACGACCGCGCCTCGCCGTACTCCACGCCCTCGAGCTTGATGTCGTGCGCGATCAGCAGGCGATCGGAGTGGTCATACGGTCCGACGTTGCGCACGCCGACGGCGACCGATGGCACCACCCCACCGAACTGCTCCTCGCGCAGCAGCATGACCTGCCCAAAGAACCCCCACTCGGGATTCTGACTGTAGGCGGCCACGCCGACGGAGAAGCGACCCAGCCAGTGCGTGTCGATCGCGATGTTCGTGTTCCATCTCGTGGCCCAGTTCATCGCGTCCGCGTCGATGTAGTGCTCGATCGTCTTGCCCGACGTATTGAGCCACATGTCCGCGTTTCGCGGAGAAACCCACGCCACGGGAATATTGATCAGTCCCGTGCCGAACTGAAGCGTCGCCGGATACGGCGAGCGCTGCACGGTCGGGGCGTCCTGCGCCGCCGCAGCGGACGCCAGGAGCAGCGAGGCTGCGAGGGCGCGCGGCATCAAGCCGACAGCCGACCGCATCGTGCGCATGAATCCTCCACTCACTCGGTGTTCATCGGTGATCATCGAAGCGCTACGCCAACGACGTCTTTTCGACGACGCCGCGACGGCGGGAAACTTGTACGATGCGTGCGCCAGAATCAAACCCATCCGGGGTGCAAGAGGTATGCCCCATGCCAGCGAGTCGCGCGACCGGGCCGTCCGGTGGCGATCGTCGCGCACCATACGTATCTCTCGTCCGTGCGCGTCTGGCTGCTCATTCCCGCTCTGCTCGCTTCCGCTCCGCTCTCGATCGCCGCGCAGCGCGATCCCGCCACCGTCGCGGCCGATCGCACTCCGCGTCGCGTGGTGCTCGCCGTCATCGGCGCACTCGCCGGTGGAGCGGGCGCCGCGGTACTGAATCGTGACGGCACCGGCACGTCGTGCCGCGCCTGTTACATCGGAGGCGGCGCACTCATCGGCGGCATTGCTGGGATGTTCATCGGCCGCGAGCTCGATCAAATGTACGCGGTCCGGTACCGCGGCGTCCCCCGGCTGCGCATCCCGTTTATCGAGCAAGCACTCGACGACGATCCGCTTGCCCTCACCGCTCGCGACACGCTCCTCGCCGTCGCGACGTCTTCCGGTGTCACGATCCTGTCCAGCACCGGCGGCCTGCATGCGCGCGGCCGACGCGCCAACGGCATCCGCGGCATCGCGGCGCTCGACCTCACAGGTCGCACACATGCACTGGCAGTCGCGACCCCCACCGGCCTGTACGTCTACCCGCCGCTCCGCGGCCCCGGCGTCCTCCTGCGGGAGGGCACGATTCAGGCCGCGACGGCTTCGGACGACCACGTATTCTTCGCTCTGGGACCGAGAATCGAGTGGGCACCGGTGCCGATCGACTCGGCCGGCCCCTGGCCCGGTGTCGACCTCGGGGCCCGGGTGGCCGACCTCGAGTGGGAAGAGGAGCGGCAAATCCTGTGGGCGCTGACCGATACGTTGGTCCTGGCTCTCCAATGGACCAGGCAGGGCCTCGATCTCGCGTCCAGCGCGCGTGTCGAACCCGGAGGACGGTCGCTGACCGCGCGGGGCGACAGGATCGCCGTTGCCCTCGGCGGCGCCGGGGTGGCGATCTTCGACTCGCCCGATCCATCGCGAGTGCGCGAGGTCGGGCGGTGGGCGGAGGCCAGGTTCGTGTACGATGTCGCCCTCGCTGGTGAGCGCCTGTATGCCGGCGCCGGACCCGAGGGCGTTTTCGTGATCGACGCGGCGACGGTGCCGCTGCGCACGGTCGGCCTGGCGTTCGATCTCGGGTTCGCGGCCTCCCTCCTGTCACGCGACGGATATACGTACATTCTCGACCGGCGCACGTCGTCCGTGCGCCGGATCTCCACCCCGACGACCCGGTGAGACATGACTCGGTCACTCGCGCTTGGCGCGGTGTCGCTCTTCCTCGTCCTGACCCTCGGCTGCGACGGACGCGCGGCTGACGGTGACACGCCCCAGGTTGCCCCTCCGCCTCCCGCGCCGACGGATTCGCTCACCGAACGGGCCGATGCCGCGCGCATTCAGGGCAGCTCCACGGCACCCGTATGGGTCGTCGAGATCAGCGACTTCCAGTGTCCGTTCTGCAAGACGTGGCACGACTCGGTCTATCGCGTGCTTCGCCGCGAGTTCGTCACGCCCGGGACCGTTCGTCTCGCCTACATCAATTACCCGCTGCCGAATCACGAGAACGCCTTCCCTGCGGCGGAGGCGGCCATGTGCGCGGGGGCGCAGGGAAAGTTCTGGGAGATGCACGACGGGCTGTTCGATACGCAGCCGCGCTGGGCGCCCATGCCTAACGCGGCGGCGGTCTTCGATTCCGTTGCGCGGGCGGCAGGCGTGAACGTCACCGCGATGCGCCAGTGTATCGAGCGCGGCACGATGCGCGCCCTCATCCAGGCAGACGCGGATCGCGCGCAGGAGTCGGGCGTGCAGGCGACGCCCTCTTTCATTATTGGCGGCGATATCCTGGTTCGGGGCGCTCAGCCGATCGAGACCTTCCGCCGCGCGATCGAGCAGAAGCTCGCGGCGCAACGGGCCGCGGCGCCGTAGCCGTCGCGGGTGCGTCCGCTGCTCGCCGCCGCCTACGAGGTCGCGGCGCAACTCGCGCTCGTGGCCGCGAACCTGGCGCCACCCGGCCAGTCGAAGCTGGCTCGCGCGCTGCGCGCTCGCCGCGGACTCACGGCGCGCTATCGCGCGTGGGCGGACGGCCAGCGCGACCGCGCGCGACCCCTACTCTGGATGCACGCCCCGTCGGTCGGCGAGGGGCTCCAGGCGCGCCCGGTGCTCGAGCGCCTACGTGCGACACGACCGGACATTCAGCTCGCGTACACGCACTTCTCCCCGAGCGCAGAGGGGTTCGCGGCGCGCCTGAACGTGGACTTTCGCGACTACCTGCCGTTCGACACGGGGCGCGCCAGCCGTGTGGCGCTCGATGCGCTGCAGCCGAACGCGCTGGTCTTTTCCAAGGTGGATGTCTGGCCGACGCTCACTCGTGAGGCGCGGGCGCGCAGGATCCCGCTCGGTCTCATCAGCGCCACCCTCGCCGCGCGATCGTCGCGCCGACGCGGCATCGCCTCCGCCCTCCTCAGGGACGCCTACGCCCGGCTCGATGCCGTGGGCGCCATCCACGCAGACGACGCCGAGCGACTCGTCGAGCTCGGCGTTCGGCGCGACGTCATCGAGGTCACGGGTGACACGCGCTACGACCAGGTGTGGGCGCGCGCGACCGGCGTCGATCGGGGCAGTCCCCTGCTCTCTCCCCTCGTATCCGCGAGACCGACGCTGGTCGCGGGGAGCACGTGGCCGGCGGACGAGCGCGTGCTGCTGGACGCCTGGACGCGCGTGCGACGGCACGTGCCCGATGCACGACTCATCATCGCGCCGCACGAGCCCACGCCGAGTCACGTGGTTCCGATCGAGCGTTGGGCGACGGAGACACGGCTCGCACACGCCCGCCTCGGTTCAGACGGTGCCGCCGCGGCGGACGTCGTCGTGGTCGATCGCGTGGGCGTGCTCGGCGACCTCTATGCGCTCGCCACGGTCGCGTTCGTCGGTGGAGGGTTCCACGCCGCCGGGCTGCACTCGGTGATCGAGCCGGCCGCGTTCGGCGCACCGGTGATCGTTGGCCCGAGATGGGGAATGAGCCGCGACGCGGCGCTTCTGGTCGAGGCCGGGGGCGCCGCCGCCGCGCCGGATGCGGATGCGATGGCGAGTCAGCTTCGCGAGTGGCTCATCTCATCCGAGGCGCGGCACGCCGCCGGGGAGCGCGCGCGCGCCATCGTGCGTTCGGGAATTGGTGCCGCGGACCGGACCGTTGCGCTGGTGGTGCGCCTGCTGGAACGACGCTAGCGCGGTACTCTCGCGGCCGGCAGTCCGAAGGTGGTCACGAGATCGGGGCGATGCAGGAAGAATCCCTGCACGAGCGGCACACCAAGCTGCTTCACCGTCTCGAGCTCCTCGGCGCGCTCCACCCCCTCCGCGATCACCATCACGTCGTGCTCCTCGGCGAACTTCACCATGCGCTCGACCAGATCCTGCTTGATGAAGTTCGTGTCGATCGAGTTGATGAGCGAGATGTCGAGCTTGATGAAGTCCGGCTCGAGGTTGGCGATCGATCCGAGCCCGGCGTAGCCGCTGCCGGCGTCATCGACCGCGAATCGGAAGCCGCGGTCGCGAAAGGCCTGAAGGCGCTCCTTGAACTTGGGATAGTCCTTGATCGCCGTCCGCTCGGTGATCTCGATGACCACGCGCTCCGGGTCGGTGGCCTCGAGCGAGTCGAATGTCGGATCGGAGAAGTCGTGCGGGTCGACGTTGAGGAAGAGCAGCTGCTGGTCGGTGAGCCACGACGCCATCCCTTCGACGGCGCGGCTCCGGCACAGGCGCGACAGCTCCCAAATGAGGTCGGCTTCCGCGGCGACCTCGAACATCACCTCGGGGCTGCGCAGGCTCCGCATGACGCCACGCGCCAGTGCCTCGTAGCCGAAGATCTCGCCCGTGTCGGTGGTGAGGATCGGGTGGTAATCGATGTACACGCTGCGCGCGCGCAGCGTGGCCTTGAGGTCCGACACCTTTCGCGCGCGCTCGCGTTCCTCCACGCTCTTCGCCGCGTTGGCCGCCTCCCGGATGCCGCGATAGATCAGCCGCTCGAGGCGGATCTTCGGGTTGTAGTAGACGTGAGAGGAACCGATGTAGATGTCGAACAGCGCCGCGATCTCCTCCCCGTGCGCCTCCTCCAGCGCCTGCGCCACGTGTCGCTCCAGACGGCTGGCGAGCTCCGTGATCAGCCGCTCGCTGGCCGCCGGCACACCCGCGGCGGGCACGTGGAAGAAAATGAAGTCGTCATCGTTCGTGAAGCCGACCATCATGCGTGACGCCCGCAGCGCGCTGTCGCCGAGGAACTCGTGGATGGCGCGCGCCGTCGTCTCGAGCACGGCGTCGAGCTTCTCCCACCCGTAGATCTCCTCGATCTTCGAGTATCGCACGAAGTTCAGATACATCACGACGAGCTCGCCGCGCTTGCGGATGGCGCCGCGCATGCGCTCGATCATCACCGGGAGCGTCGGCAATCCGGTGAGCGCGTCGTAGAGCATCTCCTGCCGCTCGACACGCTCCGCGCGCTCGGCCACTTCGGCGCCCGTCGGCGCGACGCGTCCGATCGCGGTGTGGATGCGCGCGGCGATCTCCTCCGCGCTTGCCGGCGATCGGTACCACTCCTCCACGCGGAAATTGACGGCACGGCGACGCGCCGTCTCGTCCTTGCACCCCATGATGACGGCGATGCGGCGCTCGTGACTTTTCTCGACGGCGGCGCGCAGTACCGTGGGGTCGTCCGTCGTCAGCAGCACGGCGCGGATGTCGGCCGTCGCCTCGAGCGTCTCGACGAGCTCATCGAGCGGGCGCGCCTCCAGGCGCCACCCGGGCAGGGCGGCGACGGCCTCGCGAACTTCCTGGTCGTTACTGTCGCTGAGAAGTACGGATACGTTCACGGAGTGGAGTGCACGTCAGCGTCCGGCGCCGATCAGCGCGAGGTTCCGTTCGACGCGTGCGGTCAGATCCTTGAAGTCGATGGGCTTCGTGAGATAGTCGTCCGCTCCCTGCTGGAGGGCGGACTGCCTGTCATCCCAGTCCTTCAGCGCCGTCACCATGATGACACGCACGGATCTGCCGTGGTCCGGGTGCTGTTTCATCAGGCGGCACACGTCCCAGCCGCTTCGCCCGGGCATCATGATGTCGAGCAGCACCAGTGCAGGCCGCGTTTGCTCGAACTGCGCGAGTGCCTCGTCGCCGCTGTTCGCCACCACCACGTGGTACCCGCGTGAGGTGAGATAGTCTCTCAGAAGGTCTGCGTTATCGACGTTGTCATCGACGACGAGCAGGGTTGCGGCGTTGTGCTCCATTTGGCGTCGTCCTGAGTATGCGAGACTCACTTTAAGATACCGGAGGGGCAAGACTCGGGCCCCGTGGACCGAGGCGTCTCGCCGCGGCCCCCCTGTGATCTTTCTCACGGGCCGCATGAGGAGGCCGCGCTCACCTCGAGGGGTCATATGCCGAAGCACAGCTTGCCCTCGCCCGGGTCCGGTTCCTATCATCCCTATAGACCGCGCCGGCACGGAATGGGGTCCTAGGCTAGGGGGTCTCGTGCCGTCCTTCATCGCACGTCGCAGGGCTCACCTCCGAGCGCCCACGTGGCTGACGCTGGCCCTTGTCGTGGCGCCGGCGCTGGCGCATGGGCAGACGCTGTCCGTGCGGGTCTCCGACGAGGCAACGGGACGTCCGATTGCCGGGGCGCAGGTTTCGCTGCTCCTGGCACGCGTTGGCGGGCTCACGGATTCGGTTGGCGCGATCGTGATCCAGGCTCCCCAGCCCGGCACCGACACCCTCATGGTCAGGTTTCCGGGCTACGCGCGCGCGGTGATTCCGACGACGCTCGGACCCGGTGAGACCGTCGACGTCGCGATACCTCTACGCCAGGAAGTCTACACACTCCCGGAAGTCACGGTTGAGGGAAAGGGGCTTCAGCGGGAGCCCGGCCTTGGGTTCGCCCGGCGCCACCGGATGGGCCTCGGCCATTTCATTACCCGGTCCGAGATCGACCGCTACGGTCCGATCAAGAGCAGCGACATCCTCCGTCGCGTCCCCGGCGTTCGCGTGCAGAAGAACCGCGCCGGAGACCACGTGATTTCCATGGCGCGCTCGACCAGCCGGTGCCGAGTGCAGTACTACGTCGACAACATGCCGATGCCGACGGAGGAGCTGCTGGACGCCGCGATCGATCAGCGTATCACGGCTGATCAGGCTCAGAACGGCAACAATTCGGACACCCGCGCGAGAGCGCGGTCCAAGAAGCTCAACCGCGACCTTCCCGGCTTTACGATTGATCACATCCCCCCGGATATGATCGAGGCGATCGAGGTCTACCGGGGCGCGGCCGAGATTCCCGTCGAATACCGGACGACCGGTTCGCTATGCGGCGTTGTGCTCATTTGGACGAGGACGGGAAACTAGGGAACTGCCTCCGAGTTATGGAGCGCAGGTGCCACGAGTCGACGGAACCGCACATGCACTCAAAAAAAACCCCGCCGGCCATTGTGGCCGGCGGGGGTTCTTCGTGATCCGCGATCGTCAGGCATTCCGATCGAGGCACTCCGGCAATCCTCCCGGCGTCGTCGGAACGTTCGGGTTATTCGCCTCGTCGATCGGCAGGGGCAGGTTCACATCGGTGCCGTACTGGCCGCCGATGTTGGAGCGTGGATACGGACCGGTGGGGAATACCTGGTCTTCCGTCCGGCCGTAGAACTTGATCATGCGACGCAGATCGCCGAGGCGGTGCGAGGTGAGCCACAGCCAGTATGCGCGCTCCTTGAAATGCAGGTTTTCGCGCGCCGTCTGCGTGCCGGGATCCACCAGCGGCGCCAGGTCCCCGGCATCAACGCCGGTGTACGATGGCGGGGTGGCGCGCAACGCGTTGAGCTTGGCAAGCCACGCCGCGTTGTCGCCATTGCGGAGGTCGGCCTCCGCCTCGATCAGCCGAGCTTCGAGGCCGGTGACAAGCGGGACGTCGGCCCCGCGCTCCGGATACTTTGTCTGATCGTACTGCGGGGTGAAGTTGTCGAATCCGACGTCGTTCGCCGGCGTCCGCTGGTACGGCACACGTGGATCGTTGTCGCTGCGGAACGGCAGTCCGTTGATCCCTTCCATGTCCGAGACAGTCCAGCGCTCCGAAATCGCCATGAAGACGTACACGCCGTTCTGCTCCCGGGTGCTGTTCTCGGAGTGTTCGACGAGGTAGAGAAACTCGTCTTCCACGCCCGCTGTGCCACCGATCGTCGCGGCGGCCTCGTCGAATAGGCCCAACGCGAGTTGCGCACGCGCCTTCCCGACGCGGGCCGCCATTTCGATGTCCCCGCCGCTGACCATACCCAGCGCCGCGTCAAAGCGCGCGATCGCCGTGTCGAACATCTGCTCTGTGGTCAGCGGCTCGCCATAGATCGTCTCGCCGCCCTCGGTGACTTCGCTGAAGGGCACCCCGGAGCAGTAGTTCTCGCCAAACAGAATGATCGAGAACCCGGCGAGGGTGAGCGCCTCGGCATGGCCTTCGACGCCCGGGTCGAACTTCTCGTACTTCCCTACCGCGAATTCCGCCGAGGCTCGAGCCCGTGCCAGTTGGCGAAAGAGTCCCTGCGTCGTCGCGTTGTCGACCTTGACGCTTCGTTGATCCACCTCGATCCGCGTCGGAAAGCTCTCGGCGTTCAGCAGCTCGTCCGCGAACATTCCGGACAGGTTGATCTGTCCCTCGGCGCCGGTATTTCCGCTGTAAGCGACCTGGAACTCCGATCTGGCACCGGCGAGGACCGCCGGAAGCGCCTGGGGATTGTCGAGGGAGCCCGGCGTGGCGACGTCGGGATCGTCGACCTTCAGCAGTTCGTCGAGACTGCACGCGCCCAGAGACAGCGCCAGTGCGAGTCCCAGCGTGGAAAGCGGGAGGCGGATGCCGCGTGCCCCGGCCCGGTGCGGCTGGCCCTGAACGACATCGCTATTCATCGTGATATCCGTAGTCTGGGTCATGGCAGTCGTCCTCACCACGACAGTTGGAGGCGTGCGGTGAACGTCCGCACGTTAGGCTGCGTGAGGAAGTCGGCCGTCGCGAAGTTGTCGAAGCCGAATTGATTCACCTCGGGATCGAAGCCGCTGTAATCGGTCCACGTCTTCAGGTTGCGGCCAGCCAGCGTCAGCCTGACCTGCTGGGCTCCGACGCGACGCGCCCACTCGCTGGGAGCGGAGACCGAGACCGCGACCTCGCGGAGCTTCCAGAAGTCGGCGTCCTCCATGTAGCCCGCGTCCGTCCCACGCGCGGCGGCTGCGGCACGCGCCTGTTCCGTCACCGGGGCGGTCGGATCGAATGCGGCGCGGCAGTTCTGGAACGTCGAGGCGCAGCGGAAGGCCTCCGTGTTGTTGAACTGCTGGTACCCGCCGCGGTGATCGAGCAGCGCGCTGATCTGCACAACCCGGAAGAGATTGAAGGTCGAGCTGATGGTGACTTCCCGCTTTGGGAACGGGCGACCCTGGAAGGCGGCCGTGTCACCGAGAATGACTTCGCACTCCGGCTGCGCCGCGAGCGGCGTGCCGCCGGGCCCGATGACAAGCGTGCCGGGGCAGCCCGCACGCGTGATGACGCCGTCGCCGTTCTTGTCTTCCGCGCTGATGATCGGCTGGTGAAAGTACGCGCCGAGCGGGTAGCCTTCCTGATGGCGCTGGGAGTCTCCGCCAAGTCCGAAGATGATCGGATCGATGCCTTCACCGAGCTCGATCAGCTCATTGTCGTTCCCCGACGCCGAGATCGACAGATCCCAGGCCACGTCGCGCAACTGAAGCACCCGGGAGTTGAGCTGCAGCTCCCAGCCCTGATTCTTCACCTCGCCGATGTTCTCGAAGCGCGTGGTCGATACACCTAACGACGGTGCGAGGCGACGCGCGATGAGCGTGTTCTGTGTGCTGCGGGTGTACCACGTGAAATCCACTCCGACCCGTCCGTCGAGGAAGCCGGCCTCGAACCCCGTCTCGAATTCACGCGAGCGCTCGGGCTCGAGCAGCGGATTCCCCGTGCCGCCGACCGCGATCGCCGCGACACTGGACCCGCCGACCGTGACCGCGACCGGGTTGAAGAACGTCACCGCATCACGGAAGGAGGGACGCTGCCCGGATTCTCCGTAGGCGCCGCGGACACGCAGCGACGACAGCCAGCGGGTCGCGGGGAAGAATTCCTCGTCGGAAATCACGTAGGAAAGACTGGCGGATGGGTAGTACACGAGGCCGAAATCCTGACCGAATGCACTGTTGTCATCCGCTCGGATGGCGCCGGTGACGAAGAGCCGATCCTTCCACGCGAGCTGTTGCTGCGCGTAGAGTCCGACGGTGACGTTTTCCACGTTGTCCTCATCGACGGCGAAGCGCGCGCTCGCCCCCTCGAGCGATCCCGTGCCCGGAAGGATGATGGCCCCGAACGCCTCCGTCGAACGCGTCGTCTCCTCCGAATACTGCGCCCCAATCGAGGTGGTCGACTGGATGTTCGGCCACGGCGTGAATTCCGCCGTCAGACCCCCGTTGCCGGTGTACGACGCGAAGACGTGCCGGTTGTTCGTCCGCTCCCCTTCATCGAGCCCGAACGAGAATATGATGTTGGGGTTGACGATCTCGTGATCGTTTCGAGACGTCAAGTCGAGCCCGGCGACGCCGACGCCTCGCAGCCACGGCGTGATCTGCCAGTTCAGGTTCAGCGAGCCGGTAAGCCGATTCACATCCTGCTGTGTGTTGACCGCCTGCGTGAAGAGGCTGGGGGGGAATCCAGCTGCGTACCCGCGGGAATCGGGGTCGTCCTCTGCCTCTCCGAGCAGCCCGCCGGAAATGAAGCCGAACAGGTTGTTGTCGTTCTGCGGAAGGGTCAGCTCGCTGTCCAGGTAGCCGATAGACGCGGTCACGTCGACGTTGTCGCGGACCTGGCTACGCACGTTCGACCGCAGATTGATCCGTCTCAGTCCATTCGCGATGTAGACGCCCTGCTCACGCTCCAGATCGGTCGCGAGGTAGTACGTGGTGTTCTCGGTTCCGCCCGCCACGTTCACCCCAAAAGTCGACCGCCATCCATCGCGGAACGGCGTCGCCGTTGCATCCTCGAGCGGGTTGAACGACCGAAGGCCGTTCGCATCCGGGGTGCACAGGCCCCGCTGCTCATTCTCGACGGTGCAGACCGTCGCGAGCCCGTTCTGCGCGGGGTTGACGCGATTTGTCGTCACGCCAAAGCGAACGAAGTTCGCCGGAAAGTTCGTGATCTCACGAATCTCGCCGCCCTCCGCGAACACGTTCCAGCGCGCTTTGCCCGGGATGCCCTTCTTGGTCGTGATCTGGATGACGCCGTTCGCGGCCGCGGTTCCGTACAGCGCTGAGGCAGCCGGTCCCTTGAGGATCTCGATCTTCTCGATGTCATCGGGGTTGATGTCGTTGAAGCGCGATGGCTCCTGACCGCCGACACCGATCGAGCTCGATCCAGGGCTGTTCTCGGCTCGTACGCCGTCGATCAGAATCAACGGATCGTTGGAGAGCGAGACGCTGTTGGAGCCGCGGATCCGGATGCGCGAGGTCGTCCCCGTTGTGCCACCGGCGCTCTGAACGACGATACCGGGCGCCCGTGAGGACAGCAGGTCGGACAGGTTCGGGATCGGAGCCAGATCCAACTCGTCCACGTTGATGATCGGCACCGAGTTGCCGCGCTCGCGCGCGCGTTGCTCCTCTCCCGTCGCCGTGACCGTCACGACGTCCAGGGCGACCGCCGATGCCTGCAGGGCGAAGTTCACGGTGCTCGTGACGCCCGCGGCGACGGCCACGCTCTGCGTGACGGCCTGATACCCGAGCCGTAGCACGCGCACCTGGCGTGCGCCAGCGGGCACGGATGCGACCTGGAACTCGCCCTGGGCATTGGTGATGGTCCCGAGCGTCGTACCGACGATCACGACCTGGGCGCTGGCAATCGGCTGGTTGGTGGCACGATCGGTGACCGTACCCGCGACCGTCCCACCCTGCGCGGCGGCAGCCGCGGGGAAGATCGCCCCGACCCACAGCGCGCGTACGAACCGACGGAGATTTTTTCGCATCTCTCCTCCCTGGTGCGTTGGTGGTGTGCGGCTGATTTGTGGCGCACAACAAGCGGACCGACGTGGAGGCAACGCGCGGCCGCAACTCGCCTCTGGAGACGCAGGTGGCCAGCAGTGACGCGGTCCGCGCCCTCGTTCGGACTCTCGGCGAAATGCGCTCCCGACCGCGGCGGTCCGATGGGCGGGCCCAGGATGGGGAATGGTTCGCACGTTGTCAAGAAGAAGTCATTGAACAGTATGGAAACGTTCGGCCAGCGGCGCCCTAAGCGCGGTGAGTTCCGCGCTCGGCGCGGTGAAAGGTGAAGATGGGATTCCGAGGCTCGCGAAAGCGCTCGCCTAACGGGGATGGATGAAACGACCCGGGGAGCGCGATCGCGCTCCCCGGGTCTTCCATGCTCACGTATCGACACCATTTACCCCTCAGCGAACACCTCCCTCACTGTGGCGAGAGCCCTGCCGGCTTCCAGGCGAGCGAGATGCCAAACCCGTCATCGTCCCCAAACAGGTCGCCGCCCGCGAACAGCGCCGAAAACCGAAGCGACAGCTGCCGTGACAGCTCGAGATCGACTCCCAGATCGAAATTGATCGACAGCCCGGTATCGTCGCCGCCATCGAAGCAATTGGAGCAGAAGTCGAGCGAAACGCGCGGATGCACGTAGGGCGTCACGGCCATCGCACCCTCGAGCGGAAACCGGTGTCCGACCGTCAGCCCCACGGGAATGCGAAGCAGATTCGGATCGCCAAAGGCGCCGTAGACGCCGGCCGTCAGGAGGACGTCGAGCGGCATGTCCGCCGTCGCTGACGTGAGGCGACGGGCGAATCCTCCGCCGACGATGAAGCGGGTGTCACCAAAATCGGGATCGGCGAATCCCACATCCAGGTTCAGCTCGGTGCCAATACCAAATCCTTCCCTCCATTGGAACAACAGGGCGGTGCCGGCATCGCCTCCGTCAGCGAGTGCGAAGTTGAACTCCCGGCTCATGATGTGGGGATGATGGAACGAGGGATAGTTCCATCCTTGGGCCGCGACAGACGTGGCCGAGATCACCGTGCAGGCGAACGCGAGTGACCACACGCGCGCGCGAGCGAGGCCGAGCGACATTCACTCTCCTGGGGTAGTGGTGGAACCACGCGGCGCGTTATTGGCCACGCCGCAGCGCATATGAGATCCCGACGCCGAACATGCCACCGGTCGCGCCGGGCTCGTCCGCGTCGGCGGTCTGGCCCAGCTCGTAACCCACGGTAATGCCAAGCGCCGGAACAACGGCGACATCGACGCCGAACGAGGCGCGCAGGAGTCCCTTGTTCTCCGACCCGTCACCGAGGCTCGCGCGCGTCCAGCTATAAAATGGCGCGACGTAGAACGAAATGCCACGGCGATCGCCGAGTCGCGTCCGCCACGACACGCTGGCGCCTGCCGGCACGTGGAGGAGCGACACGTCGTCCTGTGACGCCCCACCCACGCCGGCAAATGCGCCGATGCCGAGCTTCCCCGCCTTCATGGTCTGTGTGATCGGGACCGACACGCGCGCGCCCCACGCCGGCACGCGGTCGCCTCCGTCCGGCTCGATGGCTCCGAAACCCGCGGTCACCTGAAAGCGCGCACTCGCCGGCGCCCATGCGATGGCGCCAGCGTATGCCTGCGATTCGTCGGAGTGACCGTAGTTGATCGCGATGGTGATTCCTGGGTTCGCGAAGGCGTTCTGGAGCACGGGCACTTCCGGCATCTGTGCCATGGCGCTGCTCCCTCCAGCACACACCATGGCCACCACTAAGCCTCCGACAAGACGAGGGGAAAGGATCGCATTCATGGATGACTCCGTCGGTGATTCGGGTCACTCCACGGCGCAATGATCGTGCTCCCGCGCAAAGGAAATGACTCTGTCTTGCTGTCAAAGAAACCGCGTCGTATGCTGCGATGGTGAAACGTGGTTTCCATCGACGATCGCGGGCGCCGATACTGGCGACTCTGTTCGGCGGCCTTCTCGCCTGCGGCTCCGGCCAGGACGCGGTATCGGGGGAGCCCGGGACGCCCGTGCACGGGTTACAACCCGCCGAGCTGAATCGATTCCACGCCGGGCGCGAGCTGTTCGAAAAGGTGTACTCGCCTGAAGAAGGGTTGGGCCCCCTGTTCAACGAAAACCAGTGTAGTGCGTGTCACACCCTGCCGGCGACCGGCGGGACCACCGGGTTCGAGCGCGTCGTCAAGGCAACACGCTTTTTGCGCCCGGGCGCCTGCGATCTGCTCGTCCACGAGGGCGGCGAGAACGTTAGAACCCAGGCGACGCCGCAGCTCCGATCCCACAGCATCGACCGACAGCCGATGCCCGCGAGCGCCAGCGAGATTGGCCGATTCACTCCACCGTTTCTCTTCGGACTGGGGTTGATCGAGGCAATACCCGAGGAAGCGATCTTGGGTAGGGCAGACTCCGGCGACGCTGACGGCGACGGCATCTCGGGACGGGTGGGTCGGACGGTCGGGGGTCGCCTCGCTCGATTCGGCCGCAAGGCGGAGTTCGCAGCCATCCGGGAGTTCGTCGAAAGCGCGCTCCGCCTGGAGATGGGATTGACGACCCCGACCAGACCTAACGAGGAGCCGATCCCCGGGATCGCGGCACCTTTGCACGTGGACCCTGCGCGCGATCCTGAGGTCGGGCAGGAAACCGTGGACTTGCTGACGACCTTCGTTCGATTCCTCAATGCGCCGGCCCCGGCGCGGCCGCGTTCCCCGGCGCATCGCGACACGATGGAGGCCGGCCGCCGACTGTTCGATGGGCTCCGATGCGCGGCGTGTCACACACCATCGATGCGCACCGGCCGGAGCGACGTAGGCGCGCTCAGCCGAAAGACGGTGACGCTCTATTCCGACCTGTTGCTCCACGACCTAGGCCCGGCGCTGGCGAACGTGTGCGCAAGCACGGCGACGCCGACGGAGCTACGGACGGCGATGCTAATGGGTCTGCGTCATCGGGATCGGCTATTGCACGATGGGCGGACTGCCGATCTCAGGGAGGCGATCCTGACCCACGGCGGGGAGGCACTGCGGGCGCGTGATGCCTTCGCCCGGCTGTCGTGGGCGCGACAGGAGTACGTGTTGATCTTCCTGCGATCGCTGTGAGTGCCGACTCGCTATCGGGAAGTCCGGCGCGTTCCCGTTCTCGTCCAGATGACGATTGCGCCACAGAGCGTTCCGACGCTGGTCCCGCCGAACTGCACAGGCACCTGGGTGGCGCTGCGGTACACTTCGATCGCGGCGATCGTTGAGGGATGGCCAATGTCATCGAGGCTCAGCCCTTGATCCAGCTGCCGGAGCTGTTCCGCCACCCGCCGCTCCACACCCGCGTCGCCCTGCGGACGCGCCGGGCGCGAATCGCCCCGCGCGAACAGAACGCCGTCGACGAAGACGCGTGGTCTGCACACGCCGCCATGGGAGAGGTTGCTGCCTCGCAACTGAACGTACAGCGGACCGACGCTCCCGGTGGCCATCCTCACCAGGTTGACTCCCGGAACGCTCAATAGGAGATCGGTGATTCGCGCCGCCCGCCGCTTCTCGATCGCTTCCGGCGTGATGTAGTGCCCGAAGTCGGCCCGCTGCCGCTCGTAGAACCCCGCCCGGTCCAAGTATTGTCGCATCGCCTGCGCCGACACTTCGACTGGATCGAGGGTGACCGCGGCGCGGCGGAGGCGAAAGGTGAGGGTGACCTCATCGTCCTGCTTCACCTCGAGCGGACCCGAACTCCAGGGGTGATAGCCGACGCGTCGCGCCGAAGCCCGGTATATCCCTGGGCGGGTGACGGCCAGCTGCCAGTGACCACTCTCATCAGTCGAGACGGCAGCGACCGGAGCGCCGGTTGCCGCGATCAGGGTCACCAACGCGGCGGCGACAGGCTCCCTGGACTCGAGATCCAGCACGCGGCCGCGGATGTGCTGGGCGCTGGCCGGCTCAATGCCGGCCAGCGCGAACGGCAACATTACGCAAGCGAAGCCAATCTTGAACATCGGCTCCTCCGTGCTTCCGCGGCCCGCAGCCCCCCACGTCCGCAACTTCGAGGCCCGGCGACCTACAACAATGCCCTCCTGTTCGGATCCACAGCCCTGTCCCGCCCTAGATATCGGGCGGCACGTTTGGGTTGGCCGGCCTCGGCAGATTCGGATTCCCCTCGTACTCCGACAGCGGAATGGGGAAACAGGTCCACGGTCCGTATTCGCCCCACTGTGCATTGGGATGGGTCCCGGTGGGGAAATACGAGCCGTCGGCGAACGGACCGTTGCCGGCGTCGAACCGCGTCCACCTCCGCAGGTCCGGCAAGCGGAAGCCCCCCATGAACAAGTCCCGCGCGCGCTGTTTTCTGAGCTCGGTGATCAACGCCGGACCGCTCAGCGCCACCGGCGGCTGATTGCCGACGGCGCGACGCGCGTTGACGAACGCCAGCACCGCCGCCTGGTTCGCGGCAATGTCGTCCATCGCCAGCGCTTCGTGGTAGTGGTGCTGCGCCTCCACGTAATCCGCCAGCAGGATGTCCGTATCGAATTCGGCGATCAAGGGCATGCTGTCCGGATGGGTTCCCGTGCATGTCGGGCAGGCAGCGGATGAATCCGCGATCGTCTGCCCTGAATAATCGCTGTATCGAAGGCCCTGGTAGAGCTTGTACAGCCGGGTGAGCGCATTATGGCCCGTCCGGTCGGTCGGATGGTGTTGAATTCGTGGATCCGTCTGGGGTGCGATGACGTTGTCGTTCGTGAACACGAATCCCGTCCCGTCAAAGCTGGGATGCGCCCCCGTAAACCACGGGTGGATCCCGTGGGTGAAGTTACCTCCGTGGCTGGTGTTCTCGAGTGTGTTCCTTCCGCCGTCAATGTCCACGAACTCCATCCACTGCTCGAACCCCGGGCTGACTTGGCTCGCGTGGCTCGCGGCGTCCGTCCAGCGGCCCAAGCCGAGATACGCCCGCGCGAGCCCCGTTCGGGCGAGATCCGCCACGTCGTCTTCGCCAGCCGCCTCCGCCACGGTCAGCGCCTCCGTGAGGTATGGCAGCGAAGCCTCGAACGTCTGGGCTTGGGAGAGCACAGTGGCACTCGGATTGTCGGGCTCTGGCGAGATCACCGCCTGACACATGTTCTCCGCGAGGACAACGGCGCTGTATCCGGCGAATGCCAGCGCTGTCGCCAGCGCGGCGTCGAAATCCGTCCCCGGATCGGCGGTCGCCCAGCCGCGTATCCGCTCCGAGAGGTCGTGGCCCATGCGCAGCGAACGGCTCAGCTCCTCGAAGATCTGGGCCGTAGGCCCCTCGAGATAGCTGGCGAGGCGCTGGTTGACGCGTGCGTAGTCCTCCCAGTTGAGTCCCGTGATGACCTCGTCGGTGAGAAAGTTGCTCCACTCTATCACTGGCTCGGTGTATGCGTTTTCGAAGGCGTCCTTCACGCCATTCAGCTGCACCTGGAGGAGGCTCGGATCGTTCAGGCGATCCACCGGAATCTCCTCGGGATTCTCCACTTCGAGAAGCTCATCGAGGTTGCACGCAGGTGCGAGCGCGAGCATGACGCCGCCGGCACACACCCCCAGCCAGGCTCTGTGTTTCCGTCTCATGTGCGCTCTCCTCTAGAAGTTCACTCGCAGCGATGCCGTCAAGCGGCGAGTTTGGGGCGTGGACGCGTAGTCGAGCATCGTAAACGCGTCGTTCGGGTCGAATTGCACCTCAGGATCGCCGCGGCCTTTGTACTTCGTCCAGACCTTCAGGTTGCGACCGGCGACGGTCACGGCCCACTGACCGTCGATCGGGCCGAATCGCGTCCATCGGGACGGGATCGTGTACGTCAGGGACAACTCGCGGAACTTCACGAAGTCGGCCTTCGTGATGTGGCTCAACGTCTGCAGCGAGCGGAGAACCTCGACGTCGGCGGCGGACACGTTGGGATTCAGCGCTGTTCCGCCCGTCGCTACATCCCACGTGTTCAGGTCGAGTCGGCTGTTGATCGAGCAGATCGCGCACCACTGGTAGTGACCGCCCCGATAGTCGAACTGTGTGAAGACCCGCAGATTGCCGAACAGGGTGAACGTGTTCGTCAACGCGGCCTCTCGCGTTGGGCGCGACGGCCCGAGGTAAATGTCATCGCATTCGGCTTCACGGTTCCAGCTGGGGTCGTTCGGAGCCCACCGGCAGTTATCCAGTACCGTCGGGTTTCCGACCGCGGGATCGGTCACGATGTTGCCGCTGCCATCGCGGAGCACCGGCTCACCGTTCGCGTCGCGTTCGACGTCCACCGCCCAGAAACCCCCGAGCGGGAAGCCTTCTCGATGCCGCTGCACGTCGGCAAAGGCACCCAGGATGACCTCAGTCCGCGCGCCATTGAACGACACGAGCTCGTTCTTGTTCGTCGACAACGCCAGGCTCGCGTCCCAGGTGAACCGCGGACTGATGATCGGGGTACCGGTGAGCAGCAGCTCGATGCCGCGATTCGAGATCTCGCCGATGTTCACGAGGTGCGTGCCGCTGAACCCCGTCGACCCCGGGTCCGGCACGCTGATCAAGGCATCCTTCGTACGCTTGAGGTAATACGTGAACTCGATGCCCCCGCGCCCGTCGAGGAGCGAGGCGTCGAATCCGCCTTCCCATTCCACGCCCGTCTCGGCCCGGAGATCGGGATTGCCGAACGATTCCGTCCCGACGGTGCTGATGAGTGCATCGCCACGCACTCCTTGGCCCCCGGAGTAGGTCCGTTCGGCGGTGAAGGGCTCGGGAGCGTTTCCGGCTTTGCCGAAGGCCAGGCGGAGTTTGACCTGGTCGGCGAAGGCGAACTTGAAGAAGTCCTCCTCGGAAATCAGCCAGGAGACCGACGCTTTTGGATAGACCTCGAGGGAGAAGTCCTGTCCGAACGCGGAGTTGTCGTCGATGCGGACCGCGCCCGTCAGATACAGCCGGTTGCGCCAGCCCAGCTGTTCCTGCACGTACAGCCCAAGCGAGGTCTGCTCCGAAAGATCCTCATCGGATGTTCGGGACGCGGCCACCGAGATCAGGTTCAGGTTGTTGGCGACCAGCCCCTCGCCGATGGCAAAGAAACCGCGATACTGCCGGGCATTGAGTTGTGCGCCCGCGGAGAACACGCTGCCCAGGTTGTCGTTCACCTGCCAGTCCACAGAGCCTGAATAGTCAGCGGTCCACCGGTGAATGACCGGGATCTCGTGGTTGATCGACCCGCTTGCCGCGGTCGAGCCCCACGGAGCCCGGCCCGTCGTGTCCAGGCGGAAGAACTCGGTCTCGCGATAGCTCTGTCGGTCGAGGCCTAACGTGAGTCGATTCCGAAACCACTTGAGCGGGACCCAATTTCCGGTGAGTCCGACGGTCATTCGCTCCAAGCGGTTCTGGCGGTCGAACTCGTTGGAGACCCAGGGGTTGAAGCCGCGGTACCCGGGTTCCCAAGGGCCGGTCGGTCCTCGCGCCTGGCCGCGCATCGCATTTCGATTGATACTGTTCGAGGCGTTGTTGTTGAGCGGCTGCTGCAGATGGGTGCGGGTGTAGCCGAACTGTGCCGCGACGTCCACGGTCGGCGAAAGCTGCACGTCGAAGTTCGCCCGGCCACCCATGCGCCGCGCGAAGTTGTTGAAGAACACACCGTTTTCTTCGTTGCGATTGAACGACAGGAAGTAGCCCATCGTCCCAGTTCCGCCTCGGACCGACAGATCGAAGTCCTGCGTGGTGCCGGTTCGCAGAGCGGCCGGGTGGCGGAACAAGGGGTCGTCCTTGAGCACCAACGTTCCGTCGCCGACATCCAGGATGTCCTCCGCGGGAATGCCCGTAAACAACTTCGCATTGCCTCTGGAATCCCTTCCCCACCACTGCACGGCGTCTGCCGGCCGGTTTCCAGCGGCCACCTGACACCCCGGGAAATTGTTTGAGCTCTGCTGCGCGACGGAGCACCTCCAGTACGTCGTGTTGGCTCCCACCTCGCGCGTCCATTCGTTCTCCCCGACCTCGATGCTCGCCGTCCACTGCGCCGACTCCGCACCGCGGCTCCCTTTCTTGGTGATGATCTGGATCACGCCGTTCGCCGCATCGGCGCCGTACAGAGTGGCTGCGGCCGGTCCTTTGATGACTTCGACGCTCTCGATGTCATCCGGGTTGAGAAAATCGAGCGCGGTTCCTCCTTGATACGTGCTCGCACCCTCGACCAGGCCGCTCTCGATTCTGATGCCATCCACGTAAAACACCGGCGAGTACCCGCCGGCGAGCGAGCCCGCGCCGCGAATGCGGATGTTGGAGGACGAGCCCGCCTGTCCGCTGTTCGACATTAGCGTTAAGCCGGGTGTCCGCGCGTTTAGCAGCTCGGTCACGTTGGAGATGGGAGCGTTCTTGAGGTCCTCGGTGTCGATCTTTCCGACGGAATTGCCGAGCGTGACCTTTTCCTGGGAGCCCGCCGTGCCCGTAACGACGATGCCCTGGAGGGTGATCGCCACACGACTCAGCCCGAAGTTGACGGTGCCCGCTTCGCCCGACCCCACCGTGACGGGCGTCTCGGCGCGTGCGTATCCGATGAGGGACGCGCGCACGACGTGGGTCCCTACCGGCACACCGCGGATGACGTAGCGGCCGTCCTGGCCGGTGGTTCTGAGTAGTGCGGTGCCGACGACCTCGACCCGGACATTGGAGAGCGGGAGCCTGGTCGCCGCCTCCGTAATCGTGCCTTCCACCGAGCCGGTTGCCTGGGCCCGCAAGGACAAAGACCACGACAGTGTCGCGAGCAATGTGACACCGAACGTGGCGGTGAAACGTCGAAGAGGATTAGGGTGCATGAATTCCTCCTTGCCTCTACGGGGTGGAGCGCGCCTCACGGCTCGCGCGGGGAACTCGACTGAGACAGGTCGCGATGCGTTCATGCGCGCTAGGGCGGGCTGGAGCGCGAGTGGCGAGTCGCATTTGGGCGTGGTGGAACGCCCATAGCTTGGGATGCGGTCATCAGACTGTCAAGACATCGTTGGCGAAGGGTATCACTTCGGGATGGGACGAACCGCACGTACGGCGGTGTCGTCAGCAAACGGTCATGATTCCCGCACGCCGCCACGAGAGTGTTCTTCGCCTGGCGGGATCGTGTAAGCGTTCGCTCCGAGGCGGGCCGTGATGGCTCGTTAGGGTGTCGCATGAAGGAACGTGCGCATCGCCGATGCGCACGGCCACTCCTTCAGGAGGCTTTCATGCTCGCCCGAATCCATCGCGCGCTGTGCGTGAGTGCTCTTGCCACCATCGGGGCCGCCGCGTGCGCCCCCGCCACCTCCAGCTCGGTGGGTGAGCCGCTCTACCCCAGTGCGGTCCCGCCGCTCACCCCGACGAGTCGCGTCATCGACGCTCGGCGCATCCAGCGGTCGGGTTCGCAGTCGGCGCTCGACGCCATCCGGGCGCTCGTGCCGGGGTACCGCGGGATCCAGGCGCGTCAGCTTGGCGAGGGGTGGATCAGCGGCAGCGCCCAGTCCCACCGTTCGCTTCGGGTGATCATCGACGGGCACCCGGTCGCCGACCTGGAATCGCTCCGGATGATCCCGGCGCGCGACCTGCTCGCCATTCACGTGCTCAGCGCGCCGGACGCGTCCATCCGCTTCGGACCGAGCTTCAACGGCGGGGCGATCGTGCTCCAGACCCGAGCGAGTTTGCGCCCTCTGGAATGAGGGGTAGCGGGATTTGACATCGGCTGGACCTGCGCCGTGATGAGGGACGCCCGCGGCTGAGGCTCGGCGGCACGTGCTCGCGGCCGGAACGGCCGGGACCAGATCGCAATCACGCCGCACCGGTCGGCCCGCACGTTTGAGAACTCCGGGGGCGCGCCAAACTCCCCGTACACCTCGATCCCCTCGATCGTCCACACGT
>JAICNG010000061.1 GCA_025931335.1 Gemmatimonadaceae bacterium | reverse complement strand
TTGCGTTAGCTGCGTAGGTGCTCAGGGGTGCTCAGGGTGCTCAGGGTGCTCAGGGAGACTGCCTTTCCCTCGAGCACCTCGAGCACCTCGAGCACCTCGAGCACCTCGAGCACCCTGAGCACCTGCTCCTAGTAGTCCACCGGCCTCAAATAGCTCTCCCCGATGGCATTCGGGCTCACCATCGCCACCGTCGGGAGGCGGCGCTTCCAGTGGGTTCCCTCGAGGCGTTGCCTGACGACCTCCACCTCCGCCTCGTCGAAGCCGCGCGCGATCAGCTCCGCGGGCGCGTACCCGCTCAGCAGCCACTGGAGGATCTGGTCGGCCTTCGCGTAGCTGATCCCCAGGTCGCCCTCATCGGTTTGGCCATGGATGAGGTCCGCGGTCGCCGGCTTGTCGACGATCTCCTTCGGCACGCCGAGGTGGCGCGCCAGCTGCCACACCTGCGTCTTGAAGAGATCGCCGAGCGGATTCACCGGGGGCGAGTCGTCGGCGTGCCAGGTGAAGTAGCCGAACAGGCGCTCGGTCTTGTTGCCGGTACCTAACGGGATCGCCTCGTGCTTCGATGACAGGTCGAACAGCGCGATCATGCGCACCCGCGCCATGACGTTCCCGCGCCGCGCCGGCGATGCGTCGGACTCGGCGCTCAGATAGCCGTCCACCGCCGGCGAGATGTCGATCGTCCGCCCGACGATGCCGAGCGCATCGATCACGAGCTGGGCGTGCTCGAGGCTCTCGGTGCTGGAGGTCCGGTAAGGAAGACGCACCCCGATTACGTTCTCGGGGCCGAGCGCGCGGGCCGCGAGGTAGGCGGTGACGGCGGAATCGACGCCTCCCGACAGGCCGATGATTCCCTTCGAGAAGCCGCGACGGTGCACCTCCTCCTGGATGAAGTGCACCAGCCACTTCTCGGTGAGTGCTCCGTCGATGTCGAGCGGGGGCGGTCCCCCGCCGCCCTCGAGCGGGGCCACCCGAACGATCCGCAGCGGCCCGCGAGCGGGGGGCTCGACATCCGGGTGCACCAGCGCGTGGTCGCCATTTTCACTGGGCGGGTCGAACGCCAGCGCGGGCGCCTCACGAGGCTCCGCCGCCGTGAGACTCTCCATGAGATGCGGCATCGCCGTGCGCAGGTCAGCGAGCAGCGGCATGTCGGCGCGCGCGCGGGTGAGATCGGCGAGGTCGAGCGGCAGGACGACGAGCGCCTCGTCCCACAGCGGCGCGCGGATGCGGACGTCCCCCTTCGGGCCGGCGATGAGTGAGGCTCCGGAGAAGATCTTGCCCCCTTCGCTTCCGGCGAGATTCGCGAACGACACGAAGATGCCGTGCTCTTCGGCGATGTCGCGAATGAGTCGCTCCCACCGCGCGACGCTCGCCGGTCCGGGGATGGCGTCGTCTCGGGGCCATGCGCCTCGGGCCGGGGCGGCGCTCGACACGAAGATCGCTTGCGCGCCGTCGAGGGCGGCGAGCGTTCCCGACAACGAGTGCCAGGCATCCTCGCACACGAGCATCGCCGCGCGTCCCCACGAGGTGTCGAACGCGTGGAACTCGTGGCCGCGCTCGACGAATCGCTCCTCATCGAACAGCCCGTACGTCGGCAGGAATACCTTGCGATGCACGTGCACGACGTTCGGCCCCTCGGGACCGAGCGTGATGTACATCGCGCTGTTGAAGAGCGTGTTCTGGAAGATCTCGTAGAATCCGACGACGACGTCGAGACTCGACAGGCCGTTCGTCGCCCCGCGCCACGTCTCGTGAAGGTCGCGCGCGAGCGTTCCCGCCGTCACCGCCAGGTCGCGCACCCCGCCTTCGACGAAGTAGCCGGTGAGCGCCGTCTCGGGGAGGTGCAGCACCTGCGGCCGTGGCCGCATGCCGTCGACCTGCGCGAAGACTTCGCCGAGTCGCGTGAGGTTCGCGGCGTAGTCGCCCTTGGCGGGCTTCATCTGCGCGACGGCGAGGTGGACGACGGGGGGCATCACTCTAAAGATGGGCCCGACGTACCTGGGGGGCCAGGGTTTTGGGAGCAACACCCGAAGACGTCAGGGGTCAGACGTCAGGTTTCAGGTGTCAGAGACCGCCCGCGATGACTGATCGTTTCTCTGACGCCTGATTCCTGACGTCTGACCCCTGACGTCTTCGGATTCTACCTCGTCACGAACGGTGGCGTCTGAGTCTTCGTCGCGCACGCCGTTTCCACCCCCTCCATCGACCCACGAGCGATGAAAGCGGCGACAATCCGCTCCACACACCCGTCCGCCCCCGCGTGCGCCATGCCGGGGACGGTCAGCACGGTCGCGTTAGGCATGGTGCGGGCGACGGCTTCGGTGAACCGGGGTGGAGTCACCGGATCGAGCGCGCCGACCACGAGCAGGGCTGGAGTCGGCACGGGGACCGCGGTCTGCGCCGGCGGTCGCGCCGCACGCGGCCACGCGGCGCACGCCTGCCAGTACATCCGCGCTCGGTAGTCGCCGAGGAAGGTGCCTTGGACGTCGTCGGTGGCCGTGAGGTCGTCGGCGCACATCGCGCTGAGATGGGCGCCGGCGTCGATCTGGTCGAACACCACCCGGCTCAACTCGTACGCGAGCGCGACGAAGGGCGTCCAGTCGCGCTCGTACGCCCGGTGGATGACGATCGGAATCCGCCGCGAGAGGCGCGTCGAGTAGAGCATGACGCGCAGCCGATCGGCGAACACACCGCGGGTGAGCGCCACCGTGACACTATCCCCCGACCGAGGATGCGCAACGCGAACCGACAGGGGTCCGCGATCGAGGCGTGAGAGCAGCTCGTTCAGCTCGCGTCGCAGGGCGGGGAAGGACGTGCGGCAGAACGGGTCGGCGGCGCAGTCGGCCAGAACGCGATCCAGCGCGCGCTGGGCGTCACGCGCGGCGGTCCGCGCCAGAGAGACCTCGTCGGGGACCGCTCCCTGCAACACGACCGAGCGCACGCGGTCGGCGTGGCGTCGCACGAACTCGAGCGCGACGCGGGTGCCGTACGCGCTGGCGTCGATGTCGATGCGGGCGACGCCGAGCCGTGCGCGCACCTCCTCGAGGTCCGCGACCGCGTTCGACGTCGTGTATTGCGCGAGGTCGGCGGCGCGCCCGAGACGCGTGGCGCACGCGCGCACGGAATCCACGGGGAACTGGTCCCCCAGGTACGTCGCGATGTCGCCGGCGCTCCCGTACAGCCCGCAACGGAGAGCATTCGATCCGCCCGTGCCCCGCTGATCCACCAGGACGATGTCGTGCGTCGCTCGCGTCGCTGAATGCGACGCCGCGATCAGGTCGGCGAGTGTCGTGGCCGGAAGCCCCGGCCCGCCAACGAGGTAGAAGAGCGCCTGACGCGGCCCGCTCCCCTGGCCGCGGGCAGGGAGAATGACGACGCGAAGGGCGATCGTGCGCCCGCTGCTGGTCACTCGGTTCTCCGGCACCTCGACGGTCGCGCACCGCACCTGCTCCTCCAGTCCCGCCACCCGGCAGGGGGCTGACGAAAGCGGCGCCTGCGCCAGGGCGAGATTCACCGCACAAGCACCGATGACTGCGGCGGTTGCGGCGCTGATTCCGTGACGCGTCGGGATACTCATCACTCAATCCTCACCACGCGTGTCCACCGTCACAAGGCGCCGGTCCAGCGCGCTGATACCATTCGGGTCCCTTCGGGGTATTTTTCCAGATCCATGTCCCGCTCATCGTGATCGCTCGTCTCCGGCTCTCTCTCGCGGCGCTCCTCGCGCTCTCGGCGCCTTCGCTCCTCGCGCAGGAAACCGAGAGCGTGGAGCCATGGCGGCTCATCCAGCCGCCGCAGTCATCGCTCGTGGTGGCGCGCGATGGATCGCTGATCGGTGAGATCGGAAAGGAATGGCGCACCTCGGTCCCGATCAAGTCGCTGCCCAAATACGTGCCTCAGGCGTTCGTCGCGATCGAGGACCATCGTTTCTACGAGCACGGCGGCGTCGACGTGATCGGCATCGCCGGCGCGATCAAGGATGCGGTGACCGGGTCGCCGCGTGGAGCGAGCACGATCACACAGCAGCTCGTCGGCAACATGCACCCCGAGGAGATCGACCGGCGCGACCGGTCGCTCAGCCGGAAGGTGCGCGAGCAGCGCGCCGCGATCGAGATGGAGAAGCGGTACACGAAAGACGAGATCCTGGAAGCCTATCTCAACCAGATCTCGTTCGGGCACGGTTGGTACGGCATCGAGGCCGCCGCGCGTCACTATTTCGGAAAGAACGCCTCGCGCCTGACGCTGGAAGAGGCCGCCACGCTCGCCGCGCTCCCCAAGGGACCGGCGATCTACGATCCCATCCGGCACCCCGACCGGGCGAGAAGCCGCCGGAACGAGGTGCTCGGGCGAATGGCCGCCAACGGTTTCATCACCCGCGCCCAGGCGGACGCCGCGAAGCAGCGCCCGCTCGTCGTCGCGCCGACCATGGGAATGTCGGCGCCCTCGCCGTACTTCGTCGATGTCGTGCGCACGCAGGCCGAGCGCGCCGGCATCCCGGTGATGAACGGCGGCTATCGCATTGTCACGACGCTCGATGCCGCGCTCCAGACCGCGGCCGTCGATGCGCTCACCGAGGGCACGCGACGCGTCGAGAGCCTGCCGGCCTACGGTCAACCGACGTATGCGAAGCGCACGCGAGGGCAGACCGACTACCTGCAGGGAATGGTCGTGTCGCTGGACGCGCTCACGGGAGAGGTGCGCGCGCTCGTCGGCGGACGTGACTACGCGGAATCTCCCTTCAATCGCGCCGTCAACGGCGTGCGGCAACCGGGATCGGCCTTCAAGCCGATCGTGTACGCGGCGGCGGTGACCGACAGTATCCCCGCGAACGCGATCGTGCCCGATACGGCGCTGGCGATCCCGCTTCCCGACGGCACCATGTACGAGCCCGGGAACGCCGACGACGAGTTCCTCGGCCCGATTACCGTGCGTGAGGCGCTCGTGCGCTCGCGCAACCCGGTCGCGGTGCAGCTCGGCCAGCTCGTGGGCATGGACTCGGTCGCGTCGTTCGCGCGCCGGATGGGGATCGAATCGCCGGTGGTGCCGGTACCGTCATCGGCGATCGGCGCGTCGTCGCTCCGCCCGATCGAGCTCGTCGCGGCCTACTCCGCGTTCGCGACGTTAGGCGTCGCCGTCGAGCCGCGCTTCATCACGCGCATCGAGGACCGCACCGGGCGCACCGTCTGGACGCCGGAGCCGAAACCGCCGTCGTTGGCGATCGACCCGCGGGTCGCGTTCATCGTGCGCGACATGATGCGCGAGGCAGTGGAGCGCGGTACCGGCTCGTGGGTGCGGCGACTGGTCGACCCGCGCGTGCCGGTGGCGGGAAAGACGGGGACGACGAACGACAACACCGATGTCTGGTTCGTCGGGATGACGCCGGAGCTCGTCGCCGGAGTGTGGCTCGGCTTCGATCGTCCTCGCCCGATCGCGCGCGGTGCGGGGGGCGGCACGTACGCCGCGCCGATCTTCGGGCAGATGATCGCGAAGTACTACGAGGGCCGGGCGGTCGGCACGTGGGCGCCCCCCGCGGGCCTCGTGGAAGCCGAGATGGATCGGGCGACCGGCCTGCTGGCGGATGCCTTCACGCCGCCGGAGCAGCGCTACGTCGAGTACTTCCTCGAGGGGACGGAGCCGCCGGAGCTTCGGCCGACGCCGTGGGTCGTATTCCAGTACGGGCCGCTCGGTGGCGATTGATCATTTCCCTGACGTCTCCGGAAGTTCCCCCAATAGCACTTCGCATGCGCCCTTTCCTTCTATTCGCGATCGCGGTCGCGGCGTGCGCCCCCCAGCCCACGCCGACCCCCGCCCCCTCGGCCCCGCAGATCACCACCGCCGAGCAGCTCGTGACCGCCATGCACGACCGGTATGCGGGGAAATGGTACCCGACGCTCGCGTTCGTGCAGAAGAACACCCGCTATCTCGCCGATGGGCGCACGGACACGTCGACCTGGACGGAGGCCCTCAGCTTCCCCGGCAAGCTGCGCATCGACGTCGAGCCGCGCACGAACGGCAACGGCAACATCTACCGTAACGACACGGTGTACGTCTTCAACAGCGGCCGTCTCGTAAGGCAGGCACGCGCTCCGCATCCACTGCTCCTGCTCGGCTTCGACGTGTACTTCATTCCCGTCGAGCGCTCGATCGCGGCCCTCCGCGAGGTGGGGTTCGATCTCTCGCGGATGCACGAGTCGACCTGGCAGGGGCGTCCCGCGTACGTCGTCGGCGCCGCGCCGGGCGATCTGCGCAGCCGCCAGTTCTGGATCGATCGCGATCGGCTGGTCTTCGTGCGAATGATTGAGCCCTCGCGGCGCGACACCACGAAGACCGCCGAGATCCGCTTCAACCGATACTATCAGGTGGGCGACGCCTGGCTCGCCCCCGAGGTGGAGTTCCTCATCGACGGCGCCCGCGATTTCCTCGAGGAATACACGGAAATCAGGACGGGAATGCCGGTGGAGGACTCGGTGTTCGATCCGACGACGTGGCGATAGCTCCTGGGATTCACCGGTCCTCGCCAGGACGCGTGCCCACGAACTGAAAGCCGACCAACCGGTGGTGCTCGTATCCGGCGATGACGGCGCTCGGTCGGCCACGCGGGTCGAACCGTTGAACCCCCAGCACCTGTGACACGATCGGGATCGATTCCAGCGCTTCCTGGAAGACGGTCGTGACTTCCACCTCCATCAGCCCGCGCACCTTCGGGTCCCGCGACAGGCGGAGCACCGACCGCCGAATCTGAAAGGTGTGCGGGTCGAGAAAGATCGATCCGTTCACGTCAGGGGTCTTGATGCGCGCCGAGGCGACGATGTCGATTCGGATGAGCTCGGCGCCATCGACCCGGTCCAGCGCACCATCGGCGAAGCAATGATTGTCGAGAAAGAGCGGGTCGGCGAAATCCGGAAGTGTCGGAATGTTGAAGAACAGGTCGCCACGCCGCCGTCCACCGAGTCGAGTCAGGATGCGACCGGGCTGATAACGCCAGGACGGCTTGCTCGCGACGACCAGTGTGTCGATGCGCTCGATGCGCGTTTCGCCGCTCTTCAGCTCGCTGCTGACGATCCGCTCCTGCGAGTAGACGAACGGGTATCGTTCGGCGAGTAGCCGGTATTGCTCGCCGTTCATCCGCAACTGTGTAAGGAGCGTTTTGAGAACCGAGTCCTTCACCGCGCTCAGGCCGGGGGTCGTGCACGGCGGATCGGCGAGCACCTGTACTGCCGCGAGCTTCACCGCGACGCGCGTGAGCTCGATCCGCAGGGAATCGTGTGCTCCCGGCTGCACGGTGAGCATCAGGTCCCTCGGAGCAAACCCCAGCCGGCGGGCGTGAACCACGAACGAGCCCGCGGGGAGGTTGCGCAGCACGAACGCGCCGCTGTCGTCGGCAAAGCGACGGAGCCCGAGCGATGGGACGGCGATGACGCTGTGCGCCAGTCGCTCTCCGGTCTCCCGCGCGACGACGACGCCGACGATCGCGTTCGACGTCTCTTGCGCCGAGAGCGCCGTGGAGGGGACCGCGAGCGCCACGAGGGCCGTCAGGCGTGGAACCCAGGCCGGCATACCTAACGGTACCGTCCGGGGTCGTGCCACGGAATAGGTGCTTACGGCAAGGCCTCGCCGCACGGCACCCAGTGAACTGCGTCTGAGGTCCTGAGTGCAGGGGGTCCCCAGAGCCGCGGCGACGTGCGAACGGCAACCTCGTATGAACACGGATTCTTCGACGGCAAAAACAGCACGGCAACGGCAATTTTACCGCAGAGAACGCAGAGGACGCAGAGAACCGTCAACCACAGCGGCTTTTGACGACGACTCCCAGCGGGTGCAGTCCTCTGCGTTCTCCGCGTCCTCTGCGGTAAAATTGTCGTCGCGGTTGCCGTCGCCGTTACTGCCACTGCACTCACCAATTCAGACGCAGTTCACTAGCTCTTCCCGTATCTTCCCGCGCCGAGGAAGTGCAAGGACACATAGAGCTCGTCGCCCACGACCCAGCTGTCGTGCGGATCCGACGGAACGTGGAACAACATTCCCGGCAGGAGGTCGTGCACCTTGCCGTCGGCGAACTCCACCGTCGCGTGGCCCGAGAGCACCAGCCCGACGTGCTCCACCGTGCAGCGCTCGGCGCCAACGGTGGGGCCCACGTGCAGCGACCACCGCCATCCCGGCTCGTACGTCGCACGGCCGATCGTCATGCCACCCAGTGTCACCACCTCGAAGCGGCCTTTCTCGAAGTGGCGCACCTCATCGGGGGTCTCGAAGCGTTTGAGGATGAGCGCGTACATGGGCGGTCAGGGGACGGAGTCGAGCACGCGCTTCTTCCCGAGCGGGTCGATGTCGAACGCGACCGCCTGACGACGCCGCGCCTCGGCGCCGCGAACCGTCGCGAGCGACGTGTAATAGTCCAGATACGCGAACGACGAGATACCACCACGCACGAACTCGTAGCTCGCCACGAGCTCGCGCCACTTTGCCATCTGATCGCCGACGTCGACGTACAGGTACGGCGTAAACTCGTCGGCGTCCTCCCAGTTCTCGGCGTACCACACTCGCGTGCCGCGGTGGGGCGGCTCGCCCGCTTTCCCGGCGTCGATCGCCGCGAGGAGCACCGCGTCGACGACGATGGCGTGCGTGGCGGCATGATCGCGGTGAATGCTCTCGCGCCAATGGGTGATGACGAGCGTTGGGCGCACCTGGCGGATGACGTCCGCCACGTGCCGCCTCGCGTCATCGTTGTTCGGCACTTCCCCATCTCGAAACGGTCCAAAGAGCACGTCGGCGCCGAGGACGCGCGCGGCCGCTTCCGCTTCCGTGCGCTTCTGGCGGGCGTAGGCTGCCGCCTCGAGCTTCGGATTCCCGCGCTCGCCAAGGCTGAGGTGGAGGAGCACGATCCGGTCGCCCAGCTGCCGTTGCTTGAGCAGCACGGCGCCCGCGGTGAGCTCCATGTCGCCGGCGTGGGCGCCGATGGCGAGGATCGTTCGCGACTGTGCCGGCATGGCCGGCTGCTGCGCTGGGGCCGGCACCGCGGCGAGCACGAGCGCCAGCGCCAAAGCGTGAGTGCGGCCACTCATAAAACAGGCTCTTCGGGGAGTTTCGGGATTGCCTGACGCCTGGCACCGGTCCCCAAGCGGCCACGGACGGCCGGAACTGCCGAATGACTCGAATGGCGCGAATGATCGCGCGCGCGAGTCTGCCTCCGCGACGTGTTAACCAAAGAAGCTGTCGGAACTGTGTCCGCGCGTGGAGCCTGCTACGGCGCCGTGCGCTCTTCGCGTCATTCGGGTCATTCGGCAGTTCCCACTTTCCGTGGCCCCGTCACCGAGATCGTTCCCGGAAATCCCCGATCAACTTAAAGCAGTGATGCGCATCGCGCCGGATTCGTGCACATCGACACCGGCTCCATGCGACAGGAGCGCCTCACGATCTGGCATCACCCGGCCGCGTTGCGGAGCAGTTGCGCAAGGAACCGAATCCCTTCGAGGTAGCTCGCGATTGCGATCCGTTCGTTCGTCCCGTGAAATCGGGACAGGTCCTCGGCCTCGAGGCGGAACCCCGCGAACCGGTACACGTTGGGGGTGAGGTCGCGAAAATAGCGGGAGTCCGTTCCCCCGAGCACGAGATAGGGGACGACGACGGCGTCACTGTACACCTGACGAATGGACCGCTCGAGAAGCGCCCAGGCGTCGGTGTTCGTCGGCGAGATCTGTGACGGCTCGGTCGCGACACCCAGAAGTCTGACCTCGACTCGTAAATCGTCGATGACGCGATGCGCGCGGTCGACGATGCCGGCGACGCTGTCCCCCGGGAGAATGCGAAAGTTGACGACCGCGCGCGCCTGACTTGGCAGCACGTTGTCCTTCGGACTGCCCTCCAGCATGGTAACGGCGGTCGTCGTACGAAGCATCGCGTCCGTCTGCGGTGACGTCGCGAGCTGACGCTCGATCGCGGGATCGAAAAGCCACCGGTTCGCGAAGATCACGCGACGCCCGAACGACATCTCCCGGCCCAGTGCGTCGAGCTGCTGCGCGGCGGCTCCGCGAATGCTCCCGGGAAAGGGATTTCCCTCCACTCGTGTGATCGCTCGCGCGAGCACGCCCGCCGCCGTGTTGCGCGGCGGCATCGAGGAATGCCCTCCCTCCGCTCGAACGACGAGCTCGAGGCTCGCGAATCCCTTCTCGGCAATACCGACCAGCGCCACCGGTGCGCGCACACCGGGAGCGACCCCGGCCACCACCGCACCTCCCTCGTCGAGGACGAAGTGCGGCCGTATGCCCCGCGACCGGAGCATCGCCGCGATGACGGCCGCCCCTCGCTGGCCGCCCACCTCTTCGTCGGCACCGAAGGCGAGATACACCGTGCTGCGGGGCGCAAAGCCCTCCGCGAGCAGCGCCTCGCTCGCTTCGAGGACGCCGAGCACCGTGGATTTGTCATCGAGCGTCCCACGTCCCCACACGTGGGAGTCGGTGAGGGCGCCGGAGAATGGAGGATGGGTCCAACGCGTCTCCGTGCCAGGCTCGACGGGCACGACATCGAAGTGACCCATGAGCACGATCGGGGGGAGCGTGCTGTCGGTGCCAACCCAGGTGTAGAGCAGCGCGTCCTTTCCAACCACGTCGCGGCGCATCGTCGCGTGCACTCGCGGGAAGGACCGCACGAGGTGCGCGTGCATCGCGCGGAACGCCGCGGAATCCCGTTGTGCGCTGTCGGCGGGCGACACGCTGGGAATGCGGATCGCGGCGACGAGGCGGTCCACCGCGCCCGGGAGCGGGTTGGCGGCGACCGCGGGCGGCACCGGCACCCGCCGCGGCGTGAATTGCCTCGCGCGCACCAGCGCCACGACGGCGATCGCGACGACGCCGACGCCTAACGCGGCAAGCAGCCTCTTCATTGGGACTCCACCGCCCGGTTGGGGCCAGGAGGTTCGGCCAGCAAGGCTCGCACGGGGCCGACCTGGTACCCGCGAGCATGGAGGCTATCGATCAGCGGCGTAACCGCGCCGAGTGATGTGGCGCGACTCGGATACCAGATGTGAAGGAGGATGATCGACCCCGGCTGCACGCGCTCGAGCACGTGGCGCACGATGCCTTCGCTCGTGGCCGCGACCTCCGGATAGGAATCGGGCTCGATGTCCCAGGTGACGGTCGTGCGTCCGTGGCGGGACAGATACCAGGGCAGGCCGGCCAACTTGTACCCGAACGGCGGGCGGAAGAAGATGGGCTCCGCCTGCCCGGCAGCCCGAATGAGGGAGTCGGTGCGCTCGATCTCGGTGCGAATGAAGCGCGGTGACTTGAGCACCATGCGATCGTGGCTGAACGTGTGGTTGCCGAGCTCGTGGCCCGCCTCCACCAGTCGTCGTCCCGCGTGAGGCGCCGCCGCGAGCTCGTTCCCGGTCACGAAGAACGTGGCGTGCACGTCGCGGGCGCCGAGGAGGCCAATGATGCTGTCGGCGATCGCCGGAGCCGGCCCGTCGTCGAACGTCAACGCAACGCGTCGGTCAGCGGTCTCCGCTCTGGCGACGATGGTGCCGAAGAGCTGCACGCTGCGGGCACGCGCGAGGCGTCGCAGCCCCTCGAGGGCGGCGACAACGACGAGGACCGCGATGGCGACGATGAAGAGTTTGCGCGTGGCTCCTCCTCCGGCTTCTTACCGCACCCAGTCGTTCGCGCGAATGTCCGGCATCCTTCTCACCTCCGCGAGGAGCGCGTCGAGGTCCTGGCGGCGAAAGAGCTTGCCGCGCAATACCACGGCGGCGATGCGGCGTGTGTTGGCGATGTCGGACAGCGGATCGGCATCGAGCAGGATGAGGTCGGCCACCTTCCCTCGCTCGATCGTGCCCACGGAGTCGGCGATCCGCAACCACTCGGCGGGCTTCCGCGTCGCGCTCTCCAGCGCCTGCATCGGGCTCATTCTCAGTGAGTCCACGAAGAGCCGCAGCTCGTCGTGCAGTGAGGCGCCGGGGAAGACGTTGAGCACGGCCACATCCGACCCGGCCATGATCCGCACGCCGGCCTCATGCATCTCGCGCAGGTGCTTGAGCCCGACGGGCAGCGCGCGGTCGAAGTATGCCCGTCGCTGCGGCGTGACCTCGTCGACCTGCTCTCGCCAATCCTGGATCATGAACGCCGAGAGGTACGGGCGCAGCGGATGCACGGCGGCGGTCGTATCGGTCACGAGGTCGCGAAAGTACTCCGTCGGTCTGAACACCGACTCGACGGCCGTGACGATGGTCGGAACGACGCCGACGTCGCGCGCGGCGAGCTGGCGCCAGAACGCCACCCGATCCTCTCGCGCCATGGAGTCGAGCGAGATCGGGAAGCCGTGCTCCACGCCATCCTGGCCCGCCTGGAGAAACACGGCGGGTGACGCGGTCACCACGTGTCCCACCACGCGCTTGCCGCGCGCGTGCGCCGCTTGCACCAGCGCGAGGTAGGTCGCGTCATCCTGTGCCGTACGGATCTTGAAGTGGTCGAGCTCCAGCGCTGCCAGCGAGTCGATGACACGCCGCGCGTCGGCGGGCGAGCCGATGGGGATTCGCGCCCGCTCGAACGGCTCGACGCGCGACTCCGGCGGATCGCGACGCATCCGCTCGATGTTGCGTAAGGACTCGAGGTACGGCCCGGCGATCAGCATACGCGGGCCCACACGCGCGCCGTCGCGAATCTCCTGCCGCCAGCGCAGCACCTCGGCGTGCTCGCTCCCCTGGTCGCGGAGCGTCGTCACTCCATGCACGACGTACAGCCCGAGCGCCGAGGCGCGGGTCTTCGACATGTGAGCGTGCATCTCGACGAGGCCGGGGATGAGATACTTGCCCGTGCCATCGACGATGATCGCGCCGGCGGGAATTCGGAGCTGCCCCGCCGCTCCAACCTCGACGATGCGGCCATCGCGCACGAGCACGGTCTGGCCGGGAGCAGGGCTCGTCGCCGTCATCGGGATCACCGTGACGTTCCGGATGGTTATCGCGGTCTGCCCGGCGCCTCGGCCCGATGCGCAGGCGAGGGTGGCGATCAGGATTCCGGAAAGGCGTCCGATCATCGGAATGGGGATCTGCCTCACGTCGTTTACCCCTTGATGTTGCGTGGTGTCCGCGAACGACGCTTGCCCTTCTCGCGCGTGCCACCGCGCCATGTGAGTGTCATCGACTCTCCGACGCGAAGGCGGCACCACACAGCGCTCGCCGCATCGAAGGCGCGGCACACCCGCGCGAGTGCCTCGGCACTCACGCCGTCAACACCCGCGGCGGGGGTCGGTCGAGGCGCGCCATCGTTCCAGACCCGGCACGCGATAGCCACGACCTTCTCGGACAGCATGGCGTCGTCGCGGTTGGTGTCGGCGAGCCGTTTCCCTCGTTTGACGATCCGCCCCCGTGGCGGTCCGGCGACCGGACGGAAGGTGTTCGCATGGCCTCCCTGCGCAAGCTGGCCAAAGACACCGGCCATTATTCCGAGCTCGTTCTCCACGACGAAGTGTGCCATGTCGTGCGGAAGGCGAGCGTCATACCCCGGAGCGGGCTCCATGTACGCCGATACGACGCCGGGACCTTCGACCGATACGCGGTACCGGCGCTCGCCGGTTCTGGTGAATGTGACGTTCATAGGCCGTGGGGTGCAGCAGGCATCGCCAAATGTGTGGTTCTCGTGCAACAAGCGACGACGAACGGCGGAGCCATTGGCGTCACTTCGCGTGATGCCGCGCATGAGGATCCGCCGTGCCGGGTCGCGCGAGCGCGCCGTGGGCCTAACGCGGCCATGCGATCGCGGCTGATGGCGGGACGGCGACGATGTGGGCACGCGGCGCGCGCCGAACGCCAATGTTCACGGTAACATAGACGTCGCTGCCCCACGCGCGCCAGTTCCGCGCGCGGCGACGCGAAACGCCGGGCTTCGGTGCATCATCCACGTCCCCGACGGATGCGCGGCGCCGTCGAATCGGGGATGATTCGCCACTGAAAAATGTCAATGCGACGTGGGTATTGCGTCCTCGGACTGTAAATGCGACCATATGTCGGCTGCCGTCCCGCCTCGCCTTGGAACACACGCCCATGCCATCACCGCTGGCTCGAACCTCCCCCGCCCGCTCAGCGAGCGCTTGACGCCGTCCGTATCCACCCCGCTTTCTCGCGCGAGCGGCGGTCGGCGACTGATTCACCTCTCCAAAACCCGGTGCACGTCATTATGAAAAAGATCGTCCTCATGGTGTCGATGGGATTGACCCTCTTCGCCGCCCCGGCTCTTGCCCAGCAAAAGACGGTGACCGGCAGAGTCACGGCTGAGCAGGGCGGTCCGCTGGCAGGAGTATCGGTGGTCATTCGCGGCACACGAACGGGCACGTTGACCAACAACGACGGCAACTACTCCATTCGCGCCGACGTGGGCCAGGTGCTCCAGTACCGGCTCCTCGGAAATGCTCCGGAAGAGCGGACCGTCGGCGCCGACGACGTCATCAACGTCCAGCTCCGCCGCGTCGCGACGCAGCTGGGAGAAGTGGTCGTCACGGCCCTCGGTCAGACCATGGAGCAGCGAGCCCTCGGCACGGCCCAGCAGACCGTGGAGGGCGCCGCGATCGCGCAAACACAGCGCGAGAATTTCGTCAACGCGCTGCAGGGGCGTGTCGCCGGTGTCGAAGTGACGAGCAGCTCGGGCGTTCCGGGCGCGTCGTCGTCGATCACCATCAGAGGCATCAGCTCGATCAGCAGCAGCAACCAGCCGCTGATGATCATCGATGGGCTGCCGTTGGACAACAAGACCATGAACACCGGCGTGCTGGCGTCCGACGCCCCGGGCTCGCAGACGGCCTTCAGCAATCGCGGCGTCGACTTCACCAACCGGGCCGCTGATCTGAACCCCGAAGACATCGAGACACTCGTCGTGCTGAAGGGGCCGGAAGCGTCCGCGCTCTACGGCATCGATGCCGCGAATGGCGCGATCGTCATCACGACCAAGCGCGGCAAGGCGGGCGTGGGAGGGCTGGAATACAGCAACAGCTTCCGCGTCGAGAACACGAGGACCCGGCCGGAGCTTCAGCGAGTGTACGGCCCGAGCGCGGTGGGAAGCACGACGTTTTTGTACTGGGGCGCCCCTTACCCGGCCGGAACACAGTTCTACGACAACGTCGATGGCTTCTTCCAGACGGCCCTGACCCAAAAGCACAACCTGTCCTTCAGCGGCGCCGCCGCCGACAACCGCATCAACTACCGACTCGCGACCTCCCTCACCAACCAGGAGGGAGTGATTCCGAACTCCAAGTACGACCGGGTGAACCTAACGGGTGCGTCGCAGGCCCAGCTCAACACCTGGCTCAATGTCGACCTCTCGATGGGATACACCTACGTCGACAACGATCAGTCCTTCAAGGGCACGGGCGGCCCGCTGCTGGGACTGCTGGTGTGGCCGCAGACCGACAACGCGAAGGACTGGCTCACGCCCGCCGGGACGCGGCGCCGGCTGACGAACCTGTCGGCCGCGTCCGAGGTCGACAATCCGTATTTCAACGTCAACAGGAACCTCAACAACTCCAGGAACAACCGCATTCTCGCCAACCTGGGATTGGTGATCACGCCGTTCTCGTGGGGCAGCCTCAAGACCAACCTGGGTCTGGACAGCTACACGAACCAGAACACGATCCTCCGTCACCCCGAGAGTGCGTTCGGCAACGCCAACAACGGCATCATCGACGTCGCCAACGACATCACGCGAAACCTCAACGCGCAGACGCTGCTCAACATCAACAGCCGCGCGCTCACCCGTGACATCTCGATCAGCGGCCTCGTCGGGAACGCCGTGTCCGACAACAAGGCGACGACGGATGCGTTGAAGGGCCAGGACTTCCTGGAGCCGAACTTCGTCTCCGTCAACAACACGAACCTCCGCTCGAATCGGACGACGATCGCCCAGCGGCGCCTGGTCAGTCTCTTCGGCAGCGCGACCGTCGACTTCCGGGAGTTCCTGTACGTGACCGTCACCGGCAGAAACGACTGGACCTCCACGATTCCACAGGGCGCGAACTCGTTCTTCTATCCCTCGGTATCGACGAGCTTCATCTTCTCCGACGCCTTCCCGGCGATCGGGAACTTCATGACCGGGAAGCTCAGAGCGGCGTACGCCGAGGTCGGGAAGGATGCGCGGCCGTACGCGTATCGGCCGTCGCTCGAGTACAAGACGACCGCGTACGGCGGATACGGCTACGGGTTCACCGGTCCGAACCTGGCTCTCAAGCCCGAGTTCGCGAAATCGTACGAGCTCGGCACGGAGCTGGGCTTCCTGAACGACCGGCTCGCCATCGATGCGACGGTCTACCGCAAGCAGACCCGTGACCAGATCGTCAACGACATCCGCGGCAGCTACGCGACGGGGTTCATTCTCTTCAACCTCAACGGCGCGATCACGAGAAACACGGGTCTCGAGCTCACAGTTCGAGGCACTCCCCTTCTCCGAAGCAACTTCTCGTGGGATGTGCTGGCGAACTTCGATCGCGCGCGAGGGAAGGTCCTCGCGCTCCCGAACGCGCTCCCGGAATCCTACATCTCCGACACGTGGCTGTACGGGAACATCCGGAACGGCACGGCGCCCGGTCTCTCCACCCGCTCCCTCACCGGGTTCTTCTACCTGAGGAATAACCAGGGTCAGCTGCTGATCGACCCGACCTCAGGTCTGCCGCTCCGCTCGACCGTGTTCATCGACCGCGGCTATGACCGACAGCCCGATTTCACGATCGGTATCAACAACACGTTCAGATACAAGCGCGCCTCGCTGAGCTTCCTCGTCGACATCCGGAAGGGGGGCGACATCCTGAATGGGACGGAGCACTTTTTGACAGCCCGCGGGCTCACGCCACGCACGCTGGATCGAAACGAGCCGCGCGTGATCGACGGCGTGCTCAGAGACGGGAAGGAGAATTCCACGACGCCGACGAAGAACAACATCGTCGTGGTGCCTGCCGTGAACACCAACTACTACTTGGCGATCAGCGAAGAGGTCTTCATCGAGAAGGACATCGACTGGTTCCGGCTTCGCGATGTGACGGTGAACTACGAGCTTCCGGAGCGGGTGTTCAGGCGAGCCAGCGTGTTCCTCACCGCCACGGATCTCCTGCTCATCACCAACTACTCCGGGCTGGATCCGATCGTGAACGGCAACACGGCGGCCGTAGGCGGATCGGGCGCCGCCGGCATCGACTGGGGGAACTTCCCGATCCCCCGCGGCATCAATTTCGGCGTCAAGGTGGGACTCTAACCATGAAACCATTCAGCGGAATGCCGATGAAAAAGGGACGCGCTGCGCTCCTTGCTGCCTTCATGTTCGTGATGGTGGGGTGTGAGGATTTCCTCGACGTCAACACCAACCCCAACGCGCCGGAGACGGTGGCGGCAAACCTGTATCTGCCGCCGATGTTGCACTGGATGGTCACCGGTCCGGCGTTCGACGGGCGGTTCGTTGGCCGGTACACGCAACAGTGGACGTTTCCAACCACGTCGCTGACCACCTGGGACCGGATGGGGTACGATCCCTCGAGCGACAACGGCGCGCAGCAGTGGCGCGATGTCTACTGGTCGTTCGGACAGAACCTCATTGACATGATGACGCTCGCCGGGGCCGAGGAGCGGTGGGACCTCCTCGGCGTCGGGTACATCATCAAGGCATACGGATGGCAAAACCTGACCGACCTTCATGGCGAGATCATCGTCAAGGAAGCGATCGACCAGACGAAGTTCAGCTTCAACTACGACACGCAGGAGTACGTGTACGGGGAGGTCCGACGCCTTCTCGACAGCGCGATCGTGCTGCTTCAGCGCACCGATGGCGCCGTCGACCAGGCGTACCTCGCGCGAGGTGACAAGATCTACGCCGGGGATCGGACGAAGTGGCTGAAGTTCGCCCATGGCCTGCTTGCCATTCACCTCAACCACTACTCCAACAAATCGTCCTACGACCCGGCGGCGGTGATCGAGGCGGTCGACAACTCCTTCACGAGCAACGCCGACGACGCGCTGCTGACGTATCCCAACACGCAAAACGACGACATCAATTTCCTGGGCCGCACGCGAGGGAACTTCCCGTCGTACCGGCAAACCGAATTCGTCGTGGGCCTGATGGACGGCACGCAGTTCGGCGGCGTGGTCGATCCACGACTCAGCCGAATGCTCTCCCCATCACCCGATGGTCAGTACCGCGGCCTGGACATCAACGTCGTCGGCTTCGGCGCGCTGAGCGACGCGGAGCGGCCCAACAACTTCTACGGCTTCCCCGGAACCGGCGGAGTGCAGGTGCCCGGTCGATATCTGTTCGACGACAAGGCGAAGATGCCGGCGATGACGTACGCGCAGCTGCAGTTCGTGAAGGCGGAAGCCGCCTACCTGATGGGCGACCGGGTGACCGCGCTGGAAGCGTACACGAACGGCATCTCGGCGCACATCGATTTCGTGAACGCGAGAAACAACGACAACAACCAGTCCCCGACGCAGATCACCGCCGCGGAGAAGGCCGCCTTCCTCGCCGACACGGCGATCGTGCCCACGGCGGACAACCTCACGTTGACGCACATCATGTCCCAGAAGTACATCGCCCAGTGGGCGTGGGGACATAACGAGCTGTGGCTGGACATGCGCCGGTATCACTACACGGACATTGACCCGGCGAGCGGCAGGCAGGTTTTCCCGGGGTTTGCGCCTCCCACCAATCTGTATCCCGACAACGGTGGCAAGGTCGTGCAGCGCATCAGACCGAGATACAACTCGGAATACGTGTGGAACCGGCCCGGGCTGGACGCCATCGGCGGGCTGGCGCTGGACTATCATACCGTGCCCATGTGGATCACCGAACCATGATGAACATGAAACGATATCGCTCCCTCGCGGTGGTCGTCTGCGCCGCCGCCGCGCTCTCGTCGTGCGAGGAGAACGCCGTCCAGCAGATCGCGGGTCCGGCCCCCGCGTCTCGCATCAAATTCTTCAACTTCGGTGTCAACGCACCGGCGGTGAACTTCTACGCCGACAACACGAAGATGACCGCGATCAGCTCCACGAGCGGCACCGAGTCCACGACCGGCGTGACGTACGGCAACGTGGGGTCGGGTGGGTTGTACGGCGGGATCGCGCCGGGCCAGTACACGTTCTCGGGCAGAATCGCGGCCGCGACCGACAAGGACCTCCCCATCTCGAGCGTCCAGATGACGCTCGACGCCGGGAAGAACTACTCGTACTACCAGAGCGGCTTCTACAACTCGACGGCGAAAACGGTGGACGCCTTCATTGTGGAGGATCCGTTCATCGACGAGTTCGATTACTCCACGGCATACGTCCGTTACGTGAACGCCATCTCGAACGCCGACCCCATGACGCTCTACGTGACGCATACGACGACGGCGGACGTGGTGACGGTCGGGGGGCCGGTCGCGTACAAGGCCGCGGGCGCATTCACGGCCGTGCCGGGGGGCGTCTACAACCTGGCGACGCGCTACACCGACTCGACGTCGAACGCCATTAGCCGAGCCAGCGTCTCGTTTCTTCCGGGACGGATCTACACGATCACGTCGCGCGGTGACATTACCGTCACGTCGACGACCGCGGTCAATCGGCCGTTCCTCGACAATACGCTCAACAGATAGCGCGAAGGCGCAACAAAGCCCCCGGCCGAGGCCGGAGGCTTTGTTGCTTCATTGGGGTGTTTTCCGGGAGAGATCTGGGTGGCGGAGCCACGGACTGCCTGAACTGCCGAATGACCCGAATGACGCGAAGAGCGCGCTGCGCCGCAGCACGCTCCACGCGCGGACAAAGTTCCGAACGTTCGCTGGGTTGACACCTCGCGGAGCCAGACGTGCGCGCTGGATCATTCGCGGCATTCGTGTTATTTGGCAGTTCGCGCAGTCCGTGACCGCTGGCGGGCCGAAGCCAAACCTCGGGTATCCCCGGCGATCAGGACGGGAGCTTCCGCATGTCAGCGTCGGGCATGTCCCCCTCGGACAGCTCCCGCGGGCCGCCCGCTCCGCGGCGCGCAAGCGCTACCGATCCGGTGGCGAAGGTGGCGCCGAGGAGGCCAGTGAGCCACCCCATACTGCCATCCGTCCCCAGCAACAGGGGAATCGCGGCCGAGCCTAACAACCCCCAGAGCGCGACGCGACCGAGTGACAGCTCGTGCAGCTTGCGCCGTCGCTCCGCCACCGAGAGAAACGCTGCGAAGCCGAGCCCGGACAGGAGCCCGACGATCGCCAGCACCGGGAGCACGTCGCTCAGGCCCTCACCCGGTCCAACATCCTGAGGCCGGACAATGCGGATTACGATCACCAGCAGGACGCCGAACACCATCCAGAGCGCGGCCCACGTGACACCAATCCCGAACGCTCCGCGGATCCATCGCAGCAGATTTTTCATGGTACTCTCTCCGGTTCGAGCGTGCGCGCGAGAAGCTCGGGCATGGCGTGAAGGTGATCGACGTGATCCGGCGCTGAATTCCCGGCGAAGCCGAGCAGCTCGAAGCGGCCCGCGCGGACCTCGCTGAGTTGCTGCATCCCCCGCGGGCCCCACCGCAGGATCGGCGTTCGTCGGAGCCCCAGCGCGCGGAGCATCCAGTCGGCCGTCTCCGTAGTGCTCGCGAACGTGCCGGGGAAGATCTCCGAGTGCGTGACGACGAAGCGCTTCTCGCCGCGCATGGCCGCTCGGGCGAAGTCGGCGAACGCCACGAGGTTGGTGGTGTCGAGCGCTCCACCGGCAGCCAGCACGGTCCCCTCCGGCACGTACGACGTGTGCATCCCGTCAAGAAGCAGTACGGCGTCGACCCTGGCGAAGTGTCGCGAATCGCGGAGAATCGCTCGAATCGCCCCGTGGCCGGCGGAAAAGCCCACCAGCGTCACGCGGCCCACTCGCACGTCTTTCCCGATGACTTCGGATGCCACCCGGCTCGCGCCGGCGACGAGCGAGTCGAATTCCGCTGGATCGGCGAACGCGCGGTGGTACACCCCCGAACCAGTCCCGATGTTGACGACCGCCGCGAGAGCGCGACCGCCGAGCCCGGCGATCGCCCGTAGCGGAAGCCAGGCGGCGCCGTGG
>JAICNG010000100.1 GCA_025931335.1 Gemmatimonadaceae bacterium | reverse complement strand
TGACGGGCCACGGACGGCCGAACTGCTGAACGGACCCGTATAACAACCCGAATTGCCCGAATTGCTCCCGGCGCCGCGCAACCCTCCGCACACAAGCCCAACGGCACATTGTTGTTACTAGAGAGCCGAGCTCGAATCGCAAGAGGCAATTCGCGTAATTCGTGTTGTTATTCGGGTCAGTTGGCAGTTTCAGCTGTTCGTGGCCGCTTGGGGACCGCGGCCCTTCACACAATCCCGATATTCCGAGAAGAACCAAAAAAAAATGCTTTTGGATTGCGCGTGTAAGGTTCGCGGAGCGAGGCCAAGGCGGTGAAAGATACAGGGCGCATCCATATGTCACATCAACCACGCTGCCATGACGGCTAGGCACGATTACGTCATCGTCGGGGCCGGGTCGGCGGGCTGCGTCCTCGCCGCGCGTCTCACCGAAGACCCCGCGGTGCGCGTTCTCGTCATCGAGGCCGGCGGGAGAGACACCAACCTCGCCGTTCGAATCCCGGCCGCCTTCTCCCGCCTGTTCAAGACTCCCTGCGACTGGGGCTACATGACGGTGCCGCAGCCGGCGCTCGCCGGCCGCTCGCTCTACTGGCCGCGAGGAAAAATGCTCGGCGGCACGTCGTCGATGAACGCACAGATGCACGTCCGCGGCAGCCGCGCCGACTACGACCGCTGGACCGCGCTCGGCAACAGGGGGTGGGGCTACGATGACGTCCTCCCGTACTTCCGCCGGTCGGAGCATAACGAGCGCGGTCCATCGCCCTTTCGCGGGCAGGGCGGGCCGCTCACGATCTCCGACCTGCGCGATCCGAATCCGGCGACCAGCGCGTTCCTCGCGGCTGCCGTCGAGGCGGGCATCCCCCGGTCCGCGGACGTCAACGGCGAGCGGCAGGATGGCGTCGACTACACGCAGGTGACGCAGAAGCGCGGTGTGCGGGCGAGTACCGCGTCGTCCTACCTGCGCCCGGCCATGCGGCGCCCCAACCTCACCGTGATCACCGGCGCCCACGCCACGCGGGTTCGATTCGACCGGAGCCGTGCGACCGGAGTCGAGTATCGGCGGGGGGGCATCCTAACGACTGTCTACGCCGATCGCGAAGTCATCCTCGCTGGCGGCGCGATCAACTCACCGCAGCTCCTGATGCTCTCCGGCGTGGGCCCGGCCGACCACCTCCGCTCCGTGGGCGTCGAGGTCGTGCACGATCTGCCAAGCGTCGGCACGCATCTCCAGGATCACCTCGTCTGCGGCATGATCGTGAAGGCGCGCACGACCGGCACGCTCGTGGCCGCCGAGTCGATGCCGAATCTGCTTCGGTTCCTGGTAATGCGGCGCGGGATGCTGACGTCGAACGTCGCCGAGGCGTGCGGATTCTTTCGTATTCCGGAGCACGCCCCGGCCCCCAACCTGGAGCTGCTGTTCGCCCCCGTGCCCTTCATCGATCACGGCCTCGTGCGACCGACCGAGCACGGGCTGAGCCTCGGCGTCGTGCTCCTTCAGCCGAAGAGCGCCGGCTCGATCACCCTGCGAAGTGCCAACCCCTTCGAGGCGCCGCTCATCGACCCGCGATACCTCACCGACCGTGAAGGCGAGGACATGCGGCTGATGATCGAGGGGATGAAGGTCGCCTTGCGGGTAATGCGTTCCCCGGCGCTCGCCGCACATGCGGGCGACGCGATGATCCCGGAGCGGGAGCCGCGAACCGATGATGATCTCGACGCGTTGATCCGGCAGCGGTCCGAGACGCTCTATCATCCGGTTGGGACCTGCCGGATGGGCGTCGACGACGCGGCGGTGGTCGACCCGGAGCTTCGCGTGCGCGGTCTCGATGCCCTGCGCGTCGTCGATGCGTCGGTGATGCCGGAGATCATCCGCGGCCATACGAACTCGCCGACGATCATGATCGCCGAGCGTGCGGCCGATCTCGTGTCGGGGCGCGTGGGCTGAGGGTCGAGGGCCACGGTCGAGGCTCGGTCGCGCGAGGGCCACGGTAGAGCGTGAACTGCCGAATTACCCGAATTTGAACGACAAACTGCCGAATACGGCCAACTGCGGAAGCGTTAGGAAACCCGTGCGGAGACCGCGAGCTGTCGCCGTTGCAGTTCCAAAGGCCCTTGCCGTATTCGGCAGTTTGTCGTTCCAATTCGGGTAATTCGGCCTTTCAAGCTATTCTCGTGGCCCCGGCGGTCGAAGACTCGACAACGAGGAAAAGCGAGCGGACCACGGATTGCGGATGACAATCTGCTGGCCCGCCCCCGCATCCCCCGAAGAGGAGCACCCGTATGGCCGAGTCCCAGATCCTCTCCCCAGGCACCACCGCGCCGGATTTCACACTGCGATCCGCTCCCGACAAACGCCTGAGCTTGAGCGAGCTTCGCGGGAACCCGGTCGTGCTCGCGTTCTATCCCGCCGACTGGAGCCCCGTCTGCGGCGATCAAATGGCGCTCTATAACGAGATGCACGAGGAGTTCGCCGAGTTCGGCGCACAGGTGGTGGGCATCTCGGTCGACGGCGTGTGGTGTCACGCCGCGTTCGCCAAGGACCGCAAGCTCCGGTTTCCGCTGCTCAGCGACTTCGAGCCCAAGGGCGCGATCTCGCGCGCGTACGGTGCCTACCGCGCAGAGGACGGCGTCAGCGAGCGAGCGCTGTTCGTGCTCGACGGGGAAGGGGTCATCCGCTGGAGCTATCTCTCGCCACCGGGCGTGAACCCCGGCGCCGACGGCATCTTCAAGGCGCTCGAGTCGCTCTCCGGCCGCGAGCAGCCCGCGCGCAGCGAGGCACCGCGCTTGAGCCCGCCGGAGACCCGGCCGTGAGCACACTCACTCCGCCCGTCGGCGAGGGCGACCACATCGCGGGTCCCGATCATGCGCCGGTGACGCTCGTCGAGTACGGGGATTTCGAGTGCCCGTACTGCGGAATGGCGCATCCGATCGTCAAGGCCGCGCGGCGGAAGCTCGGCGACAGGATGCGCTTCGTCTTCCGCCACTTCCCGCTCAAGGAGATCCATCCGCATGCACAGCGCGCGGCGCAGGCGGCCGAGTCGGCGGGAGCGCAGGGGAAGTTCTGGGAAATGCACGAGGTGATCTTCGAGCATCAGCACGCTCTCGAGGACGAGCATCTCGTGGCGTACGCGGCGGCGCTGGGTCTCGACGGCGAGCGGGTCGCGCGCGACCTGGCCGACGAGACCTATGTCAAGCGCGTGCGGGATGATTTTCGAAGTGGCGTGCGCAGCGGCGTGAACGGCACGCCCACCTTCTTCATCAATGGCGAGCGGTACAACGGGCCGTGGGCCGATGAAGCGCGGTTCGTTCGGGCCCTCGAGGACGCCGCGCTCGTGGGCTCGAAGTAGGTTCTTGTCGGGATGGCCTGACGACTGACTGCGGCCCCCAAGCGGTCAAGGACATCCGAACTGCGGTACCCAAGCGGCCACGGACAGCCGAACTGCCAAATCGCCCGAATAACTACGCGAATTGCCCGAATTGCTCCGGGGCCGCGCAATTCTCCGGGCGCAAGCACAACGACCCATTCGTGTTCCTGGGGAGCCGGCGCAATGCGCGTCGACGCAATTCGCGTAATTCGTGCTGTTATTCGGGGCATTTGGCAGTTCGTCTGTCCGTGCCCCGGCACTCGGATCGCTTCCCGTGAAGACCCTCAGAATAGCGGCCCGAGGCTCACGCTGAGCCGCGGCCAGTGATGCAGGCGGCGTCCGCTCGCGGTGAGCTCGATGGGACCGATCGGCGTGGACATTCCTAACGATGCGCCCCAGCCGGCGATGTAATCGTCGGCGCGAACGCGCCACCGCTCGAGCGCGTTGCCGACGTTCACGCCGATCGTGCCGTACACGTCGTTGAAGATCTCCCGCTGCACCGAGACGCGGATGAGCTGAACCGCGCGGCCGGCGCGCTCGTTCGGCTTGAGCCCCCAGAAGATCGGCTGCGTCTCCGGGAACGCCGGCGACGGAATCGTGCCGCCGAGAGAGAACACGCGGTGTACCGGGAGATCGCTCCCGCGCGCCGAGCCGGCGATCGCGCGCAGCCGCAGCACCGTCGAGCGGGTGAGGCCGAGGATCTGCTCGACGTCCGCCACGTGCTGGGTGAAGCTGTTTCGTCCGCCGAGCCGGTGATTGCCGACCTCACTGCGGATGCGGATCGAGATGCCGCGAGTGGGGAAGACGCTTCGGTCGAAGGTGTCGCGCCAGAGCTGCGCCGCGGCGGTGTAGTAGCTGCGCTTCTGCGCCGTATCCGAGTCGGCGATGCGGAAGTCGGCGTCAATGTACTCGACGCCCATGCGGACGCCGGCGACCGTCGTGCGGCTGATCGTTCTCGCGGCGCCCCCGCTCAGGACGGCCACGCGGGTATTGACGTCGGCGATGCGCTCGCCGTTCTCGAAGAGGTCGAGCAGCGCGCGCGTGTACCGGGCTTCGCCGCCGAGGCTGAAGTTCGAGACCACGCCGCGGCCGGCGAGATAGCTGATGCCGAACTGCGTCGGCTCGCCGAGGCGCACGTCGGCGTCGAGCGTCGAGCCATACTGGAGCCAGTTGTAAAGCGTGCCGGTGAAGAGCAGCGCCGCCTTGCGATGGTCGTCGAAGCGAAAGCCGAGCCCGATCTGGTCCTGCGGCTGCGCCTCGACCTCGATCACCGCCACGGTGTCGGTAGGGGTGACGTCGATGCGGTAGGTGGCGCGCGAGAAGAGGTGCGTCGCGGCGAGGCGCGACAGGGCGCGATCGAACGACGCCGCCGTGTGGCGCGCCGGAACGCGCAGCGCGATCGCGCGCGTGACGACGTTCCGCGCCGGCTGGGCCGTCACGCCGCTGACGACGATATCGCTGATGAGAATGGAATCGGGCAGGAGAGGCGCGACGGTACGAGCCGACACGCTCGTGTCGCGCCGCACGGCGAGGCGCAGCAGCGTGTCGGCGTGCAGCTCGGCCGCGGCCTCGCCGCGCTGGATCCACTCGTCCACCGCCTCGAAGCTGAACGTCGAGAGCCCCTTCACGTCCGGCTGAATGAGCACGTCGCACAACCGCCGCTGCTCCTCGTTATGCTCGGCCATCTGGAAGGCGACGGTCTGGATGACGATGTCGACGATGCTGCGCAGGTCGTCGCCCTTGAGCAGTGGCCCCGAGACATCGCTGCAAATGAGGATGTCGGCCCCGAGTGCGCGCGCATCCTGCGCTGGCAAGTTGCGGGCGACGGCGCCGTCCATGAGCAGGCGGCCGTTGAGGCGGATCGGCTGGATGACGCCGGTGATCGCCATGCTCGCGCGCATCGCCTGCGCGAGAACGCCACTCGTGAGGACGACGGCATCACCTGTCTCGACGTCGGTGGCGACGGCCGCGAATGGCAGCGGCAGCTGGGTGAAGTCGCGCACTGCCTGTGCCCGCCAGGTCACGCGCTCCAGCAGCCGCATGATCGCGCTGCCACGCACCACGCCACTGGGAAGGGTGACGCGCCCTCCCCGCACGGGAAACGAGACGACGGTGCGCGATCCCACCACTCGGCGGTCGGGAACGAGCATCTGGCGATCGCTTCGGTCGCCTAACAGCGACGGCCAATCCTGGCTGGCGGCGATCTCGCGAAGCTGTCGGGGGGTGTAGCCGATCGCGTAGAAGCCGCCGAGCACCGCGCCCATGCTCGTGCCGCTGACGACGTCGATGGGGACGCCGGCCCGCTCGAGCGCGGCGAGCACTCCGATGTGGGCGAAGCCTTTGGCGCTCCCGCCGCTCAGGACGAGACCAATGCGCGGCCGAGCACCCGCGACGGTCACGCTGTCCTGGGCGGCTGCCGGCGTCGCGAGGGCGAGGCAGCCGAGTGTCAGCGCCCGCGCCCCGAGCCGCCAGGTTCGGCCATTCGTGTAATTCGGGTAATTCGGCCGTTCAAGCAGTACGTGGCCCTGCTGCACGGATGCCGCTAGCGCGCAGAAGCCTTCATCACCGCCCGCATGGCCTGGAGCGCCGCCGGATGGAAGATGACGGTGAGGTGGTCGGTGCCGGCCACCTCCACCAGCCGCGCTCCCGGCCACCACGAGGCGAGCCACCGCGATTGGGGAAGCAACGGATCGCCGGTGCCAACGATGATGGCGGCCGGTGCTCGAATCACGCTCGCGTTCGCCGGCTGAAGCGCCAGCCTGTCCATCGATCGCATGGCCGCCGCGATCGTTGCTGGGTCGTTCCTGCTCATCGCTTCCGCGTTCATGGCCACGACGATCGAATCGGACCAGGTGGGGAAGAGCCAGCGCAGCAGTCCCTTCATGCCGCGTCCCTGCTCGACGTCGGCGGCGAAGCCCTGTTCGTCGCGCCTGAATGCGGCGGTGTCATCGAAGAACGGCCCGGCGACCAGCGAGACCGAGCTCACCCGATCGGGGTGCGTGGCGGCGAGCTTTGCCGCGATCGACGCGCCCATCGAGTGTCCCGCCAGGTGCGCGCGGCGGATGCCGAGGTTATCGAGCAGCCGCACGATGTCGTTGGCCATCTCGATGCCGAGGCGGGACGGCTCCGAGAACCGCGTGCTCCTTCCGAAGCCCCGCACGTCGATCGCGATCACGCGGTGACCGCGCGCGAGCGAATCACCGAGACCGGCCCAATCCTCGAGGCTACGGGCGAGCCCGTGCACGAGAACGACCGCCTCGCCCTGACCGATGTCGCGGTACCGGATGCGCGCATCAGCGGCGGTGAAATACCGATCCGACGCTGTCAGCAGCGACGTCGGCGCCGTCGTGACCGCGGCGGCGGGCGTCGCCGGGACGGATGGGCTCGATGCGCAGGCGAGCGCCGACGCGAGAACGAGCGCCATCACGGGATGGCGCAACGTGCGAAGGTCGATCATCTGTCCCTCCTGTCGAGGAGTGCAAGCGTGTTTGCGCGCCCTACCGCCCGCCGCCAAACATCTTGCCGAGCACGTTAGGCGCCATGCGGGCGAGGTCGTCGGCGATGCCGGGCTTGTCCTCGCCGCCCGCGCCGAAGATCTGCCCGAGGATCCCGCCGAGGCCGGGGGCGCGGCGCTCCACTTCCTGCCGCTCCTGCTGGAGGGTGGCGCCGATGTCGTTCGCGGTCGCGCCGGTCTCCCGCTTCCTGCGACCGAGGTAGGCCATCACGAGCGGGGCGAGCATCATCAGGAGCCGTCCGACCTGCTGGCCGTTGAGCCCCGTCGCGCGGCCGATGCCCTGTTGCACCGGCTCCTTCTTGCGGCCGAGCACGTGCTCGAGGATACCGGCGCCATTGAGCGCGCGCGGAACGGCGACGTCGGCGGCGCCGCTGGTCGCGGGACCGAAGAGCGACGAGATGTTGTCGAGCAGACTGCCATCGTGATCTTCCGCGAGCGCGCGATCCAGCGATTGCGCGCCGGTGGGCGTTTCCGCCTCACGCGCGAGACCGCCGATGAGCATCGGAAGCGCCATCGACACCGCCTGCGCCGTGGCTGTTTCGTCGGCACCGAGCTGGCGGCTCATCTGCGTAAGCGTGTTGCCCTGAATCCGGGCGGTGAGGTCGTCGAGGATCGTGCTCATGGCATGTTTCTCCAGCAAAAGAGTCTCCATCGTCGTTCACGGCCGGGGCGCGGTCAAGAGAGAAACCCTGACGGTGTTGCCGCTTTCCTGTGCCGTCGCCCGCGCGCAGTCCATCTGGAGCCCGGCAGTCGTGATCGTGACGCGATCCCCGCTGATCGCGACGACCGGCTTGGCGAGTCCCGCGACCTCGGCGCGCCGCAGCCCGTTGAAGAGCGGGTGCGGTCCCACGCCGTCGGTGAGTACCTCGACGTCGACGCCGCCTTCATCGATCGCCGTCGCCTTGCAGGCGTCGTTGCCGATGCTCACGAACCTGGTGTGCAGCAGGGGGTGGCCGAGGCGCTCGATGTTGAGCGGGTCGAAGCCCTGCGGCCAGAGCGGCTGGCCGTCCGCGGCGGTGATGATGACGCGCCACCCAGCGCGCGTGTCGAACCTCTTCCGCAGCTCGGCGCGCCTGACGACGACGGCCGTCGCATCGCGCTCGGCCGTCTGTCTGATCGTGGCGACCTGGGCGGGAGGGAGCGCGCAGCCCTCGTCAGGCGACGCGACCGCTCCCGTGAGCGCGCCGGCGAGAACGGCGTCGAGATGCTGCCCGTCATGCGTCTCGAGGGACTGCTGCCACCCCGGGCGAATGCGATCGAGCAGGAAGGCAATGGCCGGCCCGATGGTGTAGATGCGGAGGCGAACGTCGCCAGCGGGAAACTCCTCGGGCGGGATGTCGACCGTCGTGCGGCCTAACGCGAGGAGCTGGATGTAGGTCGCGAGCCCCTCGTTGAGCTCCGTGCCGCGCTCGTACGCGCTGAACGCCGAATCCATTGCGGCGAAGCGCTGGGTGCGGTAGTCGACCACGAGCCGGCCGAGGCAGGCGGTGCGGGCGGGGTCGGTGCCGTCGAGCGCGGCGCGGAGCGCTTCCGTCTCGAGGCGGCGGAGCGCAAGGAGGTTGGCGTCTTCGATCGGATAAAGCAGGAGGTCGCCTTCGTTCCCTTGCCAACCCGGGTGGCGCTCGCGCTGGAAGACGTGGAAGGCCTCGTGGAGCGCGGTCGCGGCGAGCTGTGTGGGCGGAAGGTTGGCGCGTGCGCCGTCGGCGAGGAGGGTGGCGGTCGTCGTCCCGCCGATGTCGGCGCTCGAGTTCGCCATGACGGCGGGATGCCGGCCGTCGCGAACGTGCGATCGGATGGACGAGATCGTCGACGGCTCGAAGTCGTCAGGCGGAGCCGGGTGGCGGAAGAGCCAGGTGCTCTTTCCATCATAGATGGCGAGCGGGATGCTCAGCGGGTCGAAGCCGGGCCAGAAGGTTCGGCTGCTCGCGATGCGCTCGACCTCGCGGGCGGCGGCGAGTGCCTGCGACGGTTGGGCGGGAAGGGGCGCGGCGAGCAGAGCGCCGAGCAAGGCGAACGTGATCGGGCGTCTCACGATACAAGAGTAGCGAACGGCCGGCGGGTTGGGCAGACGCGACGACGCCCGTCGAGCCGGAAATATCTCCCGACCTCGCCGCGGTGGTACTAAAACTCAAATCTTTCGTCCGGGTTCTGATCCGCGTGGGTCACGTACTGCTGGGAACTGCCGAATTGCCCGAATTACCCGGACGACCCGTTCGCGTAGTTCGGGTAATTCGTGAAGGCCGACCGTGGCCCCGTCGACGGGGGCCTTCGCCGCGTCAGAGCGCGCCCGACAGCCAATGCAGAACGTTCAGCAGGAACCGCGCGTTCTGCGGCGCCGTGGGGTTGTTCATCCCCATCGGGTTGCGCTGCGGACCGGAGACCTGGGCCGAAAACATGGCGGCTTCGCCGAAGACGGCGACGCGGCCGCGGCCGTGGGTGAGCACCGCGCCCTGGAGCATCCCGGCGCCGGCGAGGCGAGGCGTTAGGCGCGAGAACTGCCAGGCGACGTTCGGCATGTGCACGAGCGTCGTCGCCGGGAGACGCATCAGCGTGTCGACGGGGACCATGGCGCGGAACGCGCTGCCGGTGAACGAGAAGACGGAATCGACGCGCTCGCCCGCCGCCCGACCGTTGGTGATGGCGTGCGTCCCCAGCGAGCCGCTCGAGCGGCGGAAGACGAGCGTGCCGTCATTCCTGGTCGAATCCTGCGCGAAGCCGTTGACGAAGAGGATGCCGAACACGGCGGCGAGATGCTCGATCGCGCCGGGGAAGGGCATGTGGTCGGCGATGAGGAGCAGCGAGCCGCCGGCGGCGACCCAGTCGCGGATGGCCGCGATCTCGTCAGGGGAGAAGGCGGTGGGACTGGGCAAGTCCCACTCGTCGCGGTTGCGCTCGTGGAGGGCGTTGGCGATGACGAGGATGCGGGCGCCGTCCAGGGCAGCCTTGGTGAGCGGAGCCTTGTTAGGCCGAACGACGTAACCATCGCGGCGAAGCAGCCGGGCGAACGCGAGGTAGCGGCCGTCCGCGGTGTGGAAGTTGTTGTGAGCCTCGTCGATGAGGACGATGGGGCCACGGCCTTCGGCGTACGCCGGCCGCGCGATCGGCGGATTGAAGGCCGTGTCGGCCAGCTGCTGCGCGGGCGCTTGCGAGGCGCCGGCGAGCGCGAGGCAGAGTAGAGCGTCGCGAAGGGTTGGCATCGAGGCGAGATGCTACAGCAGGTGGGGCGCCGTGTCGAGGGTGAGGCCGCGTCGATGTGCAGTCGCGCGGCCGTTAGCGCGGGCGGCGCCAGTCCGACGGGAGCTCCATGGCCGAGTCCTCGGTGAGACGCGTCGCCGCCCCGCCCGTGGCGCTCACCACGTAGAGATCGTATTGACCCCCACGTCCGCTGACGAAGGCGACGCGGTGTCCATCGGGCGACCAAACGGGAATGCCGTCCGAGGTGAAGTCCCCGGGACCCACTGGCTCGCTCAGCCTCACGGCGCCGGTCCCGTTGGCGGTGATCGTGTAGAGTGCCTGGCCACCTGGCTCGTCGCACCCGTACGCGATGCGGCTGCCGTCAGGTGACCATCGCGCGCCGCCCAAGTTCCAGAGGCACGCGGCGTCGCCGCTGAGCATCTGCTCCCCGGTGCCATCGGCATTCATGAGGTACATCGTCCACAGGTTCCTCGGCGGCCGGTTCGAGAGGAAGAGGATTCGCCGGCCATCGGGCGACCAGTCCGCGAGAAAGTTGTTACCGGTGGGGGTGAGCGTGCGAAGGTTGGAGCCGTCGGCGTTCATGACGTAGATGTGGCTCTGCCCGACGACCGCGCCGGCGCGGGTGAAGGCGATTCGCGATCCGTCGGGAGACCACCGCGGTCCCTGGGCAGACTCGGTGCCGTCGGTGAGCTTGCGCTGCTCCGAGCCGTCCGCGTTCATCACGTGGATCTCCAGACGCCCGTCTCCATTCGCGGAGTCGCGCATGCTCGCGAACGCGATCCGCCGGCGGTCGGGGGACCAATGCGCCTGTCCGTCGAACACGTCGTTCGTCGTCAGGCGCTCGGCGCCGGTTCCGTCGGGGAGCATGACGAAGATCTCGGTGCCGGCGACGTCCGCGCCCTTGCTGAAGAGTATGAGCTCGCGCGGGTCGCCCGGCGGTCCGGAGGGATCGTCGCCGCATGCGAGCAGCGAGACGCAACCGATGAGGAGCGCCGGGGTGCGCATCATGTCCGAATCCTGCCGCGAAGACGTGCCCAAAATGCGACACCCGATGCCGTAGCACAATCTCGCGCGGCATGCCAAGCTCGGCCGTCATCCCGGGAGGTGCACATGGACCGGATCGCTGGGTACTTTAGGACTGGAGGTCATACAGGAGCACCGCGATGACGGACCACAAGTCGTGACATCACAGTCAGTCTCTGATACCACGCCATCCGACGCCGCCCCGGCGCGGGCGCGCGATTTCATTCGTGAGATGGTGGCCGCGGACGTCGCGGCGGACCGCTTTGGCCGTCAGATCGCCACGCGCTTCCCGCCGGAGCCGAACGGCTATCCGCACCTCGGCCACGTGAAGTCGATTTGTCTGAACTTCGGCATCGCGCAGGAGTTCGGCGGCCGCTGCAACCTGCGGTTCGACGACACCAATCCCGAGACGGAAGACATCGCGTACGTCGAGGCGATCAAGAACGACATCCGCTGGCTCGGGTTCCAGTGGGACGAGGAGCTGTACACGAGCGACTACTTCGGCAAGCTGTACGAGTTCGCCGAGCTGCTCGTGAAGAAAGGGTCGGCGTACGTGGACTCGCAGACGAGCGAGCAGATTCGCGAGGCGCGCGGCACGGTCATGGTGCCGGGGACGAACAGCCCGTATCGCGACCGTTCGGTGGACGAGAACCTCGACCTGCTGCGCCGGATGCGAGCTGGTGAGTTCCCGGATGGCGCGCACGTCCTGCGCGCGAAGATCGACATGACGCACGCGAACATGGTGATGCGCGACCCGGTGCTGCTGCGCATCCGTCATGCGCATCACTATCGGCAGGGCGACGCGTGGTGTCTGTATCCGCTCTATGACTTCGCCCATCCGTTGTCGGATGCGATCGAGAGGATCACGCACTCGTTGTGCACGCTGGAGTTCAAGGACAACAACGACATCTACCGGTGGCTGATGCGCGAGTGCGGCATCGAGCGTCCGCCGGAGCAGACCGAGTTCTCGCGGCTCGACCTCGAGTACACGGTGATGAGCAAGCGGAAGCTGCTGCGCCTGGTGAACGCGGGCGTCGTGGAGGGGTGGGATGATCCGCGCATGCCGACGGTGTCGGGGCTGCGCCGGCGGGGTGTGACGCCCGAGGGGCTGCGCGACTTCGTGACGACGGCCGGGGTCTCCCGAAAGCCGCAGCGCACCGAGCTGGCGACGCTGGAGCACGCGATCCGGAACGATCTCAACATGCGCGTGCCGCGGGTGATGTGCGTGGTGCGCCCCCTCAAGGTCGTGATCACGAACTATCCGGAAGGCCAGGTCGAGCAGCTGGATGCGCCTTCCTATCCGCACGATGTGCCGAAGACGGGATCGCGACCCGTCCCTTTTTCGCGCGAGCTGTTCATCGAGCGCGACGATTTCATGGAGAACCCTCCGAAGAAGTTCTTCCGGCTCGCGCCCGGCCGCGAAGTGCGGCTGCGCTACGGGTATTTCATCACGTGCCAGGAAGTCGTGAAGAATTCCGCGGGAGAGGTCGTCGAGCTGCGCTGTACCTACGATCCGGCGACGCGCGGCGGCGATTCGCCGGACGGGCGCAAGGTACAGGGGACCATTCACTGGGTCTCGGCGCCGCATGCGCTCGACGTGACGCTCAGGCTCTATGACAAGCTGTTCACGGTGCCGGAGCCGGATGCGGGCGAAGGCGACGTGCTGGAGCTCGTGAATCCGGAGTCGCTGACGATCGTTCGCGGCGCGAAGATCGAGCCAAGCGTGGGGAATGACCCGTTAGGCTCGCGGTATCAGTTCGAGCGGACGGCGTA
>JAICNG010000009.1 GCA_025931335.1 Gemmatimonadaceae bacterium | reverse complement strand
TCAGCGGCTGCGCTCACCGGAGCGCACGATGCTCATCGCGTCGCACAACCTCGACGAGCTCGAGCGCTTGTGTGACCGCGTGGCGATCATCGACCGCGGGCGGCTGCAGCGCGTCGTCGCCACCAGGCGCACGGCCGGGCGGGAGGTCGCCGCGTCGTACTACCTCACCGTCACCTCGGGAGCCGAGCACGTGCCCGCGGTGTTTCCAGCGGCGGCGCCGATGGGCAACGGAGAGTTCGAGGTCGAAGGTGGAGATGCGCAGACCCTCAATGCGCGGCTCGCCGACCTGATCGCGCGCGGCGCGCTGATCACGGCGCTCGTTCCGGCACACTCCGGGCTCGAGGCCCAGTTCCGAGAGGCGGTGCGCTCCGCCGCGCCCGATGCGGGAGGTGCGTCATGAGACGCGGCCGGATGTGGAGCTACCTCGCCTGGCAGGCGCGGGACTTCGTTTTCGAGCGCGGCGCGCCGCTGCTCATCGTCGCGACGCTCATGACGTTCCCGATCATCGTCGGCCTCCGTCAGATTCGCGACACGGCCCCGCCGCTACAGGGCGCGACCTCGGCTCGTTATGCGATCGTCCAGTTGTTCGCGGAGTTCTCGCTGATCGCGGTGCTCATCGGGATCAATGGCGTGGTCTCCAGCGACCGCGTGAAGGGATACTACCGCTTTCTGTTCTCGAAGCCGGTATCAATCCCGCGGTACTACGCGCAGGCGTATGCGGTCAACGGGGTGGGACTGGTCGTCACCGCCGCCGGGGTGCTGGGAGCGATCTACGCGATCGGCTACCCGGTGTTTCTGTCGCGGGTGCTGCTGATGGTCGGCCTGTTCTACGTGTCGCTGGGAGGAATGGGATTCCTCTACTCGACGCTCGCGCGATTCGACTGGGTTCTCATGGGCGCGACGTGGGGACTGGCACAGCTGCTGCGAGCGCTGTATCCCGCCGAGCAAAGCCGCGGCGGCCAGGTGCTCGACGTCATTCTCCCGCCGTTCCACCAGCTGCGCGACGCCGGCTTGCAGCTCGCGCGCGGGGAAACGGCGGACTCGACGACGCTGCTATGGCTGCTCGGATGGGGCGTTTCGTCTTTCCTGCTCGGCTTGCTCATCCTCCGACGGCGACCGCTCGCGACGTGACTGCTCTGTCGATTCCCCTCCTCGCACCCGAGACCGTGATCAAGACGCGGCTCGGCAACGGGCTCACCGTGCTCGTGCGGCGTGATGACTCCGCGCCCGTCGTCGCGATCGTCACCCACGTGAAGGCCGGATACTTCGACGAGACCGATGACGTCGTCGGCATCGCCCACGTGCTCGAGCACATGTACTTCAAGGGCACGCCAACGCGCGGCGTCGGCGAGATCTCCAAGGCGACCAAGTCGGCGGGCGGTTATCTCAACGCCGGCACGATCTACGACTACACGAGCTACTACACCGTGCTGCCCGCGAGCGGCTTCGTCGCCGGGCTCGAGATTCAGTCGGATGCGTATGCCAACTCGGTGATCGATGCCGACGAGCTTCGAAAGGAGCTCGAGGTGATCATCCAGGAGGCGAAGCGGAAAGCCGACAACCCCGGTGCCGTCGCGCTCGAGACGCTGTACGAGATGCTGCACGATGCGCATCGAATGCGCCGGTGGCGGATTGGTCGGGAAAACGTGCTGCGGACGTTCACGCGGGAGCACGTGTGGGGCTTCTACCGGAACCACTACCGGCCGCGCAACACCATCCTCGTGATCGTCGGCGACGTCGATCCCGACGACGCGATTCGGCATGTCGACCGGCTCTACGGGCAGCTCCCCGATGGTGACGTCACGCGCAGCGCTGGGCCGGAGGAGCCGGAGCACCGGGGGTTCCGATTCCGTGAGCTGTCGGGCGACATCACGCAGACGCAGCTCGCGTTCGGCTGGCGCACCGTCCCCACGCTGCATCACGACACGCCCCTGCTCGATGCGGCGGCGGCCGTGCTGGGGACGGGGCGCGCGTCGCGACTCTACCGGTCCGTGCGCGAGCGCAAGCTGGCGGCGTCGATCTCGGCGTACAACTACACCCCGACGGATCTGGGCGTGTTCGTGGTGCACGCCGAGGGCCCTCCCGAGACGGCGATCGACGCTGCGCGCGCGACGTGGAGCCAGGTGCGGGAGCTACGCGACGGTGGCATTGGACGCGATGAGCTGTGGCGCGCGCGACGGATCTTCGAGTCGCAGTGGATTCGCCGCCTCGAGACGATGGAAGGGCAGGCGAACCACCTGGCGGAGTGGGAGGCGCTGAGCGACTGGACGCTCGGTGATCACTACCTCGAGCGGCTGCTCACGGCGACACCCGAGCAAGTCACCGACGCGGTGCAGCGCTACCTCACCCCCGAGCTCGGCGCCCTGCTGCTCTACCGTCCGACGTCCGCGGCGGCCACCATGCGCGACGAGGAGACGATGCGTGAGCTGCTCGATGCGTCGCCTGCGGTGGAGCTGCCGACGCAACCGCCGGTGAAGGCCGCGCCGACGCCGGCGGGCGTGCGCGCGCCACGTTTGGAGCGCGAGATCGGGCGGGTGCGCGTGTATCGCACGGCATCCGGACTTCCGATCCTCGTGAGGCGCAAGGCGGGCGCGATCGTTCACTTGGGCATGCACATCGTGGGCGGCGCGAGCGATGAGCCGGTGGACTATGCCGGCCTCACGAGCATCATGGCGCGGACGGCAATCAAGGGCACGGCGCGCCGCACGGCGGCGCAGTTAGCCGAAGAGTCGGAGACCCTGGGGGGCAGCATCGCCCCGTCGGCGGGCGCGGAGAGCTTCGGCTGGTCATTCTCCGTGCCGGCGCGGCACACCGATGCGGCGATGGCGCTCCTCGCCGAGGTCGTGACGGCGGCCTCGTTCCCCGAGGAGGCGATTTCAACCGAGAAGACGATCGCGATCGCCGATCTCGCCCTGCTGCGGGATGACATGTACCGCTACCCGACGCGGCTGCTGATACAGGGCGCATTCGCGGGACACCCGTACGGCGTTCCGGCCAACGGAGTGGAGCAGTCGGTCTCCCGCATCGAGGCAGACCGCGTTCGCGCCTGGCATCGACAGCAGGTTCTCGAGGGCGCCGCGGTGATCGCGATCGTTGGGGATGTCGACGCCGATGAGGCAGCACTGCTGGCCGCGAACCGCTTCGACGCAGTGCGCCTGCGCGAGCCGGCCGCGCTCGACCCGCCGCAATGGCCCGACCGGCCCACCGTCGTGGCCGAGTCGCGGCAGAAGAAGCAAACCGCGCTCGCGCTCGCGTTTCCCTCGGCGACGCGACGCGACGACGCTCGTTATGCGGCGAGCCTGATCGCCGGCGTCGCCAGCGGACTCGGCGGTCGCTTCTTCGATGAGCTGCGCGACCGGCGCTCGCTCGCCTACACCGTGCACGCGCACTCGGCGGAGCGACGCCTCGCCGGGATGTTCATCGCCTACATCGCGACGTCGCCCGACAAGGAGCAGGAGGCGCGTGAGGGGCTCCTTGGGGAGTTCGCGAAGCTGCGCGACGCCGACGTCACCGGCGCTGAGCTGCAGCAGGCGCAGGCATACGCGCTCGGGACGCACGCCATTCGGCAGCAGAGCGGCGGCGCCGTGCTCTCCGATCTCGTCGACGCGTGGCTGATGGGAACGGGGCTCGAGGAGCTCGACGAGTTCGAGGACCGGGTGCGCAGAGTCACTCCGCGCGAGATGCGCGAGCTGGCGCAGCGCTACTTCGACGAGTCGAGGCTTGTCGAAGGGATCGTGCGGGGGGTGGGATAACCGAAGAGGGCGCTGGAGAAGCGCTGGAGAAGCGCTATTCCAGCGGCTCTCTCACGTCTTCCCGCTCTCTCAACGTCCGTATCGCCCGCCTGATCGCCGACGACGCGCGGCGAATTCGTCCGCCCGGCGCCCGCAGTCCCGTGGGTGACTCGTAGTCGCTCGCCTGGTACACGACGTACCCCTTCACCGCCGAGCGCGATGTCGCCCACGCGAGCGCGCCCCACAGCGCCCGCTCCTGGTTCAGCTCCCCATGGACCGCGGGAAACCCGCGCGCCTCCAGCACCCAGATGTCCTTGGCCGAGCCCGCCGCGGCGATCCATTTGTCGGCGGCGATCATGTCGCGGTCGAGCGACTCGGCGCCGTCGTACCAGGGCATGAGGGAGATCGCGACCACATCGACAGGCGTGCCCGCCCGCGCGGCCCAGTCGAAGAGGAGCCGATCGCGCCGCGTGAACCCCCCGACATGCGCGAGAATTCGAATGCGCGGATCGCTCGCCGTCGCCGACCGCGCGAGCGCCTCGATGTGCTGCGCCCACTGCGTGGGCCCCAGCCCGCCGAGGCGGCGGCTCCCCGCACCGAACGGGTCGACCACGGGAAGAAAGAAGTCCGGCCGCAATCGCTGGGCAATCCGCGTCGCCTCACGAGCGCGGGCCTCGGTATACCGCACCGGCGAAGCGCGCCACTGCTTGCGCGCGTCAGCCGGGTAACCGAGCGCTGCGATGAGGCGGCGGCCGGCGCTGCGTTGGCGCTCGAGCGACCGCGCGAGCGAATCGAGCGCGCGCGACGTGGCGCCTTCGGGAGCGATGTAGACCGTGATCGCCCCAACCGCCAGCGTGTCGGCGAGATCGAGATCGGTGCGGAGGGCGAGCGGCGGAGGGCCGGTGCGCAGCGACGGGAAGACCTTCAATCCGATGATGAAGTCCCCTTCGGGACGTTCCTGAAGCCGATCGTCAGCGTAGCGGTCGTAGCTCGCGAGCGCGCGCGTCGAGCGCGGTACCTGCAGCGCGATGAGCGCGGTCCACGCCATGGCGAGCGCGGCGAGCCCAACGCGAATCGTGGTCCCGAACCGGCGCCGCGGGGGCGTCGCCGGCGCGAGGATCGGAATGTGAAGGAACCACGGGAACAGAATCGCGAGCCGGGACGCGGCGAAGGCCTGCGCACCGGTCTGCGCCGCGGACAGCGCGACCAGCGTGTCGGGGGCCGCATAGCCCTCGGCCATCATCCATCGCGTGACGTACACCGCGGCGAGCACGGCGTCGTACAGGACGATGGGGATTCCCGCGGCCCGGGCAATGTGGCCGCGCGCGGTTGCCGCTGCCGCCTGCACCGTCACCAGCACGGCGGTGAACGGCCACACCCATGAGATCGTATAGAGCGCGCGGCCGGAGAGGCTCGAGCTGGACACGAGCGCCACCAGCAGCGCCGGCGCGATGAGCAGCGCGGCCAGCCCCGTGAGCGCGCCGATCACCGGCGGCACACCGCGGGTCTGCGTCATCCGGCGCGCGACGTACAGGTCCCACAGGAGTACGATGGCGGAGAGCGCGATGTGCAGCGGGATCAGCTCCCCGGACCACACGCGCGTCATCGCTTCGCGGCCGGAGCTCCGCCGCGGTCGCGCACCTCGCTGTGCACGGCGCGCGCGGTCACTCGCCGGGCGAAGACGTCGAGTGCCTTACGAGGCTCGTGCGTCGACAAGGCGAGTATGTCGAGCAGGAGGAGCTCCCGCTCGGGGAAGGTATGGACGGTGACGTGACAGCCGTCGAGCAGCAACACCGCCGCGACGCCGTCGCTCGGCAGGATGTGCACGACCGGCGCTCCGATGGCGGTGAATCCCGCGGCGCCCGCCGAGGCGATGAGCAGGCCACTGAGCAGCGTCGCATCGGTGAGCTGCGAGTACGGGACGCCGACGAAGTCGGCGGCCACGTGGCGGAACGCCGGCTCGCCGGTCATCGCGCCACGAAGGTCGGTGGCGGAACGACGGCGGCGATCGACCGATGGCCGTTGGACCCGACGGCTCGCACCGCGCCCCACGCGTCATCGAGCTGCTCGCGCAGCAGATAGGTCGTGTCCGCGCCGACGTCGATGACGCGCTCGTACGTCGGCGACGTCGTCGCGCGCAGCAGCACCTCGTACCCATGTGCACCGGGGACGGGTTTCCACGCCAGGCGCCAATACTGTCCTCCAGAGGCGGCGTCGCGCCGTGCGCGCGCGGAGTCCGGCGTCGCGGGAGCCGACGCGAGCGACGCGACGACGGCGGCGTTGAGTCGCGCGATCCTGGCCACATAGCCGAAGTTGACGTCCTCGAGGCGATCGGTCGGCAAATGCTGGCGCTTGTAGTTCTCGAGCCGTTCGGTGAAGCGCACGCCCGCATCGCCCAGGCGCCAGAACGGGGCGTGGTCGCCACCGCGTCCCACGCGATCGAGGCGAAAGACCGGGACGACCTCGAGCTCGGGCGTGTACGTGGCCCCAAGCCCCCAGACGAGACGCGCGAGCTCGCGGCTGGGCCCGTTGTCGGGATCGCCGGAGAACACGCGCACGCTCGTGGAATCGACGCGGCCGTCGTCGGCCACGACGTTGCCAATGATGTCGTCGGTCATTCCCGCCACCACGCGATACCCACTGCGGTGGAGCCGCTGCGCCAGCGCCGTCGAGCCGAGGAGGCCGAGCTCCTCGCCGGAGTAGAGTGCGAGGACGACGGTGGCGTCGAACCCGCGTGGGAACGCGCGCGCGAACACGCGCGCCAGCTCGATCACGGCCGAGGTGCCTGACCCATCGTCGTCGGCCCCCGGTGCGTTGGCCGACGTGTCGAAGCGCGCCATCGCGCCGCCCGCCGCGCACACGCAGGAATCGTAATGGCCGCCGATCACGACCACGCGACTGGTGTCGCGGCCGGGAAGCCACGCCAGCACGTTCACGTTCATGATGGCCGGCTTGTCGGGATGCCGCTCGACCACGACCGTCGCCGTGTCGTACTCGATGCGGAGACACCCGCCGCAGTCGCGCGAATAGCGACTCAGCGTGGAATGGACCCATCGCCGCGCCGCGCCAATACCGCGCGTCACCGAGAGAGTGTCGCTCATGGTATGGCGCGTCCCGAACGACACGAGCATCGAATCGGTGACTCGTATCGTGTCGGCCGAGATCTGCGCCAACGCCGCGGTGATGCGCGCATCGTGCGCGAGCCCCATCCGAAGGTCGAGTGCGCTGCCCGCACTGAAGCGGACCGGCGTCGAGGCACGTCCCGCGCCTGAGGGCGTTGCCGCCGGCGCGCACGCGATGCCGATGAGGAGCACGGCCGTGAGCGATCCGCAACCCGCAATCCGCAATCTCACAAGAGGCATCTCCTGCCAGGGGACCGAGGTTTGTGAGCTTGACCCATCCGCACGTCGAGCGCCAGACCCGTGGCGACGATTCGCGTGGGGGCCAGGGTCACGAACCCGATATCTGACGTCCTTGCCTTCTCTCGCGTACTTTCGACCTCGTGCCTCCCCCCGCGCTCCTCACCCTTCCCAATGTCATATCGCTGGCCCGGCTGCCGCTGGCGGTTCTGTTTCTCTTCGCCGATACCACCACCGAGCGGCTCACGATCCTCGGCATAGCATCTGCGAGTGACTTCATCGATGGATGGCTCGCGCGACGCTTTGGCCGAACCACCCGAACTGGCGCACTGCTGGACCCGATCGCCGACAAGACGTTCGTGCTCGCGGCGCTCACCGCGTTCGTGCGAACCGATGCGCTTTCCACCGGCGAGTATTTCGTGATCCTCGCGCGCGACCTCGCGACCGCGATTGGATTCCTCGTGGCGTGGCGGCTGCCGGGGCTCGATCCACGGAACTTCAAGGCGCGCCTGTCGGGAAAGATCGTGACGGTTCTTCAGCTCGCGGCGGTCCTCGCGCTCACGGTGTCACCGCAGGCGATGCGCTGGATGGTTCCGGTCATCGGCGTGATGTCGGCGGTGTCGATCATCGATTACACGCTGGTGCTGCATCGCACACGCCAGCGATGAGGAGGCAGTCATGCGAACGACCTTCGTCCCTCTCCTGCTCGCCGTGCTGGTGAGCTGTGGTACCGAGCGAAGCTCGCCCGGATTCAGCGGTCCCGGGGTGAGCGGTTCGAGTCGCGGCGCGCTCACGTTGCGCGTCGTGGATGATCCCGCCGGCGCCGTCGACGTGACGAGCGCGCTGTCCCGGCCGATCGTTTCGCTCGTATTCGAGGCCATCGGCGGAGGCGGGACCACCTTCCAATTCACCGGGGCGGGCCAGGTACACATGAGCGTGCCGATCGATTCCACCCAAACGACTTCGGCGCTGTTCGTGGACAATGTCCCCGCGGCTCGGTTCGATCGGCTCACTCTCCGGCTGGTAAGCGCGCAGCTCGCGATTCCCAACGACCGGGTGCCTTCGCGCGACATGCTTGGGGGCAGCTCGCCGGTCATCCAGCGGACGATGACGCTCGACCTGCGCGGCGGCTCGCGAACCCTGGTGATCGATCTGAACTCGGCGCAGTGGATGCGCCGGGTCGCCAACCCGGCGCCGGGCGAGCCCGCGTATTCCTTCGACGGGGCGGCCGCCTTCCTCAACGCCATCGCAGTGCGAACGCAGTAGGTGCGCGGCGCGCTTCTCGTCGCACTCGCCATTCTCGCGCCGCGCGCCGCGACTGCGCAGGTCGCGACGCGTCCGCTGGCGGTCGAGGCCCGCGCCGATGGCATCTTCGCTCGCCGCGCCACGGCCACGCACGTGGGGGTGGGCTTGGCGCGACGGGCGTCGCGCAACCTGGAGATGGCGCTCGTGCTCGCAGGCGGCATCACCACACGCGACGACCTCGAGGATCCGCGCGCCTCCGCGCGCGCCGACGTGCTGGGCCGGTTCGCCCCCGCGCCCGCGAGCCCGACCGCGTGGACCGCGTATGCGAGCGTGGGCGTTGGCGGGCTGTTCGAGCGTGGCACGACGGGCAGGGCCGTGCTCGTATTGCTAGCCGGCGTGCGTGGCCAGCGAGCATTTGTGGAGGCGGGGCTGGGCGGCGGATTGAGGTTGGGGGCTGGGTTGCGCCTCTAGGCGACTCGAGATCGCGATGGCGGCACGTGGCCCCGCGATCAGAAGCCCTGGGCGGAGACACACGAAGGGCCCCGAGCGTGCCCGGAGCCCTTTGATCTTCAGCAAGTTCAGCCGGTCTTCAGGCGGCGTCTGCCTCGTTCTCGGCTTCCGCGCCTTGCTTCGCCTTCGGCGGCTGACAAAACCGCTCGCCCAGGGTCCGCAGCTCGCCTACTTCCGACCCATCCAGCTCATGGTACCGGTCCGCCAGATAATCGATCGTCTGATCGAACCACTCCGTTTGGTGCTCCGGCGACGCCTGCAGCACGCCGCATCGGATAATGTGCTGGAACATCTCGTCTCGCGCCTGCTCGAATGGCGAAGGCAACGCGACGTCTCGCTTCCGGTTTCTGTTTCTAGCCATGTATTCGCGAAGAATTGAAAGTGTCCACCAATCTAACCGTGCCACACCCGCGAACCAACCGCGAAAACCACCCTGTCTTCGTTGGTTTTCCCTTACGCGGTGGGCGCCACGGTGGGACCGGCATGTTGCACGATGAATTCCAGAAGCAGCCGTGAAAGCGAATCGCTCGCCTCCTCTGGCACGAGGCGTCCCACCCCGGGGAGACGAACGAGCGTACTGGCTGCAATCAGCCCCTGAAGCCGCTCACCGAAGCCCGAGTCGATCCACGGGTCCTCCTCGGCCCAGACGATGAGGGTGGGCACGTGGATCTTACCCGGGTCCAGCCCCTCGAGGTCCTCCCGACGGACGGATCGAGCCAGCGTCAGCAGATGTGAGACACCGTCACTACCGACAAAGGGTGCCAGGTAGCGGGCCACGAGGCGCGGGGGCATCGACCTCGGATCGGCGACCGACTTCTCCAGGATGGGCGTGAGTAACGCCGCCGCGCCCAGGATGCCGCGCCCCACTCGCAACGCGAACTTCGCCGTGCCGCGCTGGATGGCCCGAACGTCACCGCCCGGCATCTCGTCGAGCGCAACAGGATTGATCATCGCGAGTCGCGACACCCGCGCCGGTCGCAAGAGCAGCAGCTGCATCGCCACGGCGGCACCGATGTCGATCCCCACGAGCGAGACGCGGGAGAGCCGCAGCGACGACAGGGCCCGATCGACATATTCCGCCTGGGCGCCGAGCGTGTAGTCGGCGTCGAAGGGCCGGTCGGACTCCCCGTATCCGAGGAGGTCGACCGCGTAGGCGGTGTGCCCCTCCGTGGCGAGTGCCGGAGCGACGGAGCGCCACAGGAAGCTCGACGTGCCGAAGCCGTGGAGGAGGACGATCTGCTCGCCGCCGTGGCCATAGCGCTCGACGTGCAACGCGCCGGGTCCGGCGGGGACCCGAAGGATGTCCGCTTCGATGGAGAGGCCTCGGTGGGTGGAAGAGGGCTGCAATTCTGCGCGGGGATGCTCGTCAATTGATGGGCGAGGGTCAAGCATCGCAGGTCACACCCCTCGACCCTCTCTCGTCCGCTCTCTAGCTTTCACCACATGTCGGACCAGACCTACGACGACGATCGCGCCCGAAAGCTCGAGGCGCTCCTGCGCTCGCTTGCACAACGCATCCTGGATCTGGATGCGAGTGGGAAGCTGCTCGAGCACGCAGGTGAGCTCACCCGGCTCATCGGTGACGTTCGCAGCGAGCTGTTCCACTACGAAGTGCGCGCGACGTACGACACGCCGGAGGTCGCCGAAAACCGGCGCATCGTGGATGAGGCGAAGAAGCAGAAGGACCCGGCGTGGAAGCCCACCAAGTGGAAACCTGACGACGGAGACGATCCGAAATGGTGAAGCCCCCCGCGAAGAGCCGCGACCCGAAGAAGCCCTTTTACGTGATTCTCGGCGTGGTCGCGGTGGTGGGGATTGCCCTCATCGCGATGCAGGCACGCGGATCGGGGCCCACGCCGCGGATCGTCGCGGAGCTTCCGCCGGGCGATGCCGGAAAGGCGCAGCCCTACGTGTACGGCCGGCCCGATGCGCCGGTGACGATCTCGGAATTCGCCGACTTCGAGTGTCCCGCGTGCGCGCAGTTCGCGACGCTCACCGAGCCAGACGTCCGGAAGCGCCTCGCCGACGCCGGGCAGGTGAGCATTCGCTTCTACGACTTTCCGCTCGACCAGCATCGGAACTCCGTCCTCGCGTCGCTCTCGGCGGCGTGCGCGGCCGATCAGAACAAGTTCTGGGAGATGCACGATCGCATCTTCGCCGGGCAGGACGCCTGGGCGACGCGTTCAGGGGAATCCGACGGATCGGCGAATCGTCGGGCGAGCCGCCTGTTCGCCGAGTATGCCAAGGCGATCGGACTCGATGAGGCGGCGTGGTCCACCTGCGTGGAGGAGCAGCGGCATCTGGAGCGCATCCGCGCGAATCGGCAGTTAGGCATTCAGCGCCAGGTGCGATCGACGCCGACGTTCATCGTCGGCAATCAAATGGTGCCCGGGGCCCTCTCGTACGACGCGCTCAAGCGACTCGTCGATCAGGCCACGCCCCGTCGCGACACCTCAGGGGGCGCGGTCCCGCGGTGACCGCGCGGATGACGATCGCGATGCTCTCCCTGGTGGGCATCCTGATCGCGCTCTACCTCACGCTGTACAAGCTGGGCGTCATCGGCGGGCTCACCTGCACGGTGGGCTCGTGCGAGACGGTGAATACCAGTCGATGGGCGACCTTCCTCGGGCTCCCCGTTGCCGCCTGGGGAGTGGGTGCGTACGTGGCCCTGTTCGCGCTCTCGCTGGCCGGCACCGCCGACCGGTACGCCGGCTCGCAGACGATCTCGGTGCTGCTCGTCGCGATCGCCGCGTGGAGCGTGCTCTTCTCCGCGTGGCTGACGTACCTCGAGCTGTTCGTCATCCGCGCGATCTGCATCTGGTGCGTGGCGTCGGCGGTGCTGTTGGTCGCGATTCTGGTGGTGAGCGTGGTGGACTGGCGGGGGTCGCGGGGTCGAGGGCTCAGGGGATCGAGGGCACCGGTCGACGTGCCGCCGCGCGTGCGGTGACGCGCGCGCGTTGATTCGGCCACGCGCCCTCGATCCCGCGATCCCCTGATCTCGTGACCCCGGCTTTCGCGTCGCGTCCTTGCCTCAGAATGACCGGTCAGACCGGGCCTTGAACCTTCCTGGGGTGGTTTGACGTTGTAATAGCGGACTCGGTCGCTGGTACGGACCGTGCTCTCTTGTGTGACGCAGGGCACAACCCGAAATTCCATCGACCTCGGTGACCATACGATGATCGGCCGGCTCTTTCCCGAAACGCTGTTTCCTCGCAAGCTGACGCCGTCGGCCGATAAGCGGCTGCGTCTCGCGCAGGCGCGCGCGGAGGAAGCGATCATCCGCGCCCACGTCGACAACGCGCTGATGTTCGTGGACATGCTCGCCGAAGATCTGTCCTTCGACCGCGCGATCGACAGCTACGTGCGCGTGATGGGGCTCCCCGAGCCGATGGCGAGCGTCGTCGCCACTCGCACGCTGGTCGTGCTGGGCGAGGACCTCGTGCCCTACCGCCGGCGTGCGCAGGAGGCCCAACGGCCCGACGAGACTCCCGGCCGACCCCCGCTGCGCTTGAACGACGCGAGCGAGGCGAGGTTTCGCGCCGTGAGACGGGCGTGAGATAGGAGTCAGGAGGCAGGGAAGGAAGGCGCGGCAGCTCCGCTGCCGCGCTCATCACAGAGGGCCGCACGCGCGAAGCGCGGCGGCCCTTTTCCTTCCCTGACCCCTGACTCCTGACCCCTGCTCTACTCCTTCTCCTCGTACTGCTCCTTCAGCCGCGCCACCACGTTCGGATCCGCCAGCGTCGTGGTATCGCCTAACGTGCGCCCCTCGGCGATGTCGCGCAAGAGGCGCCGCATGATCTTGCCCGAGCGCGTTTTCGGCAGGTCGGCCGAGAACAGGACGTCATCGGGACGGGCGAGCGCGCCGATCTTCTGGACGACGTGCTCGCGGAGCTCGTCCCGCAGCTCCGAGGACGGGTGGTGCCCCTCGCGCAGCGTCACGAACGCCGCGATCGCCTGGCCCTTGAGGTCGTGCACCTTTCCGACGACGGCGGCCTCCGCCACGCCGGGGTGGGAGACCAGCGCCGACTCCACCTCCATCGTGCCGATACGGTGTCCGGCCACGTTGAGCACGTCGTCGACGCGGCCAAGGATCCAGAAGTAGCCTTCGTCATCGCGCTTCGCTCCGTCACCAGGAAAATAGAGATCCGGGCGGTTCGGCCACTTCGTGAAGTAGGTGCTCACGTAGCGCTCGTCGTCGCCCCAGATCGTACGCAGCATCGACGGCCACGGCTTGGTGATCGCGAGCAGCCCACCGCCGACGCGGATGGACTTGCCTGACGAGTCGAGTAGATCCGCCGCGATGCCGGGGAAGGGCACGGTGGCGCTTCCTGGCTTGGTCGCCGTCACGCCGGGCAGGGGGGTGATCATGATCGCGCCGGTCTCGGTCTGCCACCACGTGTCGACGATCGGACACCGGGATCGCCCGATGTTCTCGTGATACCAGATCCAGGCTTCCGGGTTGATCGGCTCACCTACCGAGCCGAGGAGGCGCAGCATCGACAGGTCGTGCTGCTTCGGCAGGTGCGCGCCCCACTTCATGAACGCGCGGATGGCGGTCGGGGCCGTGTAGAACACCGTCACACCATACCGCTCGCAGATCTCCCAAAACCGGTTCTTCTCCGGCCAGTCGGGCGCGCCCTCGTACATCACGCACGTCGCGCCGTTGGCGAGCGGACCGTACGTGAGGTAGGAGTGACCGGTCACCCAGCCCACGTCGGCGGTACACCAGAAGACGTCGGCCTCCTTGAGGTCGAACACCAGCTTCGTGGTCGCCGCGCACCCGACGAGGTAGCCACCGGTCGTGTGCACGATGCCTTTTGGCTTTCCCGTCGTGCCCGACGTGTAGAGGATGTACAGAATGTCCTCGGCGTCCATCTGCTCCGGCTCGACGTACGCGTCCGCGTCGGCCATGAGGCGATGCCACCAATGGTCCCGTCCCTCGGTGATCTGAGCGAACGCCTCGTCCCCAGCGGCGCCGGGACGTCGCATCACGACGACGACGTGCTGGATCGACGGACATTCCTCGATCGCCTTGTCGGCGTTTCGCTTGAGTGGAACGATCTGTCCGCGCCGATAGCCCGCGTCGGCCGTGACGAGCACCTTGCACTCGGAATCGTTGATCCGGTCGCGCAGCGCCTCGGAGGAGAATCCGCCGAACACGACCGAGTGGATCGCGCCGATGCGCGCGCACGCGAGCATCGCCACGACGACCTCGGGGATCATCGGAAGGTAGATCGCGACCCGATCTCCACGCCTGACGCCCAGGTTCTTGAGGACGCTCGCGAAGCGGTTGACCTCCCGGTAGAGGTCCCAGTACGTCAGCGTCCGACGGTCTCCCGGCTCCCCTTCCCAGATCAGCGCCGCCTTGTTGCGCCGCGGGCCCCGCACGTGCCGGTCGACACAGTTGACCGAGGCGTTGAGCTTGCCGCCCAGGAACCACTTGGCACGCGGCGGCTTCCATTCGAGCACGCGATCCCAGCGCTTCGCCCACTCGACCTCCTCCGCCATCTTCGTCCAGAAGCTCTCGGGGTCGCGGGAGGCGTAGTCGTAGAGCTCCTCGCTGGAGACGGTCGCGAGGCGGCGAAAGCTCTCAGGGGGCGGAAACCGGCGATCCTCGGTGAGGAGGACGTCGAGATCTGACATGAAGTTGAGGGAGGTAGGGTGAGAGAGGCCCCCAATGTGGCGATTTTCCCGAATCGCCGCAAAGTGCACCGCCTGGCGAGGGGGTACGGGGTGGTCTGTGCACCTGTAAGACGTTCTTGTATATGATGTTATACAGCGTCGCGATTTGTGGCACCACCTTCGCTTTAGAGGTGGGCGACAAGAGAAAGTCGTATCACCCGATAATAGCACACCCGTCGTGAGGCGGGGCCGCAAAGCCAGGAGTCTCCAGGCGCCATTGGGCAGGAGATCGTCCGGTTGCCGAAGGTGAAGAAAGTCGGGCCTCGGGGCCCGGTTTTCGGAGCGTGTTCATCGCCGGCCGCGTGCCCCAGCTCATCGACAGAGGTGTCGAGGGCCAGGGAAATGAACACGATCAACGAAGAGAAGATTCTGACCGCACCGGTGCGTCTGGTAGCCGAGACGCGCGCAGAGTTCCGCAACACTGCGGTGAGCGCGATTGAAACGGCGGGGCGCGAGGCGAAGCTGATCACCCTCGATCTCGCTGCGACGCGGGAGATGGATGCGACTGGGCTCGGGACGCTCGTGGCGATCCAGAACCGCGCGAAGCAGAAGGGGATGACGGTGAAGCTGGTGAACGTCACGGAAGAGGTTCTCACGCTACTGGCGTTGACCGAGCTGCTGCACCTCTTCGTTGTCGAGGCCGCATAGGCCATACGCGGTCAGGATGTGGGTGGGGGACCGCGCCGTCGGGGGGCGGCGCGGAGTGGGGGAGGGTGCTCCTGTGGAACGAAAACGGTCGGCTGCGACGACGCAGCCGGCCGTTTTTCGTTCCAGATGGTCCAGGGACCAGCGTCGAGCACCTCGAGCACCTCGAGCACCTTGAGCACCTAGAGCACGTCGAGCACCTTTGTCCGGACGCACCTCCCTGGTTACCGTATCTCCATGCCCGAGACCCTGCCGCGCGTCATGTTCATCGAGGATGAAGCGACGCTGCGCAAATCGTACGAGCGCTTCTTCGCCGATCGATACGCCATGGAGTTCGCCGCCAGCGGCGCGGAGGCGGTGACGAAGGTCAAGCCGTTTGCGCCCGAGGTGGTCGTGCTCGACCTGCGACTTCCCGACACCGACGGCATCGAGGTCATGCGCCAGGTGCGCGAGATCGATCCGCAGGTCCCGGTGATCATCACCACGGCGTACGTCAGCATGGGGCCGCTCGTGTCGATGCTCGCGCTCGGGCGCACCTCGTTCATGACGAAGCCCTTCGACCTGAACGATCTGGCGCGCAAGATCGACGAGGCGTCGAACCTCCCCTGATCCGGCTCGCGTCGTGACCGACCACGCGCCCGCCTCACAGCACCCCGAGGTTCATCCCGAGCCGAACTTCGACCCGGTTCACCGCTTCAGCGCCTGGCTCGAGCGGATGGATCGGGCGCCGGCGACGATCGACGCGTACCACGCGGACGTCGCCGATCTCGTGCGCGCATACGCGCCTCGTCCTGTTGAGGATCTCTCGACGCGCGACCTGCGCGAGTATCTCGCGGCCCGCGTGGCGCACGACACGTGGGCGCCGCCGACCGTGCGACGCCATCTGCAATCGATCAAGACGTTCTATCGCTACCTGATCGGCGAGGAGTCGCTCCGTGCCCCGGGGCCCGCCGAGCTGCTCGACGAGCCCGTTCCCGAGCCGCGCGCACCTCACGTCATCCCGGTGGCGCAGATCGATACACTGTTCGACTGGCTCGTCGCGCGTGCGCGCGACGATGCCGCGGCACGTATGGATCTCGCCCTGTACGGTCTGTGCTACCATGGGGCCCTGCTCGTGTCGGAGGCGGTGAACCTGACGAAGACCGCCGTGCGCGGAGGACCGCGAGTGATGCATCTGGACGTCGTCGGGCGGCGCGGCGAGACGTCGCAGGTGACGCTCGAGGGAGAGCCGGCCGCGTGGATGGCGCGCTGGCTCGCGGAGCGACCGTCGCCGAGCCGCGCGCGCGACCGGGCGTTCGTCTTCATCCATCCGCGCACGCGGCTGCACACGTCGCGACAGCGGGCGTGGGACCGCCTCAAGCGCATCGCCCGCGCCGCCGGGCTGCCGGAAGACACGACCGCCGCGATCGGTCCGCACTCACTGCGCCACTCGCACGCCGCGCACCTCGCCGTGCGAGCCACCGCCATCGCCGACGTGCGCGACGCGCTGCGACAGCGGAGTCCGCGCTACGCGGCCGTGTACTTCCGTGAAGCGCGATGATCGCCAGATGACGATCGGCACGGTGTATCTCGTCGGCGCGGGCCCGGGCGATCCGGGCCTGTTGACCATTCGGGCGCGCGAGCTGCTGCGGTCCTGTGACGACGTCGTGTACGATGCGCTGGTGAACGAGGAGATGCTGAGTGCGGAGCTCGGCGGTCGCGACGTGGCCCGGCACTTCGTCGGGAAGCGCGGCGGCGAGAGCGCCTCGGCGCGGCAAGGGGACATCGAGCGGTTGCTCGTGAGGCTGGCACGCGAGGGCCGGCGCGTCGTTCGCCTCAAGGGGGGCGATCCGTTCGTGTTCGGACGCGGTGGCGAAGAGGCACAGGCGCTCGCGGAGGCCGGCATCCCGTTCGAGATCGTGCCGGGGATTACGGCGGGCGTGGCAGGCCCCGCCTACGCGGGAATTCCGGTGACGCACCGCGGCGCCGCGACCGCGGTGACGCTCGTGACTGGCCACGAGGATCCGGAGAAGGGCGAGCGCGGCACGGACTGGGGCGCGCTCGCGCGCACGAACGCGACGCTCGTGCTCTACATGGGAGTGCGCACGCTCCCGGACGTCGTGCGCGAGCTGCTGGCGGGCGGGCGGTCCGCCGACACGCCCGCCGCGGTCATCGAGCGCGCCACCTACCCGGCGCAGCGCGTGATCATCGGGACATTGGCGACGATCGCGGACCGGGCTCGTGAAGCCAGCGTCGCGGCGCCGGCGATCACGATCGTGGGTGACGTCGTGGGCCTGCGCGACGAGATCGAGTGGTTCGATCGGCGGCCGCTCGCGGGGGCGCGCATCGTCGTCACGCGCGCACGTGCGCAGGCGTCGTCCCTCTCGGCCCGTCTCCGCGAGCTTGGCGCGGACGTGATCGAGATGCCGGCGATTCGCGTCGAGCCGCTCGATCCGGGGCCGCTCGACCGCGCGCTCGCGGTGGCGCCCGGGTACGACTGGATGATCTTCACCAGCCAGAACGCGGTGGAGATCGTCTGGCGTGCGATGCGTGCGCGGGGGCTCGATGCGCGCACGTTAGGCGGGGTCCGGATTGCCGCGATCGGGCGAGCGACGGCGGACGCGTTACTGGATCACGGCATGGCGGCGGACGTCGTCCCGCAGCGGTTCGTCGCCGAGTCGCTGCTGGAGGCGCTGGAGACGCGTGACGACGTGAGCGGCCGCCGGGTGCTCCTCCCCCGCGCCGCCGACGCGCGCGACGTGATGCCGGACGGATTGCGCACGCTCGGGGCGCAGGTCGATGTCGTCCCGATCTATCGAACGGTGATGGACGGTGAGGGCGCGGCGCGTGTCGCTGCCCGGCTCACCGCGGGCGACGTCGACCTGGTGACACTGACGTCGAGCTCGACGGCGCGGTACTTCGTCGACGCCGTTGGCGCGGACGCGGCGCGCGCGGCTCCCGTGGCGTCGATCGGCCCGGTGACGTCCGCCGCGGCTCGAGCGCTCGGCCTCCGCGTGGCGGTGGAAGCCGAGGAATCGACTATCGCGGGACTGATCGCTGCGCTGACGACGCTCCGCCGCTAGCACGGCCCTTCTTCGCTTTTTTTGGTTCTTCGCGGATTTCCGGGAACGATCCCGGCGACGGGGCCACGGACAGCCGAAACTGCGAACAGACCCGTATAACAACACGAATTGCCCGAATTGCTCCCGACGCCGCGCAACCCTCCGCACACAAGCTCAACGGCACATTGTTGTTGCCAGGGCGCCGAGTTCGAGTCGCAAGAGGCAATTCGCGTAATTCGTGTTGTTATTCGGGTCAGTCGGCAGTTCAGCTGTTCGTGGCCGCTTGGGGACCGCAGCCAGGCTTCAGACAATCCCGATATTCCGAGAAGAACCTTTTTTTCTCGTCCTCGCGCAAGCACTACCACACATACTTGCTCTCGGACGAGCAAGCTGAAAGCGCGACGCGATTCGCGTAATTCTTGCTGCCGCTTGGGGGCCGCAGCGGGGCGGCTGGCATCCCGAACCGGAGGCTAGCGTGGCGAGTTTCGAGCTCAGGGCGATCGGGCGCGTCGAGTCCCCGTTGACGGATCTCGAGTCGGCCCCGCGACAACCGGACGAAGGTGCGCCACCCGCCTCGCTGGTCTTCGAGCCGGCCATGCTCGAGGCGCTTCGGAATCTTCAACCGGGCGATGAGGTCATCGTCATCACGTGGCTCGATCATGCCCGGCGCGACGTGCTGAGCGTGCACCCGCGAGGCGACACATCGCGTGAGATGGAAGGCGTCTTCAGTACCCGGTCTCCGCATCGCCCGAATCCGATCGGGCTGCACCGGGTGGAGATCACCGCCGTCGAGGGGAGTCGAGTGCACGTGCGCGCGCTCGAGGCGCTGAATGGAACGCCCATCGTCGACGTGAAGCCGGTACTGAACGAGGACGTCGGCGAGCGCTGAGCGGCGCGGGTCTTCTGCCCGCGAGGGGCCACGCACAGCCGGACTGCGAACTGGCCCGAATTGCTCCGGCGCCGCGCAGTTTTCCGCGCGCAAGGCCAACGAAATATTGTTGTTCCTGGAGAGCCTAGCTCGAAGCGGCAAAACGCAATTCGCGTAATTCGTGTTGTTATTCGGGTCAGTTCGCAGTTCAGCTGTCCGTGGCCGCTTGCGAAGCACAGCGAGGCTTCGGGCATTCCCGCAATCGCCCGAAGAACCAAAAAAAAGCCACGGCATTAGCCGTGGCGACTCAGGTTCCTCATCCCGCCAACCACCTGCCGGAGGTCCTACCGTTCCCGGTAGTACTCCTCGATTCCCCACCCGACGACCAGCTCCACCAGCCGCGGATACTCCTCGGCGTCCATGTGCGGCTGCGCCTCACGCTGCACCTGGGCCTTGATCGATGCGATGACGTCCTGCGGCGGCGTCATCGTTCGCTTGGCGTCGCCGACGAACGTCGCGACTGCCTGACGAAGCTCCGCGTGCAGCGCGCCTCGCAAGTGCGCGCCGATTGCCCGGCTCAACCCCTCATCTATGACTTGCGCGCGAAGTCGCGCGCGATCGGTAGCGTTCAATTCCGTCATCATGGGTGCCTCCTCGCGAGCCTGCGCTGGCCGCATCGCCGCGCGCACTCGGAGCTCACTGCGAACGTACCCGGCCACATGAGGAGCGTCAATGGACGTGGATCACAAAGGGCGAAAAGCGCTGGAAAAGCGCTGAGAAGATAGGGCGCTGGAGAAGCGCTAAGCGCGCTGGAGAACCGCTAAAGGCGCTGGAGAAGCGCTGGAGCAGCGGGAATCGAATGCTTTTTCAGCGCTCTTCCAGCGCCCTTAGCGCCTTTCCAGGGCCTTCGCTATTCCCCAGCGCCTTCGTTCGTCCCCCATTAGATTGCCGCGCATGAGTGCCGAAACAACAGTCACCGATCGTGACCAGCCGATCGGCGTGGCGACGGACGACGTCGACGCGCGCATCCTCAACGAGATCCAGCGCGAGTTCCCGCTGGTTCGGCGTCCCTTCGCCGCGCTCGGCGACCGCATCGGTATCGATGAGGCCGAGATGCTCCATCGGGCTCGTCGACTCCATGCGGGCGACGCGCCGGTGATTCGGCAGATCTCGGCGATCTTCGATACGCGCAAGCTCGGTTACGACTCCATGCTCGTCGCGTTCAAGGTCCCGCCCGATCAGTTGGAGAGCGCGGCGGCGGAGCTCAATCGCAATCCAGGCATCAGCCACAACTACGAGCGGTCGGGACAGTTCAACATCTGGTTCACGATCGCCGTGCCGGCGGACGCGCAGCTCTCCCTCGAGGAGCAGGTCGCGCGACTGGCGTGGAAGGTGCGCGCCGACCATTACGCACTGCTACCGACGCTCGCGCTGTACAAGATCGGTGTGCAGCTCGACGTCGAGCGCGGCGCGCAGTCCGACGCGCGCACCGCTCCCCCGGATGCGCGCGGCGGCACCAAGGAGGAAGTGCTGGAGGTTCGCGCCTCGCGGATGCCCACCGCGCGCGACATCGAGCTCGTGCGCGTGCTGCAGCGCGACGTGCCGCTCGTTCCCGAGCCGTTCGTCGAGTGGGCTGACGAAGCCTCGCTCTCGATCGATGCGCTCATCGGCGAGGCCGAGCGGTTCATTCGTGAGGGCCGTATGCGCCGCTTCGCCGCCGTGCTTCGCCACCAGAAGGCCGGCTTCATCTCCAATGGGATGGCCGTATGGAAGGTGCCGCCCGAGCGCGCGGAGGAAGTGGGTCGCATGATGGCCAGCTATCGCGCCGTGTCGCATTGCTACAAGCGCCCCACCTATCCGCATTGGCCGTACTCGCACTTCACGATGATCCACGGGCGCAGCGCGGCCGAAGTGGAGGCGGTGGCCGACGCGATCGCGAAGGAGACCGGTGTCACCGAGCATCTCGTCCTCTACTCGCTGCGCGAGTTCAAGAAGACCCGCGTGCCCTATTTCGTCCCCGAGCATGCGGCGTGGGAGCGCGATCTCATCGAGTCCACTCGCGATTGGCCAGGGACGCTGACGTAATCCGCATCGCGACCCGCGCCTCCGAGCTGGCGCTGCGCCAGGCCCGCCAGGTGCAGGCCGCGCTCGCGGAGCGCGATGTGAAGACCGAGCTCGTCACGTTCAAGACCGCCGGCGACAAGCGCATCGACGAGCCGCTGAGCGCGATCGGCGCGAAGGGGCTGTTCACGAAGGAGCTGGAGAACGCGCTGCGATCCGGAAAGGTCGAGTGCTGCGTCCATTCGTTGAAGGACCTTCCCACCGAGGCGCCGGAGGGCGTCGTCATCGCCGCCATCCTCGAGCGCGAAGATCCCCGTGACGCGCTCATCGTCAACGATTCCCTCGGCGTCGGGTCGATCGATGAGCTGCCCCGCGGGAGTCGCGTCGGCACCTCCAGCCTCCGGCGGCGCGCCCTGCTCCTCGCCCGGCGGTCCGACCTCGAGGTGGTGGACCTGCGAGGCAACGTCCCGACGCGTCTGCGCAAGGTCGACGACGGTCAGGTGCACGCCGCGATTCTCGCCGTAGCCGGTTTGTATCGGCTCGATGTGCATCAGCGAATCGACGAGATCCTCGAGGCGCCGGCATGGCTCCCCGCGGCGGGGCAGGGCGCGATCGCGGTGCAGGCGCGCGAGGACGACGCGCGTATGCGCGAGCTGCTCGCGCCGCTCGACCATGCGCCGACGGGCGTCGTCGTGCGGGCCGAGCGTGCGTGTCTCGCTGAGATGGAAGGCGGGTGCCAGGTCCCGATCGGTGCACTGGCCATGACCGAATCCGGTGGCATGGTATTGCACGCGTTCATCTCCGACCCGCGCGGCACGCACCTCGTGCGAGGCCATGCGCCGGTCGACGTCGACAACCCGGAAGGCGCGGGGCGTCGCGTCGCGTATGACATCTTGTCACGGGGCGGCCGGTACATCCTCGAGCGGTTGCGCGGCGAGTCGAAGGTACCGGTTCCGGCACCGGAATAGGTCGCCCCGATGTCGATGCCCCAGTATCCCGAGTACCGCCCTCGCCGCCTGCGCCGCACCGCCGCCCTTCGCGCGCTCGTGCGGGAGACGCATATCGATCCATCGCAGCTCATCCTGCCGTTGTTCGTCCGGTCAGGGTCCGGGGTGCGCCGCGCGATCGCATCCATGCCGGGTGTCGCACAAAGCTCGACCGACGAGCTGCTCCGTGATGCGGAGCGGGCGACTCGAGCCGGCGTTGGAGCCGTCATCCTCTTTGGCATCCCGGACGCGAAGGATGCTACGGGATCGTCGGCGTGGGACGCGCGTGGCCCGGTGCAGCAGGCACTCCGCGCCCTGGCTCGCGAGCTCCCCGATCTCGTGCGCATCGCTGACGTCTGCCTGTGCGAGTACACGGACCATGGGCACTGCGGGGTGATGCGCGACGGCCACGTCGACAACGATGCGACGCTTCCCCTGCTGGCGCGGTGTGCGCTGTCCTTCGCCGAGGCCGGTGCGGACATCGTGGCGCCGAGCGACATGATGGACGGCCGGGTTCGGACGATTCGTGAGGCACTCGACGGAGGGGGGCACGCGGACACGGCGATTCTCTCGTACGCGGCGAAGTTCGCATCCGCGCTCTACGGCCCGTTTCGCGAAGCCGCGGAATCGACGCCGCAGAGTGGCGACCGGCGCGGCTACCAGATGGATGCCGCGAACGCGCGCGAAGCGGTGCGCGAGGCGCGGCTCGACATCGACGAAGGCGCCGATATCGTGATGGTGAAGCCGGCCGGGCTCTATCTCGACATCATCGCGCACGTCAAACGCGAGACCGGCCATCCCGTCGCGGCGTATCAGGTGAGTGGGGAATACGCTATGATTCAAGCGGCCGCGGACCGCGGCTGGATCGACGGGGATCGCGCGATGATGGAGTCGCTCCTCGGCATCAGGCGAGCCGGCGCCGACATGATCGTGACGTACTTCGCGATCGCCGCCGCGACGCGGCTCAACAACGGCTACGTCGAATAGGATTTCACCATGCGCTATCGATCCTTCCCCGGTACCGGCGTCACCGTCAGTGAGCTGGGCTTCGGCCTCTGGACTCTGTCCACAGGCTGGTGGGGCGAGAAGTCCGACAGCGACGCGATCGCGCTCATACGCTCGGCCCGCGACGACCACGGCATCACGTTCTTCGACGCCGCCGACACCTACGGTGACGGGCGGAGCGAGCGGCAGCTGGCTGACGCATTTCGAGGCCGCCGCGCCGACATCGTGATCGGGACGAAGATCGGCTACGACATTTACGATGCCGACGCACGTGGACAGCGACGCGGACAGAGCGAGCTGCCACAGCGCTTCGACGCGGAGTACATGCGCTTCGCCGTCGAGCAGTGTCTCCAGCGTCTGGAGACGGACTACATCGATGTGCTCCAGCTGCACAACGTGAAGATGGACCACGTGCGCGATGCCGCCATCTGGCAGACGCTGCGCGAGCTGCGCCAGGAGGGGAAGATTCGCGCGTGGGGCGCCGCGTTCGGACCGGCCATCGGGTGGCTCTACGAGGCCGTGGAGCTCGTCGAGCGCGAGCCGGACATCAACACGATCCAGATGATCTGGAACATCCTCGAGCAGCATCCGGGGACGGCGATGATCGACGCGGCGCGGGCGCACGCCCCCGACTGCGTGTTCAACATCCGCGTGACGCACGCATCGGGGATGCTCGAGGGGAAGTACACCGAAGACACGGTGTTCCCGCCGAACGATCACCGGCGGCACCGGCCGCGTTCCTGGCTCGTGAACGGCTTGCGGAAGATCCGCACCCTCGAGTTTCTCACCGCGCGCATGACGCTCGGGCAGGCGGCGCTCAAGTGGCTGCTCGCCGAGCCGCGGGTGGTGTCGACGCTGCCGAACATCTACGACGCCGAGCAGTTAGGCGAGTTCGCCGGCGCGATCGATCTCGACGACCTCTCGGCCGACGATCTCGACCGGGTGGCGCGCCTCGCCGCCGAGAACTTCGGCGTGGCCGAGGACCCGATGGCGTTCAAGGGGACGATGGAGCGCGTGACGACGTGATTCACCCCTGGCGCGACCTTGCCCCCGGCAGGCACCCGCCCGAGGAAGTCACGGCCCTGATCGAAATCCCATCGGGCAGCCGCAACAAGTACGAGCTGGACAAGGAGTCAGGGCTCATGCGGCTCGACCGCGTGCTCTACTCCGCCGTGCACTATCCCGGCGACTACGGCTTCATCCCGCGGACGCTGCACGAGGATGGCGATCCGTGCGACATCCTCGTGCTCGTCAACGAGCCAACGTTTCCCGGATGCCAGATCGACGCGCGCCCGATCGGTGTGCTGATGATGCGCGATCGCGGAGAGCCCGACGACAAGATCCTGGCCGTGCCGAGCCACGACCCGTACTACGGCGAGTACTTCGACATCGCCGACATCCCGCAGCACTACCTCAAGGAAGTCGAGCACTTCTTCCACATCTACAAGGACCTGGAAGGCCGGCGTGTACAGACCGTCGGATGGGAGAAGAGCGAGAAGGCGATGCGTGTGATCACCGACTCGATCACGCGGTATGCGGAGAAGTACTTGCTTCAGGGACCGTAGCCAGGGGATCAGGAGTCAGGGATCAGGGGGTGTCGGGGTGAAGGTGTGAGGAGCTGCGCGAGCCGTTCTCCTCTCATCTAATCCCTGACCCCCCTGATGCCTGACTCCTGACTCCTGATCCCTCATCGTCCGCAAACGGCGCCGCCGCGTGGACGACTCGTCCGCCGACGATCGTCAGCAGCACCTTCGCATCCTTGATCTCTGTCGGGGGAATCGCGAACAGGTCGCGATCGATCACGACCAGATCCGCGAGCTTGCCAGCCGTCAGCGAGCCCTTGCTCGCTTCCTCGCCTTCCGCCCACGCGTTGTTGATCGTGTAGCTCCGGAGGCTCGTCTCGAGATCGAGTCGCTCCTCGGGGAACCATCCACCCGCCGGCTTTCCGTCGACGGTCTGTCGCGTGAGCGCGGCGTAGAGGATGACCATCGGGTTCGCGGTGTACCAGCTGGCGTTCGTCCCGGGCCAGTCCGAGCCGAACAGGAGCGGCACACCTGCATCACGGAAGGTGCGGAAGGCGTATGCCCACCGTGCGCGCGTCCCGATGCGCTCCTCCATCCACCGCATGTCGTCGATCGCGTGGTACGGCTGCACCTCGGCGATGATGCCAAGGCGCTTGTATCGTTGCGCGACGCCAGCGTTGCGAATGACCTGGGAGTGAATGATGCGCCACCGCCGCTCCTTCGGGCCGTTCGTCGCGATCACCTTCTCCATGATCGTGAGCACCGTGTCGATCGCTTCGTCGCCGATCGCATGCACGTTGGCCCACCAGCCGGCCGAGTCGAGTCCGAACAGCAGGCGCTCCATGTTGCCGGCGGGCTGCATGCCCGAGCCGGGGCCGTCGGTCGCGCCGGTGTTGGTGCTGTCGCGCCACTCGCCGCGCCTTCCCGAATGCAGCTGGGGCTCGTAGAACCGCGCCGTCGAGTTCCCCTGGATGCCGTCGACGAATCCCTTGAGCGCGCGGAGCCGAATCCAGTCATCGCCGAAGCCCGGGGCGATGCCGGCATACGTCAGGCTGCGCCACTTGTCGAGCGTCGGCCGGGCGAAGACGCGCACCGTCAGCTCGCCGCGCTGCTTGAGCGCGCTGTACACGGGAAGCTGGAAGGGCGGCGTGATGTCGTGGATGGTCGTGACGCCGAGCTCCGCGAGATGCTGCTGAGCGGCGCGCGCCTCGCGAAGCCGCTGATCGAACGTCTTCGGCGCGATGGCGGCGCGTACGCGAGCCAGTGCGCTGTCGGCGACGCGGCCGGTGGCGCGGCCATTCACGCACTCGAGTCCACGCGCAGGACGGGTGCACGAGAGTCCGGCGCGCTCGAGCGCGTTCCCGTTGGCGAGCCACGCGCTGCGATCCCAGCGGTTGAGCAGAATGGGCGTCGCTCCGCTGACGGAGTCGATGATGGTGCGGTCAGGGGAGAAACGGGCGGGGCGCGATGCGTCGGTGGGTGCCCGCGGCCCGGTGCTATTGGTCGACCAGTCCTCGTATGCGCCCCAGTCGCCTCCGGTGAGCCATGCGCCGGGGCTCATGCGCGCGACGGCCGTTTTCACGCGAAAGGCGAAGGGTGTCGCGGAAGCGACGTCGAGCAGGTTGGCGCCGATGAGCAGCGCGCCCGCCTGGCTGAAGTGCGTGTGATCGTCGATGAACCCTGGCGTCACGAAACGCCCGCCGGCGTCGATCACGCGAGTGCGTGGCGAACGATACCGCTCGACATCCGTGTTGGAGCCGACGGCGATGAGGCGCTCACCCCGGATCGCGACAGCCTCCGCGCGCGGGCGCGCGGAGTCCGCGGTCCAGATGCGCGCGTTGCGAAGGATGAGATCCGCATCCTGCGCGCCCAGCCGCGAGAGCGGCCACCCGATCAGGGCCACGATCAGGAAGCATGACGATCGCGCGCCGATGGCCGGCATCTATCCCCGCTCGGGGAACGTTTCGACGACGCGCTGCTCCAACGACGCGACCTCCCGTTCCGCCTGCCGCAGCTCGTCGAGGCCGCTCTCGAGCTTCGCTCGCTCGGTCTCGAGGAATCGCTCGTAAGGCGCGACGACCTCGAGGAGCTGCCGCTCGTAGCGTGTGAGCTGTTCCTCGAACTTGGCGCGCAGAAGCGTCGCCAGGTCCTCGTTCAGCTTTTCGATTTTGCTCTCGAAATCGGCTATTAGCTTGCGGCGGCGCGCGGGAATGAGCAGCCAGCCCGCGATGGCGAACACCGTGGCGGTGAGGACGCCGGTGACGTCGAGCGCGGCCGTCGTAAAGGCGGCGACCAGGATGCCGCCGAGTCCGAGGGCCAGCACGTTCACGCCGAGCGCGGCCGTGACCGCCTCCTTCACCGAGTCGACGATCTGGCGCGCCTCGCGCTCCGTGTCGAACTCGCCGAGCCGCCGCTCGATCGGCTCACGCAGCCGCGCGAACAGCTCCTCGCGATTGTACTGAAACTCGGTGTCGCCGTGGGGAGCGAGTGCACCGGACTCGCGCAGCCGCGCCGTATGGGCATCCAGCTCCGCGAACACGCTGCTCCAGAGCTTCAGATTCCGTTGCACCGTCCAGTCGACCATGCGGTGCACGACGCCCTCGATCGCCTGCGGCGAATCCTGCACCACCTCGGAACGGAAGCGGTTCTCGACCGCATCCTTGTTGCGGAGAAAGTTGGCGTTCCCGATCCGGATCGTCCGCTCGAACCACGATCGGCCACGGCGCTCCATCTCGTACAGCACGCTGCGCACTTCCAGCAGGTAGCGCTCGGCGTCCGTCCGCATCTCGTTCGTGTACGCCTCGAGCTGGTCGCGGATGGAGCGCAGAACCCGGGCATCCTCGCGCACGACGACCAGGCGCCCGTCGAGCCCTCCAATGTTCCGCTTCAGCAGGTTGCGGAGCACGCCGAGCGGGGTGAGCAGCTTGAGGCGAACGCGCTCCGTGTCGCGGAGCGTCTCGAGGACATACCGCTCGAGGGCGGGGTATTCGTTGCGCGGGTCGACGGTGGGCGGCGCAGCGACCGCCGAGACCGCCGCGACCGATGACTGCTGCGCGGCCGTCGCGCGCCGCGTGCCCACCTTGGCTCGAAGCGACTGGAGCGCGCTGATGAAATACAGCGTGGGAGCCGCCGCACCCAGCCGCGCTTGGACCTCTCGCGTGAGGTACTCGCGCACCCGTTCGATCTGCTCGTCGGAGTTTCGGCGGTCCACGCCGTTCACGATGAACACGACCTTCTTGCCCCACTCACGGATGTGAGCCAGAAAGTCGAGCTCGCTCGCCGTGAGCGGCTGGAGAAGGCTGGTGACGAACAACACCAGGTCCGCCCGCGGGACGAACTCGCGGGTGAGCGCCTCTTCCATCCGCTCGATCGAGTTCGTTCCCGGCGTGTCCACGATGTCGAGATCGCGCAGGACGTCGAGCGGGTAGTGGTAGAGGTACATGTTCTCCCCGATCAGCTCGGGGCGGCCCGCCTCGCCGTAACTGAGGATCGAGATGGCGCGCGTGGTCGGCAGGTCTCCCATCGCGAAGACCTCGTCGCCGAGCAGCGCGTTGATGAACGTGCTCTTGCCGCTGTTGTACTCGCCGACGACGACCAGGAGGAAGAGCTCGTCCATCTCGCCCACGAGCGCGGCCAGCCGCTCGAGGTCCGCGCGCGCGCCGTCGGACCGCGCGAGCGCATCGCGAACGCGCATTACGAGCTGACGCTCGAGGGCGACGAGCTCGCCCTGCTGCCGAGTGAGAACCTGTTCCAAGCGCCCTTACACCGGATCCACCGGTCCGTGCTCCACCGGCTCGACCGGATGCCGCATGAGCACCCACTCATACAGCTGTGCGGCGATCACCCCGCCCACGATCGGGCCAACCCAGTAGATCAGGTGTCCCTCCCAGATGTTCGTCGCAATCGCGGGGCCGAAGGACCGCGCGGGGTTCAATGATCCGCCGGTGAATGGTCCGATCGCGAGGATGCTGGCCGCGAGCGTGAGGCCGATCGCGAAGCCGCCGACCCGGGGCGCTTTCGGATCGACGGCGGTGCCGAAGACCGCGAACACCAGGAAAAACGTCGCGATCGCCTCGAGCATGAACGCCTGGCCGGTCGTTATGTCGAGGGACACCGCCTGCCCGCCGCCGCGCGCCGCGTCGAACAGCATCGCCGGCGTCGTCGCCTTCAGCGCGTAGGCGGCCAGCATCGCGCCCAGGAGCTGGGCCAGCACGTAGACGCCGGCCATGAACGGCCCAATGCGGCGCGCCGTCAAGAATCCAATCGTCACCGCGGGGTTGAAGTGCCCCGAGATGCGCATCAAAGCGGTCACCATGACCGCCAGGATGAGCCCGTGCGCGAGCGCCACCCCTACCAATCCCGCGTCCGAGCCTGGCATCTTCGTCACGATGATTGCGCCCCCGCCGACGAAGACCAGCGCGAAGGTACCGACGAGCTCCGCGACGAAGTGGCGGATCGAGTCTTTCATGCTGATCTTCCTCGATAGATTGGGTCGGCGGCCAAGCTAGGCGTCACCGTTTCACTCGGCAAGGCGCGCGCATGCCCGTTCGCGGTCCGGTTCTCCTCATCTCAGACCAACCCGCGCGCTTTCTCGCGTTGCGGCGGAGTGCGCTCGCGGGGCGACGGGTGCACCTCTGGCTCACCAACGGCGCCTCGGCGCCCCGGTGGTGTGTGGGTGTGCGCGGCGATCCCACCATCCCCGCCACCTTCGACGCCGTCCGCTCGCGCGACGTGACCGTGGTCGTCGACCTCGGGGATGAGGCGCAGGCGAAGCGCGTCGCGACGGCGGTCCGACGGCAGCTTCCCAGGGCCCCGGTGCTCGTCATCGACCGCGAGCGCGGCCGCCGACGCACCGGCATTCGCGGCGGCATCGCGTGGATCGATGAGGGTGAGCTGCTCGCCGATGCGGTCGAGGGCGTGCTTGCGCGCGTGTTCGCGCGACGCCAGGTCGAGCGATTCCGACGCGCGATGCGGGGGGCGCGCTCGTGCGCGTTTCTCGTGCAGCACGATCCCGATCCCGACGCCATCGCGTCGGCGCTGGCCCTGCGTACGGTCCTCGGCGCGGGCGCGGTGGACGCGCCGATCATCACGTGCGGGCGGGTGACGCGACCCGAGAACCGCCGGCTCATCGAGGAGCTGGGGGTGCGAATCGAGCACGTCTCGTCGCGCTCACTCAGTAAGCATGAGAATCTGATCCTGGTCGACGTCCAGCCGCCGTACTTCGGCGGCGACCTCACCGACGTGGCGGCGGTCATCGACCACCACCCGCCCTCTGGCGGATTTCGCGCCCGCTTCAAGGATGTCCGCCCGTCGTACGGCGCGGCCGCGACCATCGCCGCCGAATACCTGCTGGCGGAGGGCGAAGAGCCCCTCACCCGCGAGCTGGCGACGGCGCTCCTGTACGGCATCATCACCGACACGAAGTCGTTGTCGCGGTCGGCCAGCGACGATGACCTGGAGATGTTCGCATACCTCTTTCCGCGGGCCGATCATTCGCTCCTGCGCCGCATCCAGCATCCGTCATACTCGGCGGCGACGCTGCGGCGGTTTGGCGTGGCGCTCCAGCGCGCGCACGTTACGCGTGGCCTCGCGCACGTTCACCTGGGCCGGCTGCCCGAGGATCAGGAGCACATCGTCGCGCAGCTCGCGGAGTTCTGCCTCGGCATCGAGGGCGCGAACACCGCCGTCGTGTCGGGCGTCTTTCACGATCGCGTCGTCATGAGCGCGCGCGCCCTGTGGCCGGCGGCGAAGCTCGGCGATCGTCTTCGCGATTCCTTCGACCGCTACGGAAGCGCCGGGGGCCACGCCGTCATGGCGAAGGCGGTGATTCGTCTCGTCGATTGGCGACGCACGCACGAGGCGAAAGGGGATCGCGGCCTGGAGATGAGCATTTCGCGGGCGGTTCGTCGCGCGCTGGCGCCGGCATCGCGCGTGCGCCGCTCGAGCACGTGACCGCGCATCCTCGAAGCAGCCTCGAGGCGGCGAACGACGAATACGTGCGGCGGCATCCGGGTGAGCGCCCGGAACGGCAGCCGGTGCAGTCGTTCATCGAGGGAGCGCAGCACTTCCGCGCCGACACCATTCCCTCCATCCGGGAACGCGCCCTGGATGCGCTCGCCCGCTTTGCGCCCGACGGCGATTCACTCGCTCGCGCCATGGTGTTCAACGGGCGCGAGCGCGCGTTCGCCGACGAGGTGCACCGTCGCGTCGCGCGCAAGCTCGAGGTAGAGCCGGTGGAGGACTATCGGATCGATTTCGAGGACGGGTTCGGCGCGCAGCCCTCCGTGGTGGAGGATGTGGAGGTGGAGCGCTGCGCGGATGCCACCGTCGCGGCGATGCGGGCGGGCGCGCTACCTCCCACGTTCGGCATTCGGGTGAAGCCGCTCACACGCGAGCTGGCGGCGCGATCGCTCCAGACGACAGACCTCTTCGTCCAGACCGTGCTCGCGGGGAGCGGAGGCACGCTGCCCGCGAGCTTCATCGTGACTCTCGCGAAGGTCACGGTGACCGAGCAGGTCGCCTACCTCGCGCACCACCTCGAGATGATGGAGAAGCGCCTCGGGCTGAGCGAAGGGACGCTGCGCATCGAGATCATGGTGGAGGCGCCGCGCGCGGTGATGGGCTGGGACGGCCGCTGCCCGCTCCCCAGCTGGGTCGACGCGGCACGCGGTCGGCTCGTCGCGGCCTCCCTGGGCACCTACGACTATACCGCGGCGATCGGCATTACCGCGGCGCACCAGCGACAGCGACACCCCGCCTGTGAGCACGCGCGACTCGTCATGCAGGTGGCTCTGGCCGGCACCGGCGTGCGGGTGAGCGACGGGTCGACGGCGATCCTCCCCGCCGAGCCGATCGAGCGGGTGCACGACGCATGGCGGCTTCACCACGGCGACGTGAAGCACGCGCTGAAGCTGGGGATTTACTCGGGGTGGGACCTGCATCCGGCGCAGCTCATCAGCCGCTACGCGGCGATCTACGCCTTCTACGTGAGTGGTCTCGAGGCGGCGTCGCGACGGCTGGCCGACTTTCTCGACGCCCTTGGCGGGGGCGACGCCCCGCGCGACATCGCCGACGACGTCGCGACCGGTCAGGCACTCCTCAACTTCCTCCTTCGCGCCATCGCGTGCGGGGCCGCCGACAGGGCGGCGATCGCCTCGCTCACCGGCATCCGCGCCGAGCTGCTCGACGGGCGCCCCTTCCGCGACGTGCTCACCGCCTGACGATCGCCTCGATCAACCCGTACGGCTCCTCGGTCGCCACGAAGATCTCGTTGGGGTTGTCGAGCCCGAACGGTGCCAGATCGACGAGCAGATGGTGCTTGTTGGGCAACGAGAACGCGACGGCGTCGATTTCCGGACACCGCTCCAGTACGGCCTCGCCCATCGCGTACGCCGTGTGCTGTACGCTGCGGCTCTCGTGCTCGGCGAACGTCTCGAGGATGGTCTCACGAGCGCGACCGCGAACCTCCCCGGGGGAGATTTCCGTCAGGCCGTACGTCCATCGCACACGCATCGCCGTCGCCATCACCCGGTCGGACGTCTCGCGCAGCGTGGTGTAGCGATCGCGCGCGTAGCCCTCGAACCCCGAGCCGGTGGTCTTGAGCACCCGGAGCTCGTCGATCCCGCTCTCGATGCGCACGCTCTCACCTTCGGCGGTCACCGTCGCGAGGTCCACCTCGTCGGATCCGCGAACGAACGCATGCGGGTGCGCCCGCCCGCCCACGGGGATGCGGTTCCAGCCATACTCGCGCACCGTCACACGCGCGCGGTTGATGGCGGGGTTGTCGGGGAGGAAGTGGGTGGCGAGTGCCTGGGCGAAGTCCTCGATGGCTTCGATCTCGATCTGTCGCGCCAGCGCGTACACGGTGTTCTTCATCGTGTCCGTCGGGAGCACGTCACGGTTGTCGCCTCGCACGTGGGCGTCCTCGAACTCGCCCTCGAGTCGCACGGACACCGTGAGATCGCGCAGCTCGTGGCGTCCCTCGCGGCGGCTCACCTTCACGAGCCGCACGCGCGATTTCCCGTAGCCGTTCTCGCCGAGTCGTGTCACGGTCAGCTCCCACGATAGGTGGAGTATCCGAACGGGCTGAGCAACAACGGAACGTGGTAGTGCTGCGCCGGGTCGCCTACGTCGAACTCGACCACGACGCGCGGATAGAAGGCCTCGACGCGCATGGTCGCGAAGTACGACGCGACCTCGAACGTGAGGCGATAGGTGCCGGACTGGAGCGATGACGTCGGCGCGAAGGCCGTGACGCGCCCATCGGCGTCGGTCGTCGCACGGCCGAGCATGGCGGATTGCGGTGTGCCGACGCGCTCGAGCACCACGGCAATCCCACGGGCGGGGCGCCCACGGGCGACGTCCAGGACGTGCGTGGTGATGCCGCTCATACGTCGAGCAGCTTTCGCAGCCGCAAGTGCGTGATACGCCGTTGTTCCTCGGCGGCGATGCGCAGCTCGGTGTCCGCGTCGTTTCCGAGCCGGGACCGCGCATTGTCGAGAATCTGATCCGCGGTCTTCCCGGTGGCGCAGATCAGGAACACGTGCCCGAAGCGGTCCTCGTACTCCGCGTTGACCTCCGCGAGCTCGGCGAGCGCCTCCTCGCCCGCCGCGCGTGCGCGCGCCTGCTCGCGCTCGGACCAATGTTCGGCGGTCGTATTGCGCCCGGCGGTGGCGCGCTCGCCGATGCGAGGATGGCGCGCGAACGCCTCGCGCCAGTCGTCCGGCGAGAGGCTGCCCCAGACGCGATCGGACGTAGCGAGGAGCTGCTCGAAGTCGTAATACGGCCGGCCCGCGGCGACGCCGCGAGCCCACGCCCTCGATCCGCAGCACGCGAGCAATCGTCGCTCGGCTTGCAGCTCGTGGAGGAGGTTGAGCTGCTCGAGCGTAATCGTCACGTCATGCCTCCTGGACGCCCGATCACGCGCAGCCGCGCGATGCCGCCGTCCGGATAGATGTCGAGTCGAACGTGCGTGGCTGCGTCGGCCGTGCGCAGCTCCCGCTCGAAGTGGTGGCGCGCGTGGGGCTGAAGGTTCGTCCGCGGGAGCAGATCGTTCCACGTGACCGCGGCCGAGGTCAACGCCTCGGCGCTCGCGCCGGGGGCATGGCACCACGACACCGCGCACGCGCCGGGGGCGTTCCCCTTGAAGTGATCGGTGTCGATCTCCACGCGGCGAATCGAGCCGACGTGGCCGAGCCTGACGATTGTCCAGTCGTTGCTGGGGCCGCGGCGGCGGCGCGTCTCCCATCCATCGCCCATGTGCGTCGACCGTCCCGGAAGGATGAGGTTCTGCCGGTGACCGAAGAACATGTCGCTGCATACGACCACCCACCCGCCGTTCTCCATCGCCGCGAGGTCGACGTCGCCCGAGCGCGCGAGCGTCGGCCAGTCGGGCGTCACTTCGCCGTGGACGCGCAGCCGTGCCACGCCGCCGTCGGGAAAGATGTTGAGCCGAACGTGCGTCACCGGCTTGTCTCCTTTCGAGGCGATCGTGTTGCGCGCGTCACCCTGGAGCGCGGTCTTCGGTATGATCTCGCGCCACGCCGCCTCGCGAGCGAGGGCGTCGGCCGACGGTACTCCATCGAGGCTGCACCCGTCGAGCGAGCAGTGCTCGGGATAGTTCCCGCGAAAATAGGTCGTGTCGACGACGATCCCTCGCACGATCCCGGGGACTCCGAGCCGCACGATGCACCAGTCGTGGCCCGGCGAGCGGCGCCGGCGCGTCTCCCATCCGTCCATCCACTTCCCCCGCTCGGTATAAACGCCTTCGCGCCACTCGGCGGGCGGCGTTCGCAGGAGATTCTCCTTCGCCGCGAAGAACTCGTCGTTCGCCACCACCGCCGTCCCGCCCAGGCGCTCGGCCGCGAGGTCCACGAGGTCGGTGAAGTCCGTCACGCCGCGCTCGCTCGAACAAGCTTACCGCGTGGCTCGTGAACGAAGTGACCGCGATCGTACACGCGTTCGCCCCGCACCCACGTCTCCCGAACGACTCCACGAAGGCGCATGCCCTCGTAAGGCGTCACCTTGTGCCGGTGTTGCAGGGCATTCGCCTCGACCACGAACTCTTCCTCCGGGTCCCACACGACGAAATCGGCGTCACGCCCTGCCGCGATCGCGCCCTTGTGGCGATCGAGCCCCACCAGCCTGGCCGGGTGCTCGCTCATCCAGCGGGCGACGTCAGCCACGGTGCCTCCGTGTGCGGGCGCCCCCGACCAGACCGCGGGGAGCGACAGCTGGATCGATGCGATGCCGCCCCATGCGCGAAGACAATCGCCCTCCGCTGGCAGCTTGAGCGAGGGGGGGCAGGGAGAATGGTCGGATGCGATCATGTCGAGGTCGCCGCTCCGGAGCGCCGCCCACAGTGCCTCCCGATGCTCGCGCTCGCGAATGGGAGGTGCGCACTTGAACCGTGTGGCGCCATCGGGAATCGATTCCGCGTTGAAGACGAGATAGTGTGGACAGGTTTCGGCGGAAAGGGAAAGACCCTCGCCACGTGCGCGGCGCAGAATTGGAATGGCTCCGGCCGCCGCCACGTGGACGATGTGCACACGGGCACCGGTCTCGCGAGCGAGGGCGACGAGGAGGGTGATCGCCTGTTCTTCCGCCTCCGGAGGGCGTGTGCTCAGCCATGTCGCGTGGCATCGGGGGTCGGCCGACGCATCGAGCTCCGCGACCGCCCGCGCTACCGGACCGGGCAGCTCGGCATGCGCCATGAGCACGCGACCTAACGAGGCGACCTCCGGCATCGCCTCGCGCAGGTGGACCTCGCTGACGTGAGCGAACTCCTTGACGCCGGGATCGATGAGAAAGCACTTGAAGGCGAGTACACCCTCGGCAGCCAGCGGAGCCAGGTCGGCGGTGTTCCCCGGCACGACACCGCCGATGAAGCCGACATCGACGTGGCAACGGCCCTGGGCGATCGCCCGCTTTTGCTCGAGCGCGTCGACGGTGGTCGTGGCGGGGATACTGTTGAGCGGCATGTCGAGCAGCGTCGTCACGCCCCCCGCCGCCGCGGCGCGAGTCGCGGTCTCGAAGCCCTCCCACTCGGCCCGTCCCGGCTCGTTGACGTGGACGTGCGTGTCGACCAGCCCCGCCATGAGCACCGAATCGCCGGCATCGTGAACGGCGACGCCCGCGCCGATGTCGCCCGCGTCGCCGATGCCGGCGATCCGTCCATCGCGAACGTGAACCGCGGCGGCGCGAAGCGCCCCATCGACGAGCACGCGCTCGCCGCGCACCACGAGCTCGCTCATCGCTGAGTCTCCGTCCCGAAGCGACGCAGCAGGTTGCCGCACACGCGCCGCCGATAGTCCGCCGTCGAACGAAGGTCGTCGATGGGTTGCACCTCTGATTCGACGATGCGCGACGCCTCGTCGAATGTCGCTCCGCCGGCGAGCGCCGCTTCCGTCCGTGTGCAACGAATCACGGTCGGGGCCACGCTGCCAACGGCCACACGCGGGCGCTCGCCGCCCACGACCGCCATCACGACCTTCGAGATCGCTTGTGCGGCGCGCGTGCCGACCTTGCGAAACCACTGCACCTGATCGAGCGGCGGGAGCTCGAATGCGACGATCAGCTCATCGGGCCGCCGGACGGTCTGCCGATAGCCGGTGAAGAACGATGTGAACGGGATACGGCGCTCCTGTGTCGCGCTGCGAAGCACGACGACCGCCTCGGCGACCGCCAGTACCGGGAGAGTGTCGCCCGCAGGCGAGCCGTTGGCGACGTTGCCCCCCAGCGTACCGCGATTCTGAATTTGAGCGCCGCCGATCTCGCGGCAGGCCGCGGCGAGGATCGGAACCCGGCTCACCACGGCAGGCGATTCCTGAATCGCGGTATGAGTCGCGAGCGCGCCAATCGAGATCGCGCCGTTCCGGATGCCGATCTCACGCAGCTCCTCCAACGGCCACAGATCGAGAAAGCGCGTGCCGGCGAAGGTCCCCGCGTTCAAGCCCACGAAGACGTCCGTGCATCCGGCGATCGGAGCGAGGGATGGATCATCGGCGATGGAGCGTAGCGCGTCGTCGACCGAGCGCGGCCGCACAAGGTCGAGCGAGGCGGCCGCGGTTCTCATGCGCGCAGTATGGCGCGGTAGATGGCGTGGTAGCCGGTGCAACGGCAGATGTTACCCGCCAACGCGACACGCACGTCGTCGAGCGTTGGCGAGGGCGGCAGTGCGAGCGCGGCCATGATCATCCCCGGCGTGCAGATCCCGCATTGCGCCGCGCCGTGCTCGGCGAACGCACGCTGAAGCGGATGCTCTCCGCCGAGCCCTTCGATGGTGGTGACTTCCGCGGACTCGGCGTGAGCGGCGGGCACGAGGCACGCGCACACCGGCTCACCATCCAGCAGGACGGTGCAGGCGCCGCACTCCCCCTCGCCACACCCTTCCTTGGTTCCGGGAAGCTCACAGTGGATACGCAGCACATCGAGCAGGCGCGTCATCGGAGGCGCGTCCACTTCCATCTCGCGCCCGTTCACACGGAGACGCACGCCGCCTCCGCGATGCGCTCGGGTGTTGCCGGGATCTGGCGGATGTCGAGACCGAGGTGTCGGATCGCGTTGACGATGGCGGGGGCCGGGCCATCGATCGGCATCTCCCCCACGCCCTTCGCGCCGAAGGGGCCGTGGTGGCTCGGCGTCTCGACGATGACGACGTCCATTGTGGGCGTGTCGAGCGTAGTGGGAACGAGGTAGTTCGTCATCTGGGCGTTGGCCATCGCCCCATCGCGCATAACGACTTCCTCGAGCAGGGCGTATCCGATCCCCTGGGCCGTCCCCCCTTCGATCTGTCCGGCGACCAGCGTGGGGTGAATCGCCTTGCCAATGTCCTGCACCGCGGTGAAGTGGATGGGGCGGATCTCGTACGTGTCCGGGTCCATCTCGACTTCGGCGACATCGCACGCCCATGCGTACGTCGCATAGGCGTCTCCGCGATAAGTGTCGTCGTCCCACCGAATGCCGTGGGGTGGCTCGTACTGCTTCGTCACGACGGTGGGTCCGTGCCTACGAAAATGCTCGGCCGGGTGGAGATCACCGATCCTGGCTCGGAGCTCCTCCGCGCATCGCTGGAGAATGCCTCCCACCACCATGCACGTGCGCGACGCGACCGTCGGGCCGCTGTCAGGCACGCTCGACGTATCGGGGAGCGCCGTCTCGACGTCGTCGTACGGGATGCCGAGCGAGTCGGCGACGATCTGGGCGTGCATGGTTCGCGTGCCCTGGCCAATCTCCGCGCTCCCCACGAGGATGCGGACGCCGCGCTCGCTCGTGGCCAGCGCCGCCCGCGAGGCGAGCGTCACCTCGCCGCTGCCGGTGAAACCGGCGCCATGAAAGAAAAGCGCGAGACCAATCCCGCGATTCGTGCCGGCGTAGCGCTCCCGCTTCGCGTGGAAATCGGATCGCTGCGCCGCCTGCTCCAGCACCTGGAGGGCGGAGCAGTCGGCTTCCACCCGCTGGCCGGTGGCGGTCGTGTCGCCAGGCCGCAGGGCGTTCAGCTCGCGGAACCGCGCCGGATCCATGCCGAGCGTTTCGGCGATCCGCTCCATGTGCACCTCGAGCGCGAACTGCGTTTGTGGCGCGCCGAATCCGCGGAACGCGCCGTTCGGCGGCGTGTTCGTGGCGACGGCGCGCGCCGCGATCCGCACGTGATCGCAGCGGTACGGCCCGGCAGCGTGGATGGCGCCGCGTGAGAGCACCACTGGGCTGAGGGTGACGTACGCGCCGCCGTCCATCAGCACGTCGATGTCCATGGCGACGAGATCCCCGTCGCGCGTAACCCCGGTGCGATGCCGTACGATCGACGGATGCCGCTTCGTCGTGGCGAGCATGTCCTCGAGCCGGTCGTACACGAGCTTCACCGGCCGCTTCGATTTGAGCGCGAGCAACGCGGCGTGGGCCGCAATGACCGATGGATACTCCTCCTTTCCGCCGAAGCCGCCGCCCGTCTCGGTCTGTACCACGCGGATGCGATCCGCGGGGAAGCCTAACGCGATACGGAGCGCCTTGTGGACGTAGAACGGACACTGGAGCGAGCCGTAGACGGTGATGCCGCCGTTCTCGGGAACGGCGATGACGCCATTGGGCTCGATGTAGAGCTGCTCCTGGTGCCCGGTGCGATACTCGCCCTCCACGATGACGTCGGTACGCGCGAGCGCCGCGTCCACGTCGCCTTTCACGATCCGCAGGTCCTTGAGTACCTGGACCGACTGCTGCGGGTCGAAGATCGCCTCCAGCGGCTCGCACTCGATCTCGACGCGGGCACGCAGCAACGCGTCGCGATCCTGGTGCGCCAGGAGGACGATGGGCTCGGCGACGTGCCGAATCTCGCGCTCGACGAGAAGCGGTTGGTCGTCCTCGATCAGCGCGACCGCGTTCCGGCCTGGGATGTCACGGTAATCGACGACCGTGTATCCCGCACGATCGAAGGGAAGACGCACATCGCGGATGCGCCCGCGCGCGATGGTCGAGCGAATGGTCCGCGCGTGCAGCATGCCGGGGAAGGCGAGATCGTCGACGTACTTCGCGGAGCCGGTGACCTTCTCGGCGGCATCCTTGCGCGGGACGTTCGTACCGACGACTGGCATGGTAGCACAGAATGCAGGTGCTGGCCGAGGGAGGCAAGTCAGACGGCACGGCGCCCCTGCTTTTTTCGGTTCTTCGGGCCGTCACCGCGATCGTTCCCGGAGAAGGCCGAACCCTTTTCCCCGGGTTCAGCTCGCCCGCCTCATGACGAGCGAGGCGTTCACCCCCCCAAACCCGAACGAGTTGCTGAGGATGTGCTCCACCCTCGCTCGCCTGCCCGCCGTCGGGATGTAGTCGAGATCGCACGAATCGTCGGGCGTCGCGAGGTTGACTGTCGGCGGCAGCCAATCGTTCGCCAGCGCCAGCGAGCAGATCGCCGCCTCGATCGCGCCCGAGGCGCCGAGCGCGTGGCCGTAGTAGCCTTTGGTGCCGCTCACCTGGAGTCGATAGGCGTGGTCGCCAAAAACCTGCTTGATCGCCAGCGTCTCGGTGCTGTCGTTGAGCGGCGTGGAGCTCCCGTGCGCATTCACGTACTGCACTTCGCCGGCGTCCAGACCGGCGTCCTCGAGGGCGCGCCGCATCGTCCGCGCCGCCTGTGAGCCATCGGGGCGGGGCGCCGTCATGTGGTAGGCGTCGTTCGACAGCCCGTACCCGCAGATCTCCCCGTAGAGGTGCGCGCCCCGTGCCACGGCGCGGTCCCACTCTTCGAGCACGAGGACGGCCGCGCCTTCCCCCATCACGAATCCGTCACGGTCCTTGTCGAACGGTCGTGAGGCGCTCCCCGGATCATCGTTGCGCGTCGACATCGCGCGGATGATCGCGAACGCACCGTAGCACAGCGGCCACAGCGGCGCCTCCGAGCCGCCGCACAGCATGACGTCGGCGTAGCCGTCGCGAATTTGCCGGAAGCCCTCGCCGATGGCGATCGTCCCCGAGGCGCAACTCATCGCATTGGTGTGGTTCGGCCCCTGCACGCCGAACTCGATCGCGATGTTGCAGCTCGCCGCGCCACCGAACACCGTGAGCGCGAGCGATGCATCGACATCCTTGAGGCCGCGCGTCAGATAGACGCCGAGCTGCTCTTCGGCGTTCCCCACGCCGCCGAGTGCGGTTCCCATCATCGAGCCGATGCGCTCGCGGTCCTCGGATGCGAGGTCGATGCGCGCGTCCTCGAGAGCGAGGCGTGCGCTGGCGACCGAGAACTGGCCAAAGCGATCGAGGCGGCGGGCTCGCTTCCGTTCGATGAAGTCCGTCGCATCGAAGTCGGCGACCTCGGCCGCGATGTGGCTGCGGAATGGACTCGGATCGAACCGCGAGATGGTGCGGACCGCGGAGCGCTGTTCCTGAAGCCCCTGCCAGAATCCGGTGGTGCCGGTGCCGATCGGTGTGATCGCTCCGATGCCGGTCACCGCGACGCGCCGCCTCTGCTTCACGACGACGATCCTCCAGGAGAATGAACCGCTACCGGATGATGACCGCCGGGCGCGCCCCCCGCTACCCGCTCGGCGGCCGCGGCCAGGCCCGCCAGCGTACGTGACGCGATGCCGTGGATGAAGACGGGACCGATCACCGCCGTCGCCGCGAACACGCCAATCAGGGGCCAGCGCGGCCCGTCCCACACGTGCAACAGGCGAACGTGGGTGCCGCCGGCCACCTCCTCGAACGACCACTCGACATCCATCGCGGTCGTTATGCCGCCAATGTGCCGAAAGCGGACGGCTGGTCGCGTCTCGCTCACCGCCATCTCCGAGAGCCACCACGTCGGCCAGCGGACGAGCCCGAAGGGCCGCCATGCGGCCATCTCCACGATCCCGCCGCCATCGGGAGCGCGATCGCGAAAGCGAACCCAGCGATAGTGCGCGAGGTGCGCGGGCCAGCGCTCGACATCGCGAACGAGCGCGAAGATCGTGCGCAATGGAGCGCGGACGACGCGCTCGTCGAGCGTCTCCATCGGCCGCCCGTGCGGCATCGGCGGTAGTATCAGCGGTTCTCGCACCGTGATTCTCGCTCCCTGGTTGCGTGCCTCAGGTAATCGCCTTCCAAGCACCCAGGTTCAAAGGGCATACGGATGCGGCGGATGCGGCGGATCAGGCGGATGTTTGCTAATGCCAAAGAACCTTCCTCGCGCGACCAAAGCCATTCCTTTCTTTGTTCATGCAGTGGAAGGCTCAATGCGCTCGGAGCACTCCGCGGAATCCGCTGCACATCCGCCGCATCCGCATGTCCTTGAAACTGGATGCCTGGAATGATGTTACTGCACTGTCACTGAAAACGGTGAGGCGTCCACGATGCCGTTACACGGAACCCGCGGTGCCGTCGCACACGGGGGGTCACTCCCACGGCCGCCCCCACGACACCGGCCAGCTCATCGACCGTGAACCCACGCAGCACCGACACCACGCCATCGTGCCGGCTCACTGGGTGGAATCGCAGTGGCCATGAAGCAAGCCAGATGCCGGCGGCAGCGACCCAGCTGCGGCGAATGTCGCTCACGATCACGCGACGGCGCGCGACGCGGTCCAGCTCGCGCAGCAGCGCCGTTCCGTCGTCGCCGGCGAAATGGTGCAGCACCTGCGAGCAGAGGACGACGTCGAATGCGTCGTCGGCGATCGGCAGACGTCGCGCGTCGGCGCGCAGGACGGGCAGATCCGCGCCGTGCGCGGCCAGCGCCAGGACTTCGCTCGTGTCGAGCCCCGTCGTGCACACCGTCACTCCGTGTGCCGACGCTTTCGCGCGGACGCGGGCGGGGATGTCGCCGAGCCCGGTGCCCACGTCGAGGATCGTGAGGGAGCGCGCCGCGCCCGGAGCGCGAAAGAGATCCTCCAGCTCGGCGAGCACGGCGTGCGCGCCGCCGAACAGCGCGTTCGAGCGGGCGACATCGCCCATCGACCGCTTCGCGAACCGCGCCCCGAGCGTGGGGTCGTCGAGGTACTCCTGGCCGTGACGACGGCGTGGCGTCAGCAGCGCCACGTCACCGCGGGAGATGGGCGTAGCCGCCGCGATAGTAGAGGAGCGGCTCGTCCATCGTCGCCGACGCGGCCAGCACCTCGGCGACGAAGATCGTGTGGTCCCCGCCCGGGTGGCGATGAATCACTCGCCCTTCGATGTGCGCGAGCGCGCCGTCGATGAGCGGGGCCCCGGTGACCCCACGCACGAAGCCAACGCCATCGAAGCGATTGTCGAGCTTCTCGGCGAACCGGCGAGCGATCGCCTCCTGCGAGGCGGTGAGAATGCTCACCGCCATTTCCTCCTGGACGAGGAGGACGGGATGTAGCGTCGCATCGTGCGCGATCGATACCAGCACCAGCGGCGGGTCGAGGCTCACCGAGCAGAATGCGCTGGCCGTCATCCCGTGGTCGTCACCGTCGCGGTCACGCGCGGTGACGATGGTGACGCCCGAGACGAAGCGGCCGAGGACGCTTCGGAACGTGGCGCTGTCGATCGGCATGTCGGTCAGCTCTCGTGCGCGGGTACGGGGGGCCGGGTTGCGCCAGCGGCGCCAAGGGACGGGAGAAGCAACGCCAGGAGGTAGGACGGGCGCAATACCTCGCGAGCGGGAACGAAGTCGCCGGTGACCCCGACGAACAGGTCGGCGAGGTCCTTGCGCCGCGAGAGTGCGATCGCCGCGCGCTCGATCAGCGAGGGGAACGCGACCGCCGCGCCGACGAGACGCTCCACGCGCCACTTCCCGCCAAACTCCTTCCGCCGCAGGCGGTCGTAGTCGCGAAGCGCCGCGTCGGGGCTTGCGCTTTCGAGCGCGCGAAGCGCCGCGGCGGCCGCGAGCTCGCCCCCGCGCAGCGCGGCGTAGATCCCTTCGCCGGTGAAGGGATCGAAGAAGTCGGCGGCATCGCCCACGAGGAGCGCGCCCGGGGACCACGCGCGAGGCGCCCGCACGTTGAACGGCCCGGTCGCCGCGACCGGCGACACGCGCTCCGCGCGCGCGAAGCGGGGGGCGAGGTGCGGGCGCCGGGCGAGCCACGCCGACACGAAGTGCCCGGCGTCGCCGCCGATCGTGCGCGCTCGTGAGGCAGGGATGACGATCGCGACGTTCACCTGCCCGTCATCCACCGGCGCGAGGCCCACGTACCCGTCGCGCTCCACGTGCATCTCGCCGCAGTCACCCATGTCCGCGATTCCACGCCAGTGCGACACGAGCGCGATGCGTCGCGGGAAGCGGCCGCCGCGAATGAGACCCAGACGCCGGCCGACGATGCTCCTGAGCCCGTCGGCGCCGATGACGAGCTGCGCCGCAAGCGCGCGCGGGCCCACGCCGCCCGACGTGACGACGCCGTTCGCTCGACTGCGGGCATCGCGCCGCACGTCGAGCACGCGTGTCTCCTCGAGCACGTGCGCTCCGGCGCGGCGGGCCGCGTCGAGCAACAGGTCATCGAGCACGAGACGACGCACGGCGAGCCCGCGGTCGCGGAATCCCCGATAGCCGTGCTCCGCGACGAAGTCACCACGCAGCTGCCGGCCGGAGGGTGCGCGCACGACCATTCCCGCGAGATGCGATGCGCCACACTCCTCGACCGCCGACAGGACGCCCATGGCGTCGAGCACCCGGGATGCCTGCGGACTCAGATACTCCGCGCACGGCTTGTCTCGCGGAAAGCGCTCCCGATCGATGACGAGGACGTTCACCCCCGCGCGCGCCAGCGCGAATGCCGTCGATGCTCCGGCCGGCCCGCCGCCAACGACGATGACGTCAGCCGCCGTCACGCGGGGACACGCTCCGGCTTCCAGATGCGCCCGCTCGCGCGCGCGAGGCGCTGAAAGGTCCCCATGTAGCGCCAATGCGGGCCGGGCAACCGCAGGAACGAGGCGAGCCGGGTGAGATAGGGAAGGAGCGACGACCGCGAGTCGGCGGAGAACATGAACCGCGGGTGCCGCTCCGCGAACTGGCGAAGGCGCGCGACGGCGACGGCGCGATCGAGCGCGGGCGAGAAGTAGAACGTCGGCGTGAGGAGCGAGTCGTCGGCGCCGACGACACCTTCATCGGTCGCGATACGCTGCAACGTCGTTCCCGGGTAGATGCGCAGGCCCACGGTGAGATACACCGCGTCTCCCCGCGACAGCCGCGACTCCGCGAACCGCAGCGTCTCGTCGAGAGTCGCGCGCGTCTCTCCCGGGCCGCCGACGAGAAAGATCCACAGGACGCGCATCCCCGCGCGCTCCACGCGGTCCGCCACCGTTCGCACTTGGTCGGCGTCGAAGCCTTTCTCGAGACGGGCGAGCACCGGATCGCTCGCGCTCTCCGCGGTGATGCCGAGCCAGCGGAACCCGGCGGGCCGCATCGCCGCGAGAAGCTCGGGGGTGGCGGCCGCCGGAGTGAAGTTGGTGGTGTCGAGGTGCACGCGGAGCCCGCGTCGCACGATCGACTCGCAGACGGCGATCGCATGTCGCGGGGGCGCATTGAACGTCGAATCGACGAACTCGAAGCGTCGAATGCCTCGCTCGCGCGCCAGCCCCGCGATTTCATCGGTCACCGATGCTGGATCGCGAAGGCGGTAGCCCCATCCCTCCACGTTGAGATAGGTGCAGTAGACGCACCTGAAGACGCATCCACGCTTGGTCTGAATCGGGACCGTCGCGCCGCGGCGCTGGTAGGCGCGAACGTCGATCCAGTCCTGCATGCGGGTCTCGGGGAGCGCGCCAAGGCTTTCATCGCCGCCCGGGGGCACCAGGCGCGTGCCGGCGGCGTCACGCCTGACGAGTCCGGGAACCGCTCCGGGATCGCGGCCCGCCGCCAGCGCGTCGACGAGGGCGATCGTCGCCCGCTCCCCATCACCAGCCACGGCCCAGTCGACATCCAGCGCGTCCGTCAGCGACGCCGGCGCGACGCCGAAGGCGGCGCCGCCCGCGATGACGCTCGCGTGCGGCGCCGCGGCGCGCAGCGCGCGCGCGACCGCCATCGCCTCCGGCGTGTAGTGGCGCAGGGCGAGCAGGTCGCTGTTGTCGATGTTCCGCACCGAGACCCCGATGACGTCGGGCGCGAACGCCAGCGCAATGTCGCGTGCCTCACGGATGGGGTCGCGCGCGAAGCACAGGTCGAGGACGCGCACGTCGTAGCCGGCTCGCGCGACCGCGGCGGCGACGCACGCCACGCCGTTAGGCATCACCGGTTGCGGCGCGCGCTCGCGGTTGGTGCTGACGAGCAGCACGCGCCCTTTCGTCGAGGCGGCCATTCAGCCGATGCGCACGAAGTCGCGTCCGTCGAGCGTGAGCACGTTGCCGAACACCGAGAAGGCGAAGCGCGACGTCCCGGAATCCGGGGAACGGAACGTGATCACCAGCGCCGAGCCTTCCGTGCGCCAGGTCGCGCTCGCCGTCAGCACGTCGGAGATGCCGGCGCTCAGATTCTGTGTGACGAGCGTGCGGGTCGCGCTCCCGTCGGAGCGGAACTCCCACGTAGTCCGCGAGCTGTGCGCGTTCCCCGCGTTGTCGGTGATGACGACGACCCGCGTCCACACCCCGACGACCGCGCCGTGCTGCGCGCTCGAGCCGGTGTGGGTGCCGATCTGCACGCCCGGCCCGAAGCGCATGTCGACGTTGTTGCACGCCCCGCTCACGACGGTGACGGCCGCGAGCACGACGCCCAGCGCCGCTACGCGAGCGCGCGTGAGACGACGAGCGCCGCCGCTGCGCCCGCGACACCGCACAACACGTTCACCGCATCGTTGGTCATCCATGATGCACCTCCCGCGTGGACCGTGGATGCTCCGCACGAGTGAATCGCGCGTTCCGTGAGCGCGTCGCAGGAAGTACACCGTCGCCGCGCCTGCACGGTGGCCCCCGCCAGCGAGTCCGCCAGCGATCCGAGCACTCCCCCAACGAATGCGCCCGCCACCACGTGTCGAGGCCACACGGCCGCGGCCATGACGAGTGTCAGAAACGCACTCCCGAGCACCATCGCGAGCGATCCAACCCCGGTCACGCCCCCCGACGTTCCCGTGGGCACCGCACGCCACGTCGTGAGCAGTCGAGGCTCACCACCGGCGAGCGTTCCGATCTCGGTGGACCACGTGTCGGCGGTCGCGGCCGCGAGCGCACCACCCCCGATCGCCAACCATCCCTCCCACGGATGCACGACGCTCGCCAGCGCGGCCGCGGCGAACACGCCGCCGTTCGCCAGCACCTGGACGGCGTCGCGCTCGCCTCCCTTTTCGAGAAGCGCCGACGTGCGCCGGCGCTTGATGTCTATGCCGATGCGCGAGAGTACGCTAGACGAGAGGAAGAACGCGAGCAGCAGCGCTCCCCACGACCAGCCCGCCGCGATGCTGGAGGCGCCCACGAGCCCCGCGGCGATCGCACCATCGACCGTCAGCGCACGGGCCGCCCGTGCCGCGATCGCGATGACCGTGGCGAGCGCGACTCCCGCGGTGACGCGCTCGATCACGACTCGTCGCGCGCGATCTCGTCGTCGAGGAGCTGCTTGAAGATCCGCCGCCGAAGCGATGGGGGTGCTTTCTCGATCTGCACGCGTCGCTCGAGAAAGCGCAAGAACACCTCTTCGTGCCGGAAGTGCGGGTAGCACGAACGGCACCTGCCGAGGTGGTCGCGGATCTGCGCGTCCACGTCGCTCGTCAGCTCGCCATCGAGGAACTCATAGATCCGCTCGATGACAGCGTCGCACGGCATCTCGTCGCCGTATTGCTGGCCAGTCATGGCTCAGTCGCAGCGTTCACGATCATAGAAGATTCGAGTCCGTCCCGATGTTCCCGCCGCGTCCGCTTGAAGCAGGATTCGGGCGAGACTAGCTTCCCTGACCCTCCCTCACCACGCCGCCCGTGCCTACGGTCGACCCGCTTCTGCCCCTCAGTCTGCTTCACGCGGTCCGGAACGTCGATACCCCCGATGACCTCGAAGCCGAGCTGGTCCACGAGCTCCGCAACAAGCGCCTCGGCCTCAGCGAGACCGTCTACACGCAGATCCGGCGATATACCGACGCAGCCAAGCGAAACCAGCGCCCCGATCAGGAGGAGGCGGTAGGCCTGGCGCGTCTCATCGGCCGGCGAAGCGATGCCGAAGCAGTGTTCCGCGCGGCCGGCCAGTACCTCGCGCGGGAGGCGTACCTCACGATCCCGGGGATGACGCGAAGGCTGGCGCGTGTGCTTCCGTCGTTTCTCGCCCGCCCCATCGTGTTGCGCCGGGTCCGCAAGGTCGCCGACCGCTATCTCAATGCCGACGTCCGCCGCGTGGGTGGCTTCATTCGCCTCGAGGTGAGCGATTCCGTGACGCTCAAGACGGCACCGAACAGCGTCGGGTGTGCCTTCTACGAGGCGTCCCTGCGCGAGCTCCTGCGATTGCTCGTCGGGAACGTTGGGGGGATCGAGCACGTGCAGTGCATGGCGAGGGGGGAAGGGACGTGCGAGTGGCGGGCCGAGTGGAGGGGGAGGTAGGGGCGAGGGGAACGGCCGAAGACGTCAGGGATCAGACGTCAGATGTCAGATATCAGGAACGGCAACTGCTCTCGCCGATGAAGTCTCTGACCACTGACTCCTGACGTCTGATCCCTGACGTCTTCGGCCGTTACCTCTGAATCGCGCTCCAGATAAGCCGGATCGCCAGGACGACGATCGCGAGCACGAGCAGCCGGATGATCCTCCCCCCTTTCATCCGGTGCGACAGGCGCGCCCCCACCTGCGCTCCCACGATCACCCCACCGCCCAGGACCGCCGCCAGCGGCCACACCACGTGGCCTCCGGACGCGTACTTCGCGACCCCCGCCGCGGCGGTGAAGGCGAGCACGAACTGGGACGTCGCCGTCGCCACGTGCACCGGGAACCCCATGAGGTGGATGAGCGCCGGCACGTGCACGATCCCGCCGCCGATCCCGAGCATGCTCGAAAGGATCCCGACGGCGAAGGACAGCACGATGGCGAGCACGACGTCGAACTCGTAATCGACTGCCGCGCCTGACCCGTCGCTGAAGCTGCGGCGAACCCGCCATCGCCCGAAGCGCCGCGGAGCGCCGATCACCGGCGACTGCCGCTCCGGCCGAAAGAACAGCAGCCCGGCCATCACGAGCAGGAAGATGCCGAACCCGATCGCGAACGCACGAGCGGGAATGCGCACCGCGAGCTCCGGGCCGATGAAGAACGCGCCTGGGATTGTTGCCGCCGCCAGCAGGAGCCCGGTGCGCACGTCCACGCGCCCGCGCCGCACGTACGTCACCGAGCCGCTCGCCGCATTGAGCAGCACGACAACGAGCGAGGTTGCGGCGGCGGCCGCGGGCGGCAACTTATAGATCAGCAAGAGCAGCGGCACGACGAGAAAGCCGCCACCGACGCCTACGAGCGTTCCGTAGGTACCGACGCCGACGCCGAGCAGCGCGAGGAGGAAGATTTCGAGCGCGGAGATGGCGTTCCCGAGGTTACTTTGGACACGACCGCCGGTCGGGGAGACCGGGGCGAGCCGCCAAGGTATCACTTTCCCGAACTCAATGCTCACTCCGGCCACCTTACCCGCCGTACAGCGCACGCTCGCCGATGCCGGACTCGACGGCTGGCTGTTGTTCGACTTTCGCGGCACCAACCCGATCGCCTCGACGCTGGTGGGTCTCAAGGGTATGCTGTCCCGACGCGTGTTCGCATGGATCCCGCGACAGGGCACGCCGGTCGGTGTCATTCACGCCATCGAGCAGGGGCCGTGGCGTGACTGGCCCCCCACCTGGGGGCGCGAAGTGTACGCGTCCTGGCGGACGCTGGAAGCGACGATCGCGCGACTCGTCGGTGGCAAGCGCATCGCGATGGAGTATTCCCCGGGCGACGCGGTGCCGTATCTCGATCGTGTTCCCGGGGGCGTCCTCGACCTCGTGCGCTCCACCGGCGCGACCGTTGTCCCCTCCGGCGAGCTCGTCACACGGTTCTACGCCGTGTGGAGCGAGAAGCAGCTCGCGTCGCACGTTCGCGCCGCGGAGATCGTCGCGCAGACGGCGCGCGACGCCATGGGCGAGGCGAAGTCGGCTCACGCGCGCGGCGCCACGCTGCACGAGCACGAGCTGCGCGACTGGATCGTGGCACGCTTCCACGGGGCGGGACTCGAGACCCACGACATGCCGATCGTGGCCGCGGGAGCGAACGCGGCAAATCCGCATTACGAGCCATCCCCCGAGCGCCCGCGCGCGATTCGCGAGGGCGAGCTCCTGCTGATCGACCTGTGGGCGCGCGAGCCGAACGGCGTCTGGGCCGATCAGACGTGGATGGCGAGCGTCGGCACGCCATCCCCGCGCGCGGTGGAAGTGTGGGAGGCGGTGCGCGATGCGCGTGACGCCGCGATCGCGCTCGTGCGCGAGCGTGGAGCGAAAGGCGAACTGCGCGGCGGCGATGTCGACGTCGCCGCGCGTCGCGTGATCACCGATCGCGGACTGGGCGACTACTTCGTTCATCGCACCGGCCACTCGATCGATCCGCGCGATCTCCACGGCTCGGGCCCGCACATCGACGATTTCGAGACGCGGGAGGAGCGACTCCTGCTGCCTGGCGTCGGGTTCTCGATCGAGCCGGGCGTCTATCTGCCGGGGGAGCTGGGCGTGCGGAGCGAGGTGAATGCGTTCGTCGGGGAGCGTGGCGTGACGATCACGCCGGAGAACTACCAACGCGATCTCCAGGTGCTGTGACTCGGCACCGGCTCGCCATCACCCTGTTCGGCGCCGGACTCCTCGCGTGCGCCCCGGCCGAGGACGGTACCGACGCGCGCGGCGCGAGTGGGGATACGATCGCCGAAGCGGCCTACACGTCGCCGCCGGGGATGTCACCCTACCGCGAGACGGAGCTCACGGCCCACGGTCGCCTCGAGGGCGAGGTGCGTCTCGAGAGCTCGGCGCGCGACACGTTGGTCGTCGTCACCCGTAACGCCGATCTCTGCGGTGAGCGCGTGCCCGAGGGCGCGATCGTCGCGCCTCAGGGCGGTCTGATGAACGTCGTGGTCTGGCTGACGGACGCCCGGGAAGGGAAGGCGCTCCCTGACAGCCGGCGCTTCGAGGTGACGAACACGCGGTGCCGTCTGCATCCGCGCGTGCAAGGCGTGATCGTCGGCGGAACGCTGAACGTGAAGAGCGCCGACCCGGTCGTCCACGAGACGGTGGTTCGCGTGACGGGCGTGGCGAACGCGCTGGCGACCGTGACGCAGAATGGCGATGGCCAGGTGGTGCCGCTGGAGAACGTGCTCGCGCGTCCCGTGCGCCTCGAGCTCTCCTGTCGGACCCACCCATGGACACACGGCTGGATCCACGTATTCGACCACCCCTACTTCGTCGTGTCGGCGTCCAACGGCCGGTTCGTTCTCGATTCCATCCCACCCGGCGAGTACACGATGCGCACCTGGCACGAGCGCCTGGGGGGGACGACGCGGGAGATCCGCGTCGAGAACGGCAGCGTGACGAGGGTGGAGGTGAAGTACTGATACGATTGCGGACTGCGGATTACGGACTGCGTCCGACCGGTCGCCAATCAGGTGTCACTCGCAATCCGCCATCCGCAATCCGCAGTCCGCAACCCTCCTCACACCATCTCGAAGTACTGCCCCTTGTAGAGCTTCGCATACACGCCCCCGCCGGCCAGCAAATCCGCGTGCCGGCCCTCTTCGACCACGCGGCCGCGGTCGAGCACGACGACACGGTCGGCGCGGCGCACCGTGCTCAGGCGGTGCGCGATGATCAGCGTCGACCGGCCGCGCAGCAACTCCTCCATGGCCTCCTCGACGAGCCGCTCGCTCTCGCTGTCGAGGCTCGACGTGGCCTCGTCGAGGATCACGATCGCCGGATCCTTGAGGAACACCCGCGCGATCGCCAGGCGCTGGCGCTGACCCCCTGACAGCTTCACACCGCGCTCGCCGACGCGCGTGTCGAACGCCTGCGGGAGCCGCTCGATGAACTCCATCGCGTGCGCGGCACGGGCCGCGGCGACGATCTCCGCCTCCGTCCCCTGCGGACGCGCGTAGGCGATGTTCTCGCGAACCGTTCCGCTGAACAGCGTCGGCTCCTGCGGGACGATTCCGATGGCGCCGCGCAGCGCTTCGAGCGACAGCTCGCGAACGTCGATCCCCTCGATGGTGATGCGCCCCGTCGCGACGTCCCAGAAACGCGGCAGGAGCGCGGCGACCGTCGTCTTGCCCGCGCCCGACGGGCCCACGAGCGCGACCGTCTCTCCTGGCGCGATGCGGAACGACACGTCGTGCAATGCCTCGGGATGCTCGGGCGCATAGCGGAAGGTCACGTGTTCCACGCGCACGTCCGCCCCCGTGGCGCGGCGCGACGCCGCATGCGGCAACGCTCGCGGATGCGCCGGCTCCGCCACCGTCGGTCGCTCCTGAAGCAGCTCGAAGACGCGCCGCGCCGACCCCACCGCGTCCTGATAGCTGCCGAAGAGCGACGCGAGCGCGCCGACCGCGGCGGCGACGGTGATGGCGTAGAGCAGAAAGGAGACGAGTGCCCCCGGCGTGAGCGCCCCGCCCAGAACGAGGCGGCCGCCCTGCCACAGCACCGCGACGATGCCGCCGAACGAAAAGAAGGTGATGACGCCGAAGAACGCGCCGCGAATCCGTGCGCGTCGAATCGCCGCCGTCACGACGTCGACGAGGTGCGCATGATAGCGGTCGGTCTCGAGCGCCTCCCGCGTGAATCCCTGCACCGTTCGAATCTGCGAGAACGCCTCCTCGGCGCTCGCGGTCGCTTCGGCCACGCGATCCGACACGCCGGTGCTCGCCTTGCGCAGCCGTCGCCCGAACAGCCAGGCAGCGCCGACCACGATCGGCACGACCGCCAGCGTCGTCGCCGTGAGCCGGGGGTGCGTGAGCGTCAGCATCGCGATTCCGCCGACGAGGAAGAGCGATTGGCGGGCAAACTCGCTCACCTGATGGCTCATCACCGACTGAAGCATGGCGACGTCCGCGCTCAGCCGGCTGATGAGCTCGCCCGTCCGACGCTCGGTGAAGAACGCGGGGGAGAGGCGGACGAGATGCGCGAACAGGTCCTGGCGCAGCGTGGCGACCACGCGCTCCCCAGTCGCACTGAGCAGATATACCTGCGCGAAGTTCAGGACTCCCTGGATGGCGAACAGCACCAGCAGGCCGATCGCGATGCGATCGAGGCCGCGCGCGTTCCCGGAGATGAACGCGGCGTCGAGCAGGTATTGCACGATGCGCGGGAACGCGAGACCCACGGCCGCGCTGAGGACGAGACACACCGCGGCGATCGACAGCGCCCCCACGTGGGGACGGAGCCGCGGAATCAGCGGACCGAACACCTTGGGCGACGGGGGGCGCCGCGTCTTCTCCTTCTTCTCGATGGCCGGAACCGCCGCGGGGGTGGGACGTGGAGCGGGAATCGTCACGCGCACCCCTCGAGCCATGCGCGAATGCGATGCTCATCCTCGCTCACGTGGCGGCCTTCAGTGCGCGCGCGCGTGAGGTGCTCGAGGTGCTCGAGGTGCTCGAGGGGGAGGAGGTCGAGGTCCGGAGGTTCTCTCCTCGAGCACGTCGAGCACCCAGGCCTGCCCCCACCACCGCGCTCAGCCAGACCAGCGTCCCCACCGCCTGGTGCAGTGACTGGAGCGCCGGCGGCAGATGGGTCGACACCAGCACGGCCGCCACCGTCAGCTGCACGACGATCACGCCGAGCAGCACCGCCGCCGCGCGCACCATGATGCGATCGCCGCGCTTCCGCGCCCCGATCACCATCCCCACAACGTGCAGCGTGAGGAGAAACGCCATCACGCGGTGCACCCAATGGATCGTCTGCGCGCTGTCGTCGGTGAGCACGCGGCCATTGCACAGGGGGAACCCCTGGCAGGCCGGGGCCGCTCCCGGAACGTTCGCGGTGAAGCCGCCGAGGATCACGACGACGAACGTGACCACCGCGGCGACGATCGCAGCGCGCGCAGCGCGCGGGGCGACACCACCGCGCTCGGCCGCCGTTGCCCCAAGGCCTCCCGCGCGCATCACGGTCACCGCGAGCACCGCGAGGAGCGCCATCGCCAGCGCGAGATGGATGACGACGACCAACGGCGGAAGCTCGAGCCACACCGTGATGGCACCCAAAATCGCCGGGGCGAGCCAGAGCGCCGCGGCCAGCGACGCGGCGCGGAGCACTCCGCCGCGGCCACCGATCCGTGGCTCGTGCCGGTGCAGGTAGGCGGCGACGACGAGCGCCACCGTCGCAATGAGCAACGCGGCGGCGATCCACCGGTGCGTGATCTCGATGATCAGCTCCGTGTTGTCGAGCGGCGGAAACCAGAGCCCGTCACACTTGGGCCAGTGATCGCCGCACCCCATTCCGGAGTCCGTGATGCGCACGACGGCGCCGAACACGATCTGCGCGTACGCGAGAAAGAGTGCCAGGTAGGCGAGGCGGCGCGTCGTCGTCATCGGCACCTCATGACGCGTGCGCCCCGTGGCCGGCGTGCCCGGGCATCGGCGCCGGCGGCTCCATCGTCGCGCGGCTTTCCTGCCACGTCGCCCACAACACGAGCATCAGCGCGATCGCTGGAAGGACGGCCCACGCGATCTCAGCGCTGCGGCGCGGACGCGGTACACGGGCGTCGTCGTGATCGACGACGGCGGTGCCGAGAGCCGAGCGGAGGATGAAGACCTGCGCCACGATGATGCATGCGACGCAAGCGACGAGAAGGACGGTGGAAAGCACGGCGGTAATCTAACGCGACTCGCAGCCCCTGCGTGGGGATGATCGTCCCTCAGGAGGGCCCTTGGCCCTGGACCCCCGACCCTGTTTCTCACTACTATCAGCCCCCATGTCCAACGAACTTCCCCGCCGGCTCGGCCTCTTCAGCGCGATCGCGGTGCTCGTCGGCTCGACCATTGGGTCGGGCATCTTCCGCTCGCCGGCGGTGATCGCCGATCGGCTGCCCGGCCCGCTCCCGCTTCTCTCGGTGTGGGTGGCCGGCGGGCTCCTCGCCTTGTGCGGGGCGCTGACACTGGCCGAGATCGCCGGCGCGTATCCGCGCACCGGCGGACTGTTCGTCTTCATTCGGGAGGGCTGGGGACGACTGCCGGCCTTTCTGTTCGGCTGGGCGGAGCTGGTGCTCATCCGCGCTGCGTCGTTAGGTGCGATCTCCACGACGTTCGCCGAGTACTTCTTCCGCGCCATCGGCCGCGAGCCGAGTGTGGCGCCGTACGATGATTACGTGCACTACGTCGCGGCGGGGGCGATCATCGTCACCGCGGGCTTCAACTACGTCGGCGTACGTTGGGGGGCGTTGGTGCAGAACCTCACCACGATCGCGAAGTACGGCGGGCTGCTCTTCATCGTGCTGTTCGCGCTCGCGGTGGGGTTCCCGGAGGGGGCGAGTCACTTCACCCCCGCGACTCCGCCGGGGAGCTTCACGATCTCCGCGTTCGGGCTGGCGCTCGTGGCCGTGCTGTGGGCGTTCGACGGCTGGGCCGATCTGAGCTTCGTCGCCGGTGAGGTGAAGGACCCTCGACGCAACGTGCCGCGCGCGCTCATCCTCGGCGTGACCTCGGTGATCGTCATTTACCTGCTCGCGAACGTCGCGTACCTCGCGATCTTCCCGGTCGAGCAGTTGCGGCAGTCGCCGCGGATCGCCGCCGACGTCGCCATGCAGCTCATCGGAACGGCTGGCGTCGTCTTCGTCGGCGTCGTCGTCATGCTGTCGACCTTTGGAACGTTGAATGGCACGCTGCTCACCTCCCCGCGCATCTTCTTCGCGATGGCGGACGATGGGCTGTTCTTCCGCAAGGTGGCGGCGGTGCATCCGCGCTACGAGACGCCCTACGTCGCGATCGCCATGACCGCCGCCCTCGGCGTCATCTTCGTGCTCTTCCGCACCTTCGAGCAGCTCGCCGACACCTTCGTGACCGCCATCGTGCCGTTTTATGCGCTGGCGGTGGCGGCGGTGTTCACGCTGCGCAAGCGCGCCGACTACGATCCCCCGTTCCGCGCGCCGCTGTATCCGATTGTCCCGCTCCTCTTCGTGCTGGCGACGATCTTCATTCTCGTCAACGCGATCGCGGATCCGACGAGCCGGTGGCCCACGCTGGCGGTGCTGGGAGTCATCCTGGTGGGAGTGCCGGTCTACTATCTGTCCGTAGGACGGCGGGTCGGGGGCCAAGGGCCAGGGGCCACGGGGCGGGGTTAGGGGCAGGGCAGGCGGAAAGTCATTTGATGGGCGAACGGCGGCGCGAACGCGCCGCCGTTCGCCTCACACGCGCGGCCCCTGGCCCCCGGCCCATGGCCCGCGCATCTTCAGGCTCCCCATCCCCGACGCATGGCGATTCTTTCCTCCCCGCAGCTCTTCACCCGCGGTTCGTACCTCGCAGTTGCTCTTCTTCTCGCCCTCGCTGCTTGTGAAGAGGCGGCCGCCCCCGAAGGCCGCGCTGGCGACCTCACGGTCGCGGCGTACATCGACAACGATGCATCCGGCTCGCTGACCGCGGGCGACACGCCGATCTCGAGCTTCGAGATCGCGTTGTTCGATGGCGGCGTGGAAGTCGCGAGCGCGCCCACGGGCGCCGATGGTCGCGTCACTTTCAGCGATCTCGAGCCGGGCAGCTATCGCGTGGAGCCGGCGGGACAGGCACCTCCCGGTGCGACGCTCACATCGAATCCCGCGCCGTCGGCGGTGATCGATTTTCGCGGTCGCCCCGTCTCGATCGATTTCCGCTACACGATGTTCCCGGGTGTTGTAACCGGGCGCGTGTTCCGCGACGAGAACGGCAATGAGACCTTCGAGCAGGGAACCGACGTCCCGGGGCCCGGTCTGTGGGTGTTCCTCCGCGCCGACACCGGCGCCATCGGCGCCAAGCTCGATTCGGTGCGCACCGACTCGCTGGGCGCGTATCGATTCGGTCTCGTCGCGCCGGGGGATTACTACCTCGAGTTCGAGCGGTTAGGCGCGATCAACTACGGCGCGAGCGGCTCGACGCGCCAGATCACCGTCGTCGGGGCCGCCACCGCCACGCAGAACGTGCTCTACACTGGCTCGATCTTCGTCACGATCGCCGAGGCACGGGCGACGCCCGCTGACACGACGGTCGCGGTCATCGGCGACATCACCGTTCCCGCGGGTGTCTTCAACGGCGCGAATCCGGGCGCGAACTCCGAGATCTGGGTTCAGGACTCCACCGGTGGAATCGCCGTTTTCCCGGTGCCGACCGCGGACTCAGCGATCTATCGGCTCGGCGTGCGCATCGAAGCCGTGGGCCCCATCACGCTCTTCAGCGGTCAGAAGCAGATCGGTCGTACGGCCGCGGTGCCGACGATTCGCGTGCGAACCGGCGGCGCAACGGTGGCGCCGAAGCCGAACACGGTTCCCGAGGCGCGGGCGCTCACCGACGAGGGCGAGCTCATCGTCGTGTCGCGACTCACGGTTGCGGCCGTTGGCGGCGGCACGAGCAACGCGTTCAACGTGACGATGCTCTCCGACGTGGGCGACACGCTCGTGGTTCGCGTCAACGGCCTGGCGACCGGTCTCACGCGGGCCAGCTTCACCATCGGTGAGCGGTACAACGTCACTGGAATCCTTACGCAGTTCAACGGCACGGCGCAGGTGAAGCCGCGGTTCGCGACCGACGTTGCACGGGCCGACACGCCCGTGGCGCGAGTGATCATCAACGAGTTCATGGCGAACCCGGCGGTCGCCTCGGACGCCAACGGCGAATACATCGAGCTACACAACTGGGGGACGGCCGACGCGAATCTCCAGAACTGGACGATTCAGGACAACGCCGCGACCGACACGATCGACGTCTCGCTCGTGATTCCCGCCGGCGGGTACGTGCTGCTCGCGATCAACGGAGACCCCGTGCTCAACGGTGGGCTGGATGAAGACTTCGTCTATCAGCGGCTTGCGCTGGCGCAGGCAGGCGATCGGATCGTGCTGAAGGATCCAACTGGCGCGGTGGTCGATTCCGTCAACTACGCGTCGGCCCATTCGGGCAGCGGGACCGCCTGGGGAGTCCTCGATCCGTCGGCGGAGAATCTCGACGTCGCCGGCGGCAATTGGCAGGCACAAACGTCGACGTTCGGGCCCGGAGCCACCCCCGATCGCGGAACGCCCGGCAGCCAGAACGACAACTACATCACTCCGACACAGCCATCTCCGCTCGTGCGCGGTGGCGATAACCTCGCGCCCCTGAGGCTGAAGCAACGATGAGAGCGTTTCATTTCTTCCCGTCGCTCGTGCTGGGACTGTTCCTGGGGGCGTGCGCGGAGGACCCGGCGCCGCCGTTCGATGTCGAGGGATCTGGTCGCCTCACGGGCCGCCTCTTCTTCGACGCCGACAACAACGGGCAGTTCACGCCGTTAGGAGGCGACACCCTGCTTCGCAACGTCGAGGTCGAGGTTCGGGAGCGCGGGTCCGCGGTGGTGATCGACGAAACCACGACCGACGCGAATGGCGCATTCGAGTTCGGCGCGGTACCGCCGGGCACGCACGACGTCTTCCTCGTGCGGGATCCCGACGTGACGGGCACGCTGGTGTTCTGCGTCAACCCGGTGCGGGCGTCGGTCTATCGCGACGAGACGGCCTTCATCTCCGCGGCCGCCAAGCGCGGCTGCGTCGTCCGCATCAACATCGCCGAGGCCGATACGCTCAACGCGCCGGTGACGGTCGCGGGAATCGTGACGGCCGCGCAGGGCACGTACCGCAGCGACAACGTCTACATCCAGGATCCCACCGGCGGCATTCTCGCGTTCGGCATTCCGGGTGCGGCCGCCCTCGTCCTGGGTGACAGCGTCGAGATCAGCGGCGTCCTCGCGCAGTTCAACGGAGAGCTTCAGATCAACAGTCCGATCGTCGCGCCGAACCGCGGATCCGCGACCGTCCCCGCCGCGGCCGAGCGAACCACCGGCGCGATCGCGGCGGCGGTCGCGGCGGGCGGCGCGAAGACACCCGACGTCGGTCGCCTGCTCGTCATCCGCGACGTTCATGTCGGTGCGTTCACGAGTGGCGGCGGACGAAACGCGGTCGCCGATGACGGCTCCGGCGCAATCGAGGTCCGCCTCGATGGCAACGTGATCAACGCCATTCCCACGACTCGCTTCAATCAGGCCTCGTGCTACGACATCATCGGCGTCCTCGGATTCTTCAACGGCGCGCCCCAGCTCAAGCCGCGGATTCCCACCGACGTCACGGAGGTCACATGTCCGTGACGACTCTCACGCGGGGTGCGGCGATGGCCCTCGGGCTTCTCGTCGTTCTCGCTTCTTCGGCTGGCGCGCAGGCGTCGACGACGACAGGCAACATTCGCGGGCGTGTCGTGGACGAGGCGGGCAATCCGCTCCCCGCCGCGACGGTCCTCGCCACCAACGAGGAAACGGGGTTCCAGCGCGGCACCCAGACCGGCGATGACGGCGTCTACGTCGTTCGCTTCCTGCCGCCGGGCACGTACCGCGTGGCGGCGCGCCGCATCGGCCAGCAGCCGGCTGAGGTACCGGGTGTTCGCGTCACCGTCGGCAGCACGGCGCCGGCGAACTTCACCCTGCGCACGGCCGCGGTGCAGCTCACCGGCGTCGAGGTGACGGCCAGCGGACGCTCGATTGACGTCGCTGACGCCGGCGTGAAGCAGACAGTTTCCCAGGAAGAGATTGCCCAGCTGCCCTCGTTAGGGCGGGATTTCACCGACTTCATTGCGCTGTCGGGCCTCGTAAGCCCCGTGCCCGAAGAGACGACCGGTGGGCAATTCTCGATCGCGGGACTGCGCCCGTCGCAGACGAGCGTCCAGATCGATGGCGTCGATGCGAATAACGCCTTCTTCGGGGAAAACCGGGGGGGCAGCCGCATCCCGTTCGCGTTCTCGCTCGAGTCGATTCGCGAGTTCCAGATCATCACCAACGGATTCGACGTCGAGTTTGGCAACTACTCCGGCGGCGTCATCAACATCGTCACGCAGGGCGGGACCAACGATTTTCGGGCCTCTGTCTACGGCAACCACCGTGGGAAATCCCTGACGCGTTCCGATTTCGACGGCAACCCACCGAATAACTTCTCGGCGCAGCAGTATGCTGCCAGAGTGTCGGGCCCAGTGATTCGCGATCAGCTCCATTATCTGGTCTCGGTGGATGGACAGCGGCGGCGGGAACCCTTCCGCTCCATCACGCCCGAGTTTCTGCGAGGAACTGGGGAACCGGCGGATGCGGCGACCGCCGACAGCCTGGAGCGGTTCTTCAACGTGCTTGAAGCGCAATACGGAGTGGCTGGCGCGCGGTCGCAGTACGGGGAGTGGGAAATATCGAACGATGTCCTGACGCTCTTCGGCCGGCTCGACTGGACGCTGAATGATCGCCATCGCTTGTCGATCCGCAACAACTTCTCCGACCACAAGAACCTGGATGAGGCGGGGGGGTTCGCGTTTCCAGCCGGGATCTCGCAGGCGGAATCGTTCAAGGACCGCGCGAACTCCCTCGTGGGGGAGCTCACGAGCGTCATCACGCCGCGCATCTTCAACGTCCTGCGTGTGCAGTACGCCACCGAAGAGCGCCCGCGCATCGGGAACAACCTCAAGCCCGAGTTGCGCGTGCGTCTGGACCCCAACGAGACGGTCGAATACGGTGGCGCCTTCATCTCGTTCCGCAATTTCCTCGATGAAACGAAACTGCAGATCGTCGACAACGTCACGCTCGCTTTTGGTGATCACTCACTCAAGCTGGGCACCAACAACACGTTCACGTCGATCGAGAACGTGTTCTGGCTCAACGGATCCGGTGGGTTCGAGTTCAACTCCCTCGGCGACTTCGCGGCGTTCCGGCCGTCCCGGTTCAGCCGGAATGTCCGCGCCGACTCGGTGACGCCGAACGCCACGTTCGACGTGCAGGAGTACTCGCTGTACGGGCAGGATGAGTGGCGCATCACGCCGAAGCTGCTCGGTGTCATCGGCGTTCGGTACGACGTCCAACGCTATGGCGATCGGCCGGGGCGCGTGGTGGACGCTGAGCGTGCCTTCGGCATCGAGACCGGCATCGCGCCGATCGATGACAACAACATCTCGCCGCGCGCATCGTTCACGTACGACGTGCGTGGCGATGGAACCGAGATCATCCGCGCCGGTGCCGGGCTTTTCTACGGACGCGTTCCGTTCGTCATGGGGAGCAACGTCAGCATCACCGACACGCCGCTCCTCGTGGTCGACTGCCGCGGCTCGCTCACCGCGGACCCGGTGCCGCCGGACGTGCCGCCCTCGCCCGCGGCATACCGCACCTGGGCGTCGACCGGCGACGACAACCCGTTCACCTGCGGCGGTGCTGGCGGCCTGACCGGCGTGCCCGAATACACCTTCTGGAACGACGGCTTCGAGTTGCCCGAGACCCTCAAGGCGAACGTGGGATACGAGCGCCAGATTCGGCCAGGAACGATCGCGTCGCTCGACTTCATCTTCTCCGAGTCGAGCAAGCTGTACACCGTGCGCAACGTCAACCTGCGCGATCCGCAATTCGAGCTTGCCGCAGAGGGGGGCCGGCGCGTGTTCGTCCCGGCGAGTCGCTTCAGCCCGAGTTTGGGGGCGGGAACCGACCGGCTGCGCAACACGGATTTCGCCAACGTCTACGTGAACTACAACGACGGTCTCGCGCGGTCCATGTCCGGCACGATCAACGTCGATCACCGGCTCACCGATTCGAGCAGTCTGCGAGCGTCGTACACCTATACGTGGGCGTACGACAACTCGAGCTACTCGTGCTGCACAGCGTTCGAAGCCTTCACCGATCCACGATATGGTGCGTTGGGGCCGAACATCATCGGCGCCATCGGCGACGAGTCTGGCGGCTGGGGACCAAGCGATTTCGAGCGCAAGCACGCCGTCGTTTTCTCGGGCACCTTCCGACTCCCGTACGGCATCCGAGTGAGTCCGAAGTGGAGTCTTCGGAGCGGGAGGCCGTGGGGACCCGAAGTCAGCGGTGACATCAACGGCGACGGGGTGCTGTTCAACGACCGGCCCTACATTTTCCGTCCGGAGGAGCTGCCGGTCTTCGTCCCTGCATCGGTCACCAACCGGGACTCCGTGATCGCGGTCTCACGGGCGCGTTACGCAGACATCCTTGGCGAATTCGACTGCGTTGGCGATTACGTCGGACAAATCATCCCTCGCAACACCTGCCGTCAACCCTGGTTCAACCAGCTCGACCTGACGATTCGCAAGCACTTCGCGACGGCAGGCGACCAGGCGGCGGAGATCCACGTCGACCTGTTCAACGTGCTCAACGGCTTGAACAGGAAGTGGGGGCGCAACGTCCACATCTTTCAGGCACGGCGCAACCTCCTCTTCGCCCAGCAGTACGACGCCGGCAGCGGACAGGTTCAATACACGGTCCCCACCACCTTCGCCACTCGCACGCAGGTGGGATCGAACCTCCTGCTGCAGTTCTCGGCGCAAGTCGGGCTGAGGTACTCCTTCTAGGGAGGATCAGAGGGATGGAGGGGATCGAGGGGATCGAGGGGCACCGGCGGAACCGCCCGCGCCGTCCTCCCCTCGATCCCCTCGATCCCTCTGATCCCTCCGATCCCCTTAGTTGTTAGGCCAATCTCCCACCGCCGCCACGAACTCCGGCCGGTCGACAAAGGGATTCCGGTTGCCCTGCGCGCGGAACGCCAGTGAGTTCCGCTGCCGCTCGAAGGCGTCGGGAGGGTCGGCGGTTGCCCACT
>JAICNG010000016.1 GCA_025931335.1 Gemmatimonadaceae bacterium | reverse complement strand
GATCGCGCTCTTCGTCTGTGCACTCGCGATCGGGGTCTCCCACACGACCGGACGAAGGTCCGCGCCCCGCACGATCATCGGCAGCCCATCGCCGCGCTCCAGCTCGACGCTCGCCCCCATGGCTTCGAGTGGCTGCTTCACGCGCATCATCGGGCGCCGCGAGAGACTGTCATCGCCGACAAAACGTGCGCGGAAGGGGTGCCCAGCAACCACCCCAGCCATGAGCCGAGCCGTCGTCCCGCTGTTCCCGCAGTCGAGATCCGCCGAGGGCGGCTGAAGCCCGCGCCGGCCTCGACCGTGGACGCGGGCCTCCCCGTCGCCCCACTCGATGCGGGTGCCTAACGTGGCCAGGACTCGGGCCGTGGACCGGACATCGTCGGAATCGAGGAGGCCGCGCACACGTGATGGGCGCTCCGCCAGCGCTCCGAGCATCAGCGCACGATGCGACAGCGACTTGTCTCCCGGAACGCGTACGCGGCCCGCCACTCTCACGCCGTGTCCTCCGCGCCGGCTCGCCAGGCGCGCGCCTGCTCCCAGAGCTGCGTCAGCGTAGCGCCATCGTGCGACTCGAGCGCGTGCCGAAGCGCATCCAGGGCGGTCGTCATGTGGCGCAGCGCCTCGGCCGTCTCGCGCGGCGATCGACGGAGCACCGGCACCCACACCTGCGGATCACTCGCCGCAAGGCGAGTCGTTCCGCGGGCTCCCGGGCCGGCGTCGCTCGGGTCGACGCCCCGTTGCGCGAGCACGGCGGCGAGCGCGGTCGCCGTGAGCTGGGGCAAATGGCTCACCCACGACATGAGCACATCGTGCTCCCCCGCCTCGCCCCACACGAACCGCCCCGCGCCCGCGGCACGCCACAGTAGCTCGATTCGCTCCCGCTGCGCCGGCGTGGCGCGCGCCTCCGCGCGAACGGTCGCGCCCTGGAACATCGCGCGATCCGCCGCCTTGAACCCCGATCGCTCCGATCCCGCGAGGGGATGGGTGCCGAGGAGCCGCTGAAACTCCCGCTCCGTCAGCCCGATCGCCTCGCGGCGCTGGAGTCCGGACGAGTGCAACACGAGGCACTCGTCAGGCAGACGCGCTTGAAGCTCGCGGGCGACGGGCGCGACCTGGCCGAGTGGGACCGCGATGACGACCGCGGTGGAGCCGGCGATGTCGTCGAGCCAGGAGGCGCCCTCCCCCTGGCACACCGGGATGCCCGCCGCGCCCGCGGCATCGCGGTCGTCGGGGTCACGCGACCAGGCGAGGATGGACGCCTGGTCGCGCCACGCGAGTGCGAGCGAGCCGCCGATGGCGCCGAGACCGACGATTCCGATGCGCTCGCGGGCAAGTGCGGACATGTCGGCGGAAAGGTAGACGGGTCGGGCGGCGGAGGTCAGGGCTGGGGCGAGGTGCTCGAGGTGCTCGAGGTGCTCCAGGCGCCCGAGGGGTCGCCGGGCCCGGTTCGCGCGGCGGTCCGACACATCATTGTAACGCGTTGTGGGGCAATGCATTGCTGTTCGTGATCGCCATCGCACGGACCGTTGACAGGCCCCGGTGCCGGTCTTATGTTACGGCACCCGAACAAGTACCGAAATGGCCATTTCGGAAGTTACCCAACCACTCACCCAGGAGGCGCGCACTCGACGACTCATGCGCATTCGCGAACTCGATCCTCAGAAGCGATGCGGCAGTGGCACGACCGTCACGCAGCTCTACCTCGTCGACAGGCTGCCGCACGATCCGGGGGTCCAGCACCTGGTGTTCTTCGACCGGCATGGATGGTACTGCGTCCACGGCCGGGACTGTCCCGCCGTACAAGCCGCGCAACAGTGCGACAAGAAAAACGGACGGAAGACGACTCAACGGACCATACGAACTCGATAGGGTGGATGAGAGATGATCGCACGACATGAGACACAGACGGAGCCCATGACCGATGTCTGGCGCCGCCTTGCGGCCCCGGTCGATCCCCAGGCCATCGCCTGGCGGCAAGATGGGCGACCCATTGCACGAGATGGAAAGTTCTTCGCACGCTTCGTTGCGTACATCGAAGCCAACACGGTTCGCGAGCGCCTCGATGCCGTCGTTCCCGGCGAGTGGAACCTCACCCTGGAGCTCCTCCCGCTCGTCAACGCGAGCGACGATGCCATCGACGCCGCGCCTTTCGCGTTCAAGGCACGGCTGCAGATCCTCGGCGTCGTGCGCGAAGACGTGGGCACCGGGAAGGACTACAAGCAGGCGTCGACCGATGCGTTCAAGCGGGCCGCGGTGCGGTTTGGTATCGGCAACGAGCTCTACTCGTTCGACCAGAACTGGGTGCCGATGGACGGGGATGGCAAGTACGCGAAGCCGCTGGAAGACCCGGCCATCTTCTACGAGAATCGGCGAGAGCGTCGTGAAACGGCTACCCTGCCCTTCTCGCGCGGGCTGATCGCTACGGACGTGCCGCCCTGCCCGAAGTGCGGCGGGCGCATGTGGGACAACCGCATCGGCAAGCGGAATCCACGGGCACCCGATTTCAAGTGCCGCGATCGCGGCTGCGACGGTGTGATCTGGCCGCCGCGCCCCGCGGCGACACCGGGAGGCGACGCGCCAGCGGAGGCGCCGGCGCCGGTGGCCGCGACGGGGACCAACGATCCGCTCCCCTTCTGAGCGACCGGCGCGATGACGAACGCCGCTCCGCGCTTTCGCGCGGAGCGGCGTTTTCGTTTCTGGGGTCGTTAGGTCGCGACGGGGCGGTCGCTCGATGGCTTCACGTCTCTCGCCAACGGGCCCTCGCGCCCGACGGGGGCAACCAATGCCGTTCCCCGGTACACGTCGACGACGACGACCGAATCCCATCGCTCGGGCTCGGCGACGCCAATCACGGGACGGGCGGCGAACGCCACCGTGCGGTCGCCGCGGCGGATCACGACGCGGCCGAGGGCACGCGCCGAGGCCGGGGCGACGAAGGTGCCGGTCATGCCGACGAGCCCTTCCTCATCGGGAACGGGGTCGGGCCGCGACGACTCGCCCGCCGGCGGTTGGGCGATGACGCGCGGCCGGGGCGTGAGCACGAGCACCGCCACCGCGGCGCCGATCCCGGCAGCCGCGGCAAGTCGCGAGGCCAGCTCATCGGCGGCGGGCACCGACAGCGCGAGGATGAGCCCAACTGCTCCGAACGCCACGAGGCACGCGCACGCGGCGCGCGTCACCGACAGCGGTGACAGGGCGCCGATGATCGAGTCGTGCGCCCGGGCGTCGCTCTCCATGCGGTGCGAGAGCAGAAGCAACCCGCCGCCGAGCAGGAGGGAGAGGAGGGAGAGAGTCGTCATAAGTTCCGACCGTGCAATTCTGTACGCGCTCGCGCGGAAATGCAATCGTCTGTTTCGGCGTTAGCGCGCTCTCATCGAGCGGCGGCGTGCGCGGCCGCCGGCGCGGCGACCGGAGCGAGCCGCCAGCGGATGGTCGCTCGTGCGACGACATCGCCCTCCGCATCGCGAATCTCGGGGGTGAGGTCCATCTCGAGCGGCGCGTACACCTTGGGCACGTCACACCGGCACTCGGCAACGAGCTCGCCCCGCGCCTTTTTCACGAAGTCGATCGAAAGGCGAGTGGGAATGCCGCGGACATCGTCGGGGAGCGCCGCGATCATCGCCACGCCGCTCGCTACCTCGGCGAGATTCGTGAGGGCAATGGCGTGCACCGAGTTGAGATGATTCCGCACGGCGCGACGGTCGCGCATCGCGACACGGGCAAGGCCTGGGGCAATCTCGAGGAAGCGCGGTCGAATCGTGGCGGTGTAAGGGACCATGCGGCCGAGCATTCGTCCGAACAGCCATCGCCCGCCCGGAAGCCGAGAGAGGCGGGCCCATGATTCCCGGATCGCGCGCCCCGGTGAGCGGCGGCCAGATCCCGCGTGCGCATCACGTGTCATTGACATGTCCTCATGCTCTTGACCATGCCTCCCTGGCGCGTAGCGTTATCGCGACGATGACGTCGGCACGCGAGCCGTCCCACTTCGACCCTCCGCGGCTCGTTCGAGTCTTCACCCACACAGCGAGAGAACAGCTATGAACGCACTCACACCGCGACACTGCGCGTGGTTGCTGGTGACGGCGTGCGCGCTCGGCATGATGGCGGCCCCCGCGTTCGGTCAAGGCGTTACGACCGCGTCGATCAACGGATTGGTCGTGGGCGACGAGGGCACGCCGCTCGCGGGAGCAACCGTGACCGCGATCCACGAGCCGAGCGCAACACAATATCGCGCGACGGTGCGTTCGGGCGGAGTATACACGATTCCCAACATGCGCGTCGGCGGTCCCTATCGGGTGACCGTCACGATGATCGGCTTCCAGCCGCGATCCGAGCCGAACGTCTTTCTGAATCTGGGACAGAACTACCGGCTCGATTTCCGGATGCAGCCCCAGGCGGTGACGCTGCGGGGCGTCGAGGTCACGGCGGAACAGGACCCGGTGCTCAACGCGGGGCGGACGGGCGCCGCGACGACCATCGATCCAGAGAAAGTGGCCCTGTTGCCTTCGGTGAAACGCAGCACCCGCGACTTGACCCGCGTCGATCCCCGCAGTGACGGCAACTTCGCGTTCGGCGGACGTAACTGGCTGTACAACAACGTTTCACTCGACGGGTCGTACTTCAACAACCCGTTCGGTCTCGACGATCCTGCTCCGGGCGGCCAGACCAACGCCGAGCCGGTGCCGTTCGACGCCGTGGAGCAGGTGCAGGTCTCCCTCGCGCCGTTCGACGTGCGTCAGGGGGGATTCACCGGCGCGAACATCAATACCGTCACCAAGAGTGGCACGAACGACTTTCGCGGCTCTGCGTACACGTTCCTTCGCAACGATGCCTTCCAGGGGAATGAGGTGCGCGGGTCGGAGGTCGTCGCGAACCCGGACCTGAAGTTCCTCCAGTCGGGCGTCGCCATCAGCGGACCGATCGTGCGTGACAAGCTGTTCTTCTTCGCCAATGCGGAGCTCGAGCGGACCGATGATCCGGGCACGAACTTCCTGGCGCGCCGCGGCCCGGCCGGCTTTGGCTTCTCCCGGGTGGAAGCTGCCATCATGGACTCCATTCGCACACGGATGATCCAGGAGTACAACTACGATCCCGGTGCGTATGAAGGCTTCATCCACCAGACCAACAACGACAAGCTGCTGTTGAAGCTCGACTGGAACGTGTCGCCAGCGCATAACGCCACGCTGCGATACAACTACCTCGATGCGAAGCGCGACCTGCCGCCGCATCCGTTCGTGCTCAGCGTCAACAACACGGGGCGCGGGCCGAACGAAAGCAGCCTTCCGTTCCAGGGCGCGGGGTACGCGATCAACAACAACCTCCATTCGGTTGCCTTCGAGCTGAACAGCCGGTGGAGCGGGTTCGCCAACCGCTTCTTCGTCAGCTATAACCGGTTTCGCGACTTCCGGGAGCCATTCAGCGAGCCGTTCCCGACGATCGAGATCGGTGAAGGAGGCGTGACGTACACCACCGTGGGGCACGAGCCGTTCTCGATCCACAACATCCTCGATCAGGATGTCTGGCAGATCACCAACAACGTCAGCGTCTTTCGCGGCAAGCACGCGTTCACGATCGGCGCGAACTTCGAGTCGTTCGATTTCTTCAACTCCTTCAACATCTTCCGTCACGGCGTCTTTTTCCTCGACGCGGGGATCCCGATCGGAAGCACCTTCCAGTCGCTGGACGACTTCTTCGACGCGACCGATCCCACCAATCCGAATCAGAAGGACTTCCGCGCCATGATCGGCTCGGGACCGTTCAAAGGGGAGAAGGTCCACGTTGGGCAGCTCGGCGTGTATGCCCAGGATGAGTTCGTGGCCACGAGCCGCGTCACGCTCACGTACGGGCTGCGCGTCGACTTTCCGTTGTACTTCACCGATCCGGTGGACAATCCGTTCTCCCGCGGCCTAACGGCGGTCGACGAGAACGGCCAGCCGGAGACGGTCGATCAGAGCCGCCTTCCCGACGCCAGCGCGATGTTCTCGCCGCGCTTCGGCTTCAACTGGAACGCCGTCGGCGATCGGGCGACGCAGGTGCGAGGGGGCACGGGCATCTTCACCGGCCGCGTGCCATTCGTCTGGGTGGGGAACGTGCTGTCGAATCCCGGCGCCAATCCGAACCTTTGGTCGCCGTTCAACCCGGGCGGACAGCAGATCCCGACGTCCGACGACGCCATCCTCCAGCAATCGTTCGACGTCAATGCAATGGATCCCGACTTCAAGTGGCCGCAGGTGTGGACGACGGACCTTGCCGTCGACCAGCAGCTTCCCTGGGGCCTGCTCGGAACGCTGGAGCTCATCTACGCGAAAGACCGCCACTCGGTCTTCATGCGGAACGCCGACCTCGTTGCGCCGGTGCGTACGCTTCCCGACGGCCGGCCGTACTACGGTGGCTTCGGCGCCAACGAGCTGAACCCCGACGGCGGCGCGGGGATCTACGTCATCGACAACAAGGATGAAGGACACTCGTTCAACATCTCGGCGCAGCTACGCAAGGCGTTCGCGTCGGGCGTACGCGCGAGCCTCGGCTACAGCTTCACCGAGGCGAAAAACAACCTGAAGTCGACGGAGATCGCCAGCGTCCTGTGGCAGAACCAGCCGGTCCGGGGCAATCCGAACAATCCCGAGCTGAGCTTCTCCGAATTCGGCCAGCGGCACCGCATCGTCGGCGAGGCGACGTACAGCAAGACGTGGTCGGAGCGGTTCCGTACGCAGCTCGGCGTCTTCGTCGAGCTGGCGGAGGGCAACCGATTCGCCGGCGCCGGCGGCAACCGGTACTCGTTCCTGTACGCGGGAGACGTCAACGGGGACGGCTACGGCGGCAACGATTTGATCTACATTCCGCGCGATCAGAGCGAGATTCTGTTCGATCCATTCACTTCGGGAGGAGTCACGCTTTCCGCCCAGGAGCAGTGGACCCGATTCAACGCGTTCATCGAGCAGGACGAATATCTCCGCGAGCATCGCGGCCAGATCGCCGACCGCTTTGGCGCCGTGAACCCGTGGTACAGCAACATCGACATGCGGGTGCTCCAGGACATCGCGCTCCAGGCGGGTGGCAGGCGTCACGCCTTCCAGGTGAGCCTCGACATTCTCAACGTGGGCAACCTGCTCAACTCCGACTGGGGCGTGCGAAAGGTCGCGAGCTCGTCGGCGACGTCGCCGCTCACGTTCGTGCGGTTCGACGGTGCGGGCGCGCCGGTGTTCAACTTCACGGGCCCCTCGCAGACGTACGTCGACGACCCCGGACTGTTCTCGCGGTGGCGGGCGCAGATTGGGCTGCGGTATTTGTTCAATCAGTGAGGTAGGGGTCGGGAGGCAGGAGTCAGGAGGCAGGGGCGGAAAGGCGCGGCAGCGAAGCTGCCGCGCTCATCTGATGAGGGCCGCACGCGCGAAGCGCGGCGGCCCCTTTCCACCCCCGATCCCTGCCTCCTGACTCCTGACCCCTGGTTCCAAAGAGGGCCGGGATTCCTTCGCGTTGCCACCGGTCGTGACCGACCGTCCTTCCTGTAGTGCGAGGCGGAGCGACCGACCCCGCGGTCATGCTGTCCCCTCCACCGCACGTCGTACCTGCAGCGAAGGAGCACCCCCATGCGGCCGACACTCGCTTGCGCCGCGCTCGTCGTGATGAGCGCCGCCTGTCACCCGCGCACCATCACCACCCGGCTGGACGCCAACGCGCCGTGCCTCGAGGCCGAGGCGGGAAAGGCGGGACGGAACGCGTGTCGTGATGCGATCGCGAACAACCCCGGTCAACCGAAGCTCCACACGCGCCTCGCGGCCTCGCACGTCGCGCTTGGCCAGGACGCTCAGGCGCTCGCCGAGCTGGAGCACGCGATTCGCCTGGATCCGCGCAACTTCGAGGCGCACTACGGCGCCGGCATGGTGCTGGCCCGGATGAAGCGGACGGCCGAAGCGCTCGCGCACTTCCGCGACGCGCGTGCGATCGATGCCTCGGACCCGTCAGTCACCTGGCACATCGCCTACGCCCTCCGCACGCTGGGAGAGCACGAGCAGGCGTTCGCCGAGTTCCGCGGCCTGGTCGAGCGCGATCCCAACAACTCGTCGGCGTGGAGCTGGATGGCGATCGCCGCGGCCGAGCTCGGGCGCCACGCTGAAGCCGTGGCGTATTGGCAGCGCACGCTGGAGCTCAACGTTCGCCACTTCGATCTGATGCAGGACACGGAGAAGGCGATGTTCGAGGAGAGTCTGCGCATCGCCGGGCCGCAGCCGGCTGCGCACGTCGAGCCCGCCAAGAAGCCCTGATGGTTGGCGTCATGGCATAACGAGGGCGACGCGGAAGCGTCGCCCTCGTCTGCATCGCACACGTTGAGGTCGCCCTAAAGCGTCGCCCAGCCGCCTCCCCACGTCAGCTGGTCGCACGCGACCACCTTGCCCGTCTCCTCCCAGCTGTGAACGTAGTCACCGTTCACCTCCAGCGAGAAGCCGGGACCGAAGCTGTACGCCGAGCTGTTGAGGGCGCCCGAGGTAGCGTCCCAGGCCAGGCTCCATCCGCCAGACACGGGTGGATACGCAGCCAGGACCTGAAACCCGTTCGTCTCACTCGGCACGGCGCTCACCCCCTTCGAGAGGGCGATCTCGATGACTGCACCGCCACCGAGCGACGCGCCAGCGCTGAACGTATTTGCCCAGATCTTCCGGCACTGAGGCACTCCGTTGACCTTGGTCATCACATAGCCATACAAATGCGAGTAGCCCACCACGGCCGCCGCTCCGACGCTAATCACCAAACTCGCCGCATCGAATCCGTTCTGGTACATCAGAGAACCGTCGACCAGCTCCTTTATCACGGTGCGCGCGGCAGCGTCGAATCCAGCCAGCGCCGGCTCGCGAACGGTCATCGAGGCAGCAATCCGGCCCAATTCATCTCGGGTTTGGATGTAGGTGTCCTTCGCCGCCTCGAACTTCGCGCGCGTTTCGTCGTGTACCCCGACGGCGACTTTTGAGCACGCGTTCACCTTGGTCAGGTCGTCCGCGACCACGGCGTTTCTCGAGTAATCAGGCGGGCAGGAGTAGCAGTTAGCGGTGAGAGCGTTCCTGAACGCGCCGGCCGGGCAACCCTCGACGCCTTTCTTGGTCGCGCTAGTCCACGCCGGGGGTACGACGCGCACACACGCTTTCGTGCTGGCGATATTTGGGTCTGCGGTTCGGGAGTAGCCCGAGCCGCAACTGTAGCACTTCTTGTCCCAATGGAGAAACCACCCACTTCGGCAGTCGGTGCCCAACCAGCCCGTTGGATTCTCCGGACCATACGCCTTGCGATACAACGTCTGCGCCGGCCGCTCGCACGCGTTCCCGGCCGTGACCGCAAAGATCGTACGTCTGGGATGGGTGGACGGACACTGCCAACACGCTGCGGTACCGAGGTCGAGAAACGACCCGGGGAACTTCGCTGCACAGGTAAAGGGTCCGCGGTACAGCGCCGGGAGCTCGGTGACGAGCAGCTGGGCGGGCGCACGACTTGAGAGGACGACGCCGGCTGCCAGCGCCGCAGCGACTGGGAGGCTCCACTTCGGGTTCATCGTCAAAACCCTTCCTGGCGACCGCAAGGGAAGTGTGGGCGCTTACGGGCAGGACGAGCCCTCTCGGCATGCTGCCAGATCGCCGATGGCCGCCGAGAAACACGTGGGGCCCGTGTGCGATTCGAGGCGTCGCCCAGAACATACGGTCCGCCGCAGCCAGTGTCCAGAACGCGGCGGCGGCCCGGTCGGCCGCTTCGTCGCATACCGCCTGAGCCAGAGGTCGGCGCGCGGCGGAAACGCGGCGCCTAACGGGGCGCCAGACGGCTGGTGAAGTCGCGCACGGCTTCCAGCTTCGATCTGTCGAGCTGAAAATCTACCTGGAGCAGTCGCGCCTTCACCGCCGCGGGCGCGCTCGCCATCTGCAACAAGGCCTCGAGCGGGAGCCATGCCTGATGCGCCTCTTCGGTGACGTGGATCGTCATTCCGCGCCCCAGCGCCTGCCGGAGGTCACCAGGCATCACGTCCAGCGAAAAAAAACCACCCCGCCCGGTAGGCGACGACAGCGACGCGGTTACCTCGTCCGGGTGCTTCCACGTATCGACGATGTTGGCCACGATCGGCAGCCATCGGCCGCTGGCGAATTGCACGCCGGCGCTGTCCATGACCAGCATCAATCGTGACCCGGCCGAGGCGGCGCTGAGACTCGCGCGCCACGCTGGTGGTGAGACACGATTGCCCTTCGACCCGTCGTCAGGCACGAAGGAAAGCAATGATCCGCCGACGCCGCCTGAGGTCACGGCGGGCCACGCGTCGGCTGAGGTGCGGTTTCCCAGCGCCGTGGACAGCGCGAGCGTCCGAGCGACGACGGACACTTCGCGCCCGAGCGCCACACTCATCCGATACACCCGGACGGTGACGAGCACCGATTCGGGTGGCGTGGCTGGCGCCGCTCCTTGGTAGCGCGACTCGATCGTCAGGTGCACGACGGGACCATAGAGCAGTGGCAGGACGTTGTTCGAACTCAAGTCGAGGAACACTCGCGTCACGTCGTTGATTGGCTCGTAGCGATCTTGAACGTCGTGAGCGTGATTGTACGCTCGCCGCGGCGGGAAGTCGGGCCGGGCGGAGGCGTCGCCGGCGGGCACCACGGCCTGTGCACCGAGCGCCACTCCGGAGCCCCACAACGCCAGCGTGCAGATGGTCGCGTGAACCAACGCTCTCGTCCGCAACATGGAACCCTCCTCGACCCAGCAGACGAACTCCGGCGCGCTGAAGGCGTGCGTCCGTTGGTGGGCGCGTCCATGACGGCGGCACAGATCTGCGTATCGACGATCGCGATCGTCGAGCACAGCGGCATCATGGATTCGACTTCGGCGAGCGTGACCTTGCCGTGGTCGCTCGTTCCCGTTCGCGTCGTCCACACGAGCATGCGGTCGACGGGCGCACTGCGCAAGTACGTGGACACCAGGCGATCGATCGCCATCTGCTGATCGAGTGCGCAGGCGTGCTCACGCCGCTCAGGAAGCGCATCATGCCCGGGGCCGGACTCGAACCGACATGGGGTTGCCCCCAGGGGATTTTAAGTCCCCCGCGTCTACCGGTTTCGCCACCCGGGCGGAAGAAGCCGGGGTCGAGGGTTCAAGGTGTCGCGGGATCGAGGGCGCGATTGGTCCCTCGATCCCTCGAACCCTTGATCCCTCGACCCCGGTCTCACGACCCCGGCTCTCAAGCGGGAAACGGGACTCGAACCCGCGACCCCAACCTTGGCAAGGTTGTGCTCTACCAACTGAGCTATTCCCGCGACGAGCCGAAAATTAGCCCTCCGTGCCGCGGCCGACAAGCACGAGACCTCACGGACGCACGCCGAGGGCGTGCACGGCGTACCAGACCGACCAGGCCAGCAAGCCGGAGAGTGCGGCGTCGCCGCCGTTCGCGGTCGCCCGGCCGTCGGCGTCCACGATCTCTGCCGCGATCCCATGGTCGAGTGGCGCGCGCCGCAGCCAGCGCAGCACGTCGGCCGCGTCCGGCCCCATGAGTCGCGCGCACTGATGCGCGAGGTGCTCCGGGGCCGACGCGACGCCCCGCACCGTGCGGCGGTAGAGCGAGTCATCGCGCTGCACCGCGTCGTACAGGGGTAGCCAGTACGTGGAGGCGATGGGGTCATCGCCGTCGACCGTGTGCCCATCGAGGTCGATGGCGCTCGCGAGCGCGGGCTTGCCTCCCTTGTCGACCACGAAATGGCGCATGAGCGCCGCTCGCACCGCATCCGGCTCCTCGAGCCGATTCGCGGTCTCCTGGTCGAGCGTCCGCCTCAACACGTCGAGCATCTGCGCGACGACGGCGTTCCCGTGAAGGGTGTACGGAAGGGGCGCGGTCAGGCCGGAGGGAAGAATCTCCGTCGAGTACAGGGGAACGTCCTCATCGCGTCGCACCGCGAGATCCTCCGACGAGACGTAGAGCGTCTCGGCCAGAATCGGCTCCTCGACGATGTGGTCATCGTTCGTCGCCCGGATGTAGCGGTCGGTCGCGAGCGCGTACGACGCCAGCCCCTCGAGCGTGAAGCCGGGCTCGAACATCGTTCCGTCGAAGTAGTGCAGGCCTTCGCCCGGCACGTAGCCGAGAACCTCGCAGGCGCGCAGCAGCAGCTCGCGGGCGAGCGGCGCATCGGCGAGCTGCACGGCCGGCAACGTCCACGACAGCGCTTCCCATTCACGCACCGTGACGCCGAGGCCATGCCAGGGGGCGCGCGTTCGCACGAGGTAGAGGTGCCCGTCGTCGATCGCCCGGCCGGCGCCGTAGAAATACGCGAACAGGAGGTTGCTGTTGATCAGGCGGTCGACGCCGTCGTGTCCAACGGTCTGCTCGAGTGCGCGCAACGCATCGCGCGTGGCGGCGAGGAGCTCGCTCCATCCGCGGCGGCGCATCACCGCGACGGTCGCGCGGGCGCCGTCGCGCTCGGGGCCGACCGCGAGATACACGGCGGCGTGCGCGCGTCCGCCGGCGGGCACGACGACCTCCCGTCGTATCGCGAACGCACCGTGCTCGACGGTGACCCGTGCATCGCCGTCGGCGGCAATGGCGAGGGCAGCGAGTCCGGGGAGCGCGGCACCCTCGAGCAGCACCACACCGTCCGGCGCGTCCACCACCACATGCGCGTCATCGGCGGCCCGTGGCGTGCGAACGCGGATCTGCCGATGACCGAGCGTGCCCTCGAAGGTCACCTCCACTCGCGCCGGCGCGGCGCCGCGGTTGTCGATGGCGAGCGCGTACACGGCTCCCGCGACATCGGCGTCGCGACCGTGGGGGGCGAACAGCGTCCCGCGCACGAGCAGCGAGTCGACGCTGGACGTGAACGTGGGGATCCACTCCATGGCGCGCTCCCACGCCAGGCCCACCGTGCCTAACGGGCGCTCGACGCCATCGATCCGCAGCGCCGGCCGGAGCAGCGGCGCGCCCTCGCCGGTGAGAAAGTCCGGAGCGCCGGCGATCTCGACCGCGGCGCGCGCACCGCGATGCAGGACGCCAAGGGCGCGCAACGACCCGTCGCTCGGATCGATGCATGGGAGCGCCAGCCAATGGTTGCCCGTCAGCTGCCAGGCGATGGCGGGCGCGGGAAGGCGAGACATGAAGTGCGTTCGAGTTGACAACGGAGTGCGAAGGATGGTAGCCTCCCCGGCGATCCGTCAACGGCGTACGCGTTGCTTCATCTTACGTCGTAACGACTTAGTCCCCTCCCTCCTCCACGTGTCGGCCGTCCTTCGTCTTTTCCGCGCCATGCTCGCGGCCGCGGTTCTCGCGACCGGCGCGCTCGCACAAGGCCCGCTGTCGTTCGGAGAGGACGCGATCGTTCTCTCCCGCGGAGCGTTGCGGCTCGGGCTCGCACCCACGTGGACGCGCTTCGATCAGCGCTATCGCGCCGACGGCGAGGCGGAGTCGCTGGCGACCGATTTGTCGACGGACTCGCTCGACGCCTCCCGTCTGTCGATCCTCGCGCCGATGCAACAGCGCCTCCCGTCGCTCACCGGGCTGCCCGACGTGCGCGTGTCGCTCGGTCGCACGCGTGTGGACCACGACGCGAGCGTTTTGCGCGTCCCGCTCTCGGCCGAGGTGGGCATCGGCGGGCGCCTCTCATTCGGGGTGGTCGTGCCAATCGTCCGTACCCGCTCGGGCGTGCTGTTCAGCCCGAACCGGGCCCTCAACGAAGGCAACGTCGGCATCAACCCCGCGCTCGACAGCGACGACGCCATCAACCAGAACGCCGCGCTCCTCGCGCAGTTCGCCAGCGCGGTCACCGCGCTCGAGGCGCTCATCGCGGCCTGCGCCGATCCCGGCAATCCCGATCCGCGCTGTCCGCAGGCGCGCCTCCCCGAAGCGCAGGAGCTTGCGACCTCCGCCAGCGCGTTCGCCGGCGGCCTCGATGACGTGTATTCCCCCGGATCGTCGCCGTTCGTCCCACTCGCCAACAGCGCTCTCGATGCCGCGATTCGCACACGCATCGGCACCTTCGCGCAGTCGTTCGCCAGCTACGACATCACCGACATCATGTCGACCGGGCCGGCGGGGGCGACGATCGCCGGCCTCCGCGACATGCTGCGAATCCTCACCGACCCGGCGTTCGGCGTCCGCGCCGAGCCGCTGGAGTCGCGCACGTCGACGAGCGTCGGCGACATAGAGGTCGGCGCGTCACTGCAACTCGTCAATACCGTTAGGCGGGACACGCTCCAGCGATACGGGAGCGGTCTGCGCGTCCTGGTGGGGGCGACCTTCCGCCTGGGCACCGGCCGCGCCGACAATCCCGACGACTTCGTGGACATTCCCAGCGGAGACGGACAGAACGATGTCGAGGTTCGCACGCGATGGGACCTCCAGCTCGGCACGCGCGTCGCGCTCGGATTCGGCGGTCGCTACGTATGGCAGCTTCCGGATCGGGAGATCGCGCGCATCACCGGCCCCCACCAGCCGTTCGCCGCGTACTGGCGTCGGCACGAGGTGGACCGGGACCTCGGCGACGTGATCGATGCCGAGGTCACACCTCGCATCGCGCTCGGCAGCTTCTTTTCCCTGATGGCGCAGTACCGGGTGCGTCGGAAAGCCGAGGATCGGCACACCGGACGCTTCGATGTCACCGACGACCTGGGCGAGCCCGTCACGCTCGATGCCGCGGTGCTGGATGCGGAGACCGAGCAACGCGAGGACCGGGTCTCGATCGGACTCGGGTACTCGACGCTCACCTCAGTGGCCCGCAAGCGCGCACGAATCCCGCTCGAACTATTCCTTCAGTATGGAGAGTCCATCCGCGGCAGCGGCGGGAAAACGCCGAAGGTGAGTGTCGGCGTGATGCACGTGCGGGCGTACGTTTTCTAGAGGTGGTCGAGGTGCTCGAGGTGCTCAAGGTGCTCGAGGGGACTGCCCTTCTCCTCGAGCACGTCGAGCACCTCGAGGACCTCGAGCACCTTTCCCGAGCAGCTCCCGCGCGTGTGCCCGCGAGATGTCGCTCTCGGCGTCGCCGCCGAGCATTCGGGCGATCTCGCTGACGCGCGCCTCGGCATCGACGACGCTGACATCGGCCGCCGTTACGCCCTCGCGCGCGCCCTTCGTGACGACGATGTGGTGATGCGCGCGCGCCGCGATCTGCGGCAGGTGGGTGATCGCGAACACCTGGTGGTGCTGCGCGACGCCGCGCAGCGTGTCGCCCACCTGGAGCCCCACGCGGCCGCCGATGCCCGCGTCCACCTCGTCGAACACGAGCGTCGGTACGCGATCCAGGCGCGCGAGGATGGTCTTGAGCGCGAGCATGACGCGCGACAGCTCACCCCCCGATGCCACCTTCGCGAGGGGACGAGCGTCGTGGCCCACGTTCAGCGCGACGCGATACTCGACGTCCTCGGCCCCGGTCGACTGAACCGGGTCGCGCGGGCGCAGCGCGACGGTGAAGCGTCCCTCGGGCATTCCCAGCTCGGGGAGCACCTCGTCGACCGCGCGCGATAGGCGCTCCGCGGCGGCGGTGCGAAGGCTCGTGAGGCGCTTCGCGTCTTCCGCCAGCCGTGCGCGAGCCGCCTCGCGGCGGGTCTCGAGCGCCGTGAGATCGAACCCCGCGCCGTCGACCAGGCTCAGCTCCTCGCGTGCCTCACGAGCGATGCGGAGCGCGTCACCGATCGTGGGGCCGTACTTCTTGGTCAGCCGAAAGAGGAGATCGCGACGGCTCTGCACTTCGGTGAGGCGCGCGGGATCCAGGTCGATCGATTCCTCGTACTCCGAGAGCTCCCGGGAGAGCTCCTCCAGCGCGTAGAAGGCGCTGTCGAAGAGCTCCTGGAGGTGACCGATCGAGTGATCGATCTTCAGCACGTGGGCGAGCGAGCGCTGCACGTGCGCGAGCGCATGGAGCACCGCTTCGTCACTTCCTTCCAGGGCGGCGACCATACCCGCGGCCGAGGAGCGCAGCTCTTCCGCGTTCTCGAGCCGTCGCGCTTCCTCCTCGAGGGTCACCTCCTCCCCCTCACGCAGACGCGCCTCGTCTATCTCGCGCACGACGTGGCGCAGATAGTCCGCGCGGCGCTCCGCATCTGCCCGGCGGGTCGCCAGCGTCTCGATGTCTCGCGTAATCTCGGCCAGCGCGCGGTGCGCCGCCGCTACCTTCGTCGCCTGCTCCGTCGCAGCGCCGAATGCATCGAGAATGCCGCGCTGCGATTCCTCGTCGAGCAGCGTTTGCGCCTCATGTTGTCCGTGCAGGTTCACGAGGGCGCGGCCGATCTCGGCCAGGGCCGCGGCGGTGGTGGTCGTGTCGTTGATCCAGGCGCGCGTGCGTCCGGCAACCGCGACCTCACGGCGCAGCACGACGCGGCCCTCCTCGAGCTCGATCCCGCGCTCGTCGAGCATGCGCGCGACCTCGGCCTTGTCGGCGACGTCGAACACACCCTCGACCACCGCGCGCTCGGCGCCGGTGCGGATGAGGTCGGCGCTGGCTCGCTCACCAAGGAGGAGCCCGAGGGCGCCGACGATGATCGACTTGCCCGCGCCCGTTTCCCCGGTGAGCACGTTGAAGCCGGGGGCGAGCGGCAGCGTCAGCGACTCGATGATGGCGAAGTTGCGGATGCGCAGCTCGGTAAGCACTACTTCCCCTCGTCGCGCTCGCGCAACCCGCCCCAGCCGAGCTTGCGCCGGAGCACGGAAAAGAAGGTGGTCTCGGAGAAGCGCACGACGATGGCCGACGCCGACGCGCGCCGCACCACGAGCGAGTCTCCAGGCGCGAACATTGTTCCCACCTGGCCGTCGATCGTCACCAGAAGCTCTTCGGGGCCATCTTCCGCGCGCACCGTGACCTCGGAGTCGGCCGGCACGACGAGGGGGCGAATGGCGAGGGTGTGCGGGGAGATGGGCGTGGTGATAATGAGATGCTGCGTCGGCAGGACGACCGGGCCACCGGCCGACAGGTTGTACGCGGTCGATCCGGTCGGCGTCGAGATGATGACGCCATCGGCGGCGTACACGCCGACGTCCTCGTCGTCCACGAGGACCCGCAGCTTCACGACGCGCGCGAAACCGCCCTTGTGCAGGACGACGTCGTTCAACGCGAGCCAGCTCCGGCGCTCCTCACCGCGGATGGTCTGCGCGTGCGCCTCCAGCTGCATGCGCATCTCGGCGAGATAATCTCCGCGCGCGAACCGATCGAGCGCGTCGTCCAGCTGATCGAGTCCACAGGCGGTCAGGAATCCGAGCTGTCCGAGGTTCACACCGAGGATGGGAACCTCGCGGCCACCGAGGAGTCGCGCACCGCGGAGCATCGTCCCGTCGCCACCGAGCGTGAGCAGCCCATCGATCGTGCTGCCGTCCTCGATGATCTCGCCCTCGCCGGCCACCTCGGCCAGCCCGCGCTCGAACGCGATCGTCATGCCTAACGCCGGTGCCCGCCGCGCAATGCGACGCAGAATCTCGGGGAGGCCCTCGTAGCGCCGGTTGCCGACGACGCCGAGCCGCGTCACCCGGCGAGCGCCTCGCTCTCGAGTTGGGCACGCACCCGCCGCGCGATCCCCGCCGCGTCGAGGCCCACCGCCGCCAGCTGCGCCTTTCGAGGCGCCTGCTCGATGAAGCAATCGGGCACCCCGTGCGTGCCGACGCGCACGGTGTGGTCGAGCTCCTCGATGACCCGCGCCATGAGCGCGCCGAACCCGTTGACGACCGTGCCCTCTTCCACCACGAGCACCTGCTTGTGGTCCGCGATCACACCGGCGAGCGTGAGCGCGTCGTACGGCTTGAGGAAGCGGCAGTTCACGACCGTCACGTCGATCCCCGACGGCGCGAGTGCGTTCGCGGCCTCGACCGCGGAAAGCACCATCGTGCCGGTCGCCAGAATGGCGAAGTCGCTCCCCCTGCGCACCACCTCCCACGTCCCGTACGGCACCGGCTCGATCTCCGCCATGGAGGGCACACCGTCGGGCGTGGTGTCGCGCGGATATCGCAACGCGAACGGGCCGGCGTGCGAGACGGCGGTGCGGAGCAAGCCCAGCATCTCGCGCGCGTTCATGGGCGCCGTCACCGTCATCCCCGGAACCGCGAGCATGTAGGCAATGTCGTAGAGCCCCATGTGGGTGGGGCCGTCCTCTCCAACGAGGCCCGCGCGATCCATGCAGAACACCACCGGCAGGTGCTGGATCGCCACGTCGTGGATGATGTTGTCGTAGGCTCGCTGGAGGAACGTGGAGTAGATCGCGACCACCGGCCGGAGCCCCTGCGTCGCGATGCCGGCCGCGAAAGTGACGGCGTGGCCCTCGGCAATGCCGACGTCGAAGAACCGGTCGGGATGGGCGCGGCTGAAGGTGTTGGTTCCCGTTCCCGTCGGCATCGCCGCCGTGATCGCGACGACGTCGGCCCGCTCGGTTGCAAGCTCGGTCAGCCCTTTGCCGAACACCGCCGTGTACGCGGGGTTTGCGGACGACTGCTTGAGCTGCTTGCCGGTCGCGGGATCGTGTCCCGGCGGAAGCGCGTGCCATTTCTCATCGTGCGCGCCGGCCGGGAATCCCTTCCCCTTTTGTGTGATGACGTGCACGAGCCGCGGCGTCTCCAGGTCACGAACCGCGGCCAGCGTGTCGACGAGCGCGTCGAGGTCGTGTCCGTCGATCGGACCGAAGTAGCGAAAGCCGAGCTCCTCGAACAGCACGCCGGGTGTGAGAAATGCCTTGACCGATTCCTCCCACTTCCGAACGACCGAGCCAACCGCCGACAGCGGACCGGGAAGGTCGTCGACGATGTTGCCGATGGCGCTGCGCACGCGGTTGTAGATCGGATTCCGCTGCACGGAGCCGAGGTAGCGGGAGATGGCGCCGACGTTCGGCGCGATGGACATCTCGTTGTCGTTGAGCACCACCAGGATGTCCCGGTCCGACGCGCCGGCGTTGTTCAGCCCTTCGTAGGACAAGCCGCAGGTGAGCGCGCCGTCGCCGACGACGGCGACCACTTTGAACTTCTCGCCCCGGATGTCGCGGGCAGTCGCCATGCCGAGTGCCGCCGAGATCGCGGTCGCGGCGTGTCCGGCGCCGAACGTGTCGTACTCGCTCTCGGCCCGCTTGAGAAAGCCCGAGATGCCGCCCGCTTGCCGGAGTGTCTCCATACGGTCTCTGCGACCGGTGAGGAGCTTGTGCGGGTAGCCCTGGTGTCCGACGTCCCAGACCAGCCGATCGACCGGCGTGTCGAAGACGTGGTGCAGCGCGACGGCGAGCTCGACGACGCCAAGGCCTGCGCCGATGTGGCCGCCGGTGCGCGAGCACGTGTCGATGAGCTGCTCTCGAATCTCGGTGGCGAGCGCGCGCAGCTCATCGCGCGAGAGCGATTTCAGGTCAGCGGTGGACTCGAGACGAGCGAGGATCGACATGGGTGACTTCATGCTGTGGGTGCGGCGGTTCGTGCTCCTCGAAATCTAGCCTGTGGCTCGTTGGAACCGCATGCGGCAAGGTGCCGAAGGGATCGAGGGGGATCGACGGGGTCCAGGGGCCTCGAGTCGCGGGGTCTCGCCCTTTGATCCCTTCGATCCCATCGATCCCTTCGACCCCCGTGTGGGCTTGCCCCTCAGCTCCGCCTGGAAACAGAAAACCTCGCCAGGTGCTCGAGCTCCGGCGTCAGCAGATTCACCGCCTCGAGTGCCTGACAGGCTTCGTCCGCGAGCTCACTCGCGCGGGCGATCGCGCCATCGACGCCGAGCACGGCCGGGTAGGTGATTTTGCCGAGCGCGGCGTCCCGGCCAGCCGTTTTGCCGAGCTGCTCCGAGGTGGCAGTCGCGTCGAGGACGTCGTCGGCGATCTGGAAGGCCAGACCCACCGACCCGCCATAGCGGTCGAGCGCCGTCGCGCGTGAGCCGCTCGCGCCGGCGGCCGTGGCGCCAATGCGCACGGAGGCGGCGATGAGCGCGCCCGTCTTCGCTCGGTGAATGCGCTCCAGATCCGGGAGCGTCAGCGGCTTCCCCTCCCCCTCGAGATCCAGCAGCTGGCCTCCCACCATACCTCCCGCGCCGGACGCACGCATCAACTCTCGAACGATGCTGCCGCACGCTTCCAGGGGCAACCCGAGCGCCTGTGCGCCCTCGAGCGCCGTCCGCGCCGCGAAGGGGACCATCGTCACACCGGCAATCGTCGCCACCGTCACGCCGTACACGCGATGCAGCGTGGGGCGCCCGCGTCGCACGCTGTCATCGTCCATGCACGGCAGATCGTCGTGGACGAGCGAATAGGCGTGGACGATCTCGACCGACGCGGCGAGGAGACTCGCGTCGCCCTTTCCTCCAGCGGCGCGATACACGGCCAGCACGAGCTGGGGACGCAACCGCTTTCCGCCGCCGAGCATGCTGTAGCGTACCGCGTCGGCGATCGGTGCCAGCACACCGGCGAGCCCTCGATCGCACACGCGTACCAGAGCTGCCTCGATGCTGCGCTGCGCCGCGGCCAGCGAAGGGGGGACTTCGTCAGCCGCCAAGCGGATCAAGCCGAAACGTCCCGTCCGGTTGCTCGAGCAGCTGCTGGACTCGTGCCTCGGCATGGGAGAGCTGATCGGAGGCGCTCCGTATGCGCGCGACGCCTTCCTCGAAGAGTGTCAGCGCCTGGTCGAGCGGGAGGTCGTTGCGCTCCAGCTCGGCGACGATGGCTTCGAGCCGCGTGAGATCGGAGGCGAAGGTCATAGGGGGTCGAGGGGATCGAGGGGATCGAAGGGATCGAGGGGGCGCCGGATGGCCTTCTCGGCGCGAGCCGTCACTTCGCCATCGCGCACCAGGAGCGTAAACCCGTCGCCGATCGGGAACTCGTCGACCGACGACAGCGTGTGACCGTCGGCATCGCGCGCGATCGAGTACCCGCGCGCGAGCGTCGACAGCGGGCTGAGCGCGTCGAGGCGTGCGGCGAGCGTCTGCACCTGCGCGCGGCGTCGCTCGATGGCACGCTGCGCCGTGCGGCCGACGTCGCGCACGGTTCGGGCAAGACGGGACCTTGCATTGTTGAGCGAGCGCTGAAGCGCGGCTCGCAAGGCAACGGTCGTGGCGGTGACCGCATCGCGCATGTCGTCCAGTACCGGAACGGCGGCCTCGGCCGCCGCCGACGGGGTTGCGGCGCGGAGGTCGGCGACGAGATCACACAGCGTGACGTCCACCTCGTGCCCGACCGCCGAGATGGTCGGGATGGGACACGCGGCGAGCGCGCGGGCGACGCGCTCATCGTTGAACGCCCACAGGTCATCGCGCGCTCCGCCGCCGCGCCCCACGATGAGCGTGTCACACTCCTGCCACCGCGAGGCGCGCGCGATCGCCGCGACGAGCTCTTCCGCCGCGCCTTCGCCCTGCACCTTGGCTGGCACGACGACGAGCTCGACCGACGCGCACCGCCGCCGGACCACGGCGATGATGTCGCGCAACGCCGCGCCGTCCGGACTCGTCACGATCGCCACGCGCCGCGGGTAGCGGGCGAGGCTGCGCTTGCGCTCGGGAGCGAGCAGGCCGTCCCGCTGAAGGCGGGCAATGGCGAGGTCGAGGGCCTTGCGCCACAACCCATCGCCCTCGGCGGCCAGGCGCGAGACGACGAAGCGCATGTCGCCGCGCGAGGGATACACCGTCAGCCGGCCAAAGGCCAGCACCTGCATGCCCTCGTCAGGCGGTGCGGGAATGCGATCCTGTTGCGAATTCCAGACGACGCACCGCACCTGCGATGCCTCATCGCGGAGGCAGAAATACCAGTGACCGTTGCGATGCGCCTTGAAGTCGGTGACCTCTCCACGAATCCAGAGGGGCACGAACGCGCCTTCGACGATCTCGCGCGCCAGGTTGGTGAGCGTGCTGACGCTGATCGCGAGATGCTCGGGCGCCGGCCGCAGCCGCCCCGGTGCACCGCGCGTGCGCGCCGAGGATCGGTGCGGTGGCGGCGTCGCCTCGCCGAACAGGGATGGTTCGGGCGCGACGTCCTCGACCGGCGCGGCCACGCGTCCCCGTCGCTGCCTCACGCGTGCATGCGCTCCGCGGCGCGCAGGGTGTTGGAGAGCAGCATCGCGATCGTCATCGGGCCCACGCCCCCCGGCACGGGGCTGATCTTCGACGCGACCTTGCTCACACCGGCGAAGTCGACGTCGCCGACGAGGGAGTAGCCCTTCTTCGCGTTCGGATCATCCACGCGGTTCACGCCCACGTCGATCACGACCGCGCCCGGCTTCACCATGTCGGCGGTCACCATCTTCGGCCGGCCGATGGCGACGATGAGAATGTCGGCGCGCTTCGCGTGCGCCGCGAGATCGGGGGTTCGCGAATGACAGACGGTGACCGTCGCGTTGCCCCCTGGCGCGTTCTGCACGAGGAGCGACGCCATCGGCTTTCCGACGATGTTGCTGCGCCCCAGGATCACGCAGTGCTTTCCCGCGGGATCCACGGAGCTGCGGAGGAGCAGCTGAAGCACACCGGCGGGAGTCGCGGGGGAGAATCCGTCGCGCTCGCCGATGAACACCTTGCCGACGTTGATCGGATGAAAGCCGTCGACGTCCTTCTCGGGACGGATACGGCGAACGACCGCGTCCGCGTCGATCTGCTTCGGCACCGGCATCTGCACGAGAATGCCGTGGATGAGCGGATCGGCGTTGAGGACATCGATCTGGGCGAGCAGCTCCTCCTGGGAAGTCGCCGCGTCGAGGCGCATGGTGACGGAGTGCATGCCCGCCTCCTCGCACGCCCTGCCTTTCATCCGGACGTAGACGTGGCTCGCCGGATCGTCGCCGACGAGAATCACGGCGAGCCCCGGGCGCACGCCACGCCCCCGCAGCGCAGCGACCTGGCGTCCTACCTCGGCGCGGATCGAGGCGCCGATCGCGGCGCCATCGATTACGTCAGCGGGCAAAGTCCACCGCCCGTGTCTCGCGGATGACCACCACCTTGATCTGCCCGGGATACTGGAGCTCCGATTCGATGCGGCGGGCAATCTCCTCCGAGAGCGAATTCATGCGGACATCGTCGACCTCGTCGGGGCGCACGACGACGCGCACCTCGCGGCCGGCCTGAATGGCGAACACCTTCTCGACTCCGCGATAGCTCCCGGCGATCTTCTCGATGCCCTCGAGCCGCTTCACGTAGGTCTCGAAGGCCTCACGCCGCGCGCCCGGGCGGGAACCGGAGATCGCGTCGGCCGCCTGGACGAGCACGGAGATCTCGCTCTCGTGAGGCACATCGTCATGGTGAGCGGCGATGCAGTTCACGACCAGCGGATTCTCGCCGTATTTCGTCGCCACTTCCACCCCGAGCTGCACGTGCGTGCCCTCGTGCTCGTGCGTGAGCACCTTGCCGATGTCGTGCAAGAGCGCCCCGCGCCGCGCCATGACGGCATCGAGGGAGAGCTCCTGCGCCATGATGCCGGCGAGGTGTGCCACTTCCTTGGAGTGGAGCAGAATGTTCTGGCCGTAGCTGGTTCGATAGTGCATGCGGCCGACGAGCTTCACGAGCTCCGGGTGCAGCCCGTTCACGCCCGCCTCGTAGGCGGCCTGCTCCCCCATCTCCTGAATCGACTGCTCGACCTCCTTCCGTGACTTCGCGACGACCTCCTCGATGCGCCCGGGGTGGATGCGTCCGTCGGCGACGAGCTTCTGAAGCGACAGCCGCGCGATCTCGCGCCGCACGGGGTCGAAGCCGGAGACGACGACGGTGTCCGGCGTGTCGTCGATGATGACGTCGACGCCGGTGGCCAGCTCGAACGCCCGGATGTTGCGCCCCTCACGGCCGATGATGCGTCCCTTCATTTCGTCGTTCGGCAGCGCGACGGAGGATACGGTGATCTCGGCGGTGTGATCGGCGGCCACCCGCTGCACCGCGAGGGCGACGATCTTTTTCGCCTCGCGCTCGGCGTTGCGACGGGCGCTCTCGCGGATCTCGCGCAAGCTGTTCGCGGCATCGGCGCGGGCCTGCTCCTCCATCCGTCCCATCAGCTCGGCCTTGGCCTGCTCGGCGGACATCCCCGCCAGGGCTTCCAGCCGCCGGCGCTCCTCGCTGAGCATGTGGTCGAGCTCGGCGTCCCGCTCCGAGACCGATTTTTCCTTCCGTCCCAGCTCGCTGGCGCGACGCCCGATCTCCTTGTCGCGCTGCTCGAGGATGTCGAATTTGCGGTCGAGCGCCGTCTCTCGCTCCTGAACGCGCTTCTCCGCCCGCTCGACCTCCTCTCGGCGCCGCGCCGCCTCTCCTTCCCAGGACTCGCGCAGCTTGATCGTCTCTTCCTTCCCAGCCACCACCGCCGACTTGCGAAGCGTATCGGCTTCGCGCTGGGCATCGTCGAGGATTCGCCTCGCCGCGTCCTCCGCCCCGGCCCGCGCCGCGGCCTGCGCCTTCCGCTCGGCCGTGCGGCCGGCTGCCCTGCCGACAAAGAAAAAGGCCGCGAAGGCGAGGATAACGAGCACGCCCAACGCGGCATAGATCGCGGTATCGGTCATGTATTTATGCTCCAACGCAGCGATTATCCGCTGCGGAGTCGGGAAGAACACCGTTGGGCCGGCCCAGTCCCTCTGACGCGAGCCGTTCGATCGAGCGCCGGCGAAGGGCGCGTGACGGAACGGCCTAACTACAAAGGGCGCTTGGGTCTACGCCAAACGCGGTGACTTCGGAGAAACTATGTGCCGGCGTGGCAAAAGGCAACGCGCATCACTGCGCGGCCGTCTCCCCGCTCACACGCTTCGCCGGCGGGAGCCGGCGGCGGATCTCGGCGCTGAGCTGGTTCATGCCCTCGGCAATCTCCTCCGAGGCCGCGCGCGCACGGAACAGGTCGTCAGTGATCTGAAGGGCGGCCAGGATGGCGGCCTTGCGGGTCTCGCCGACACTCCCGCTGTTCATGATCTCGCGGATCGCGCGATCGACGTGGTCGGCGACGGCGCGCGTGTGCTCGGGGGAGGCATCGCTGCGAATCGTGTACTCCTCGCCGACGATCGTCACGCGGACACTGCTCTTGCGGCCGTTCATCGTGCGGCCCCCTTCTCGCCCTGCTGCCGCAGGAACCGGGTGCGGTCGAGGAGGTGCTTCACGCGATCGCGCGCCGCATCGAGGCGCGCGCGCAGCTCGACGTTCTCTTTCTCGAGCGAGGCGGTATGCCTGGAGCCCTTGGTCTGCGGCGTGGCAGACTCGAGCTCCTTCACGCGCGCTTCCGCCGTCTGCGCGCGGCGGCGCCACCCCGCCATCTCTTCGCCGAGCTGCCCAATGAGGTGGGCCAGCTCGCGGAACGCGACCAGGTCAGGCCGTTCGCTGTCGGACACCGAGCTCCTCCTCGAGCGCGCGTAGCAGCTTCTCCCTGCGACCGGAGACTTCCTTGTCGCGAAGGGTGCGCTCCGCATGGCGGAACGTCAACCGCCACGCGACGCTGCGCACCCCAGGCGGAAGCCCCGTGCCGCGGAACTCGTCGAACAGCGCCAGTCTCTCGAGCAGCTCGCCGGCGTTCTTGCGGATGACCTCCTCCACCTGGCCAGCGGGCATGTCGTTGGGCACCAGGAGCGCGAGATCGAACTCGGCGGCCGGGGTCACCGGAAGTGGGCGGAAGGGCGTGACCGACCCTCGCGCTCCCAGTGCAGCCGGCATCTCTCCCGTGCCATACGCCGACTGGCCCGCGGGCGCGACATCGTCCGACGCCACCACCTCGAGGGTGATCTCCACGCCGAACGCCGGCGAGGCCCACACCGGCGCGTCGAGCCGCACCCGCCTGACTTCGCCAATGCGGCGTCCGTCGAGCGTGACGTGCCAAAGAGAATCTTCCTCGTGAGGCACGAGCGCGGTCTCACGCCGTGGGAACGCGGTCTCGAGAACCAGCTCCGCGATCCCCTTCGCATCCCACTCGTCGAACGCCGGGGGCTTTGGCTCGGTGAAATGCGGTGGGCGCCGGGCGCCCATGATGAGAGCACCCACCCGGACCTCCTCGTGAGGCAGGCGGCCAGTGGAGGGCGCGAATGCAGCCCCGATCTCGAACAACCGGATATTGCCCTGCATGTGGGCGAGGTTGTACTCGGCCCGCTTCGCGAGTGATTCGACGACGTTCCGCCGAAGAAAGGCCTCGTTCTCGGCGAGCGGGTTCCGCACCCGCACGTGCCCCTCCCCACCGCTGACGAACGGCATCGGGCGAACCTCGAACAGCCCGGCGCTGACAAGTGCGTGCCGCAGCTGCGTCGCCACCAGCTCGATCGGGGCATCGGGGACGTTCCCGATGCGATACGGGCGCAGCTCGCTTGGGAACGCGTCGTACCCGTGCAGTCGAGCCACTTCCTCGATGAGATCGACTTCGTTGACCATGTCCACACGCCAGGAGGGCGGAACGACCTGGAGCTCCTGGTCGCCGTGAAGCATCTCGGTGCCCGGCACGAGCTCGACCACGCATCCGATCGAGCGAAGGAGCGCCGTCGCCTCCTGCGCGCCGATCGGAGCGCCCAGCAGCTTCGCGATGCGCGCGATGCGCAGTCGCAGCGGCGGTTGCATACGCGGCTCGGGGTAGAGGTCGACGTCCTCCTCCGCCGTGCCCCCTGCGACGTGCGTGATGAGCGCGACCGCGTGCGCGAGCCAGAACGGGGTCCAATCGATGTCGACACCACGCTCGAACCGATGACTGGCGTCGGTCGACATCGCGAGCGCCCGCCGCGCGGCGCGGGTTCTCCCCGGATCGAAGTTCGCGACCTCGAGGAAGATGTCGGTGGTGTCGTCAGTGACTTCGCTGTCGCGGCCACCCATGATCCCGGCGAGCGCTTGCGCCCGCTCGCCGTCGGCGATGACGGTGATCGACGGAGCGAGCGTGCGCTCGACGCCGTCGAGCGTCACGAGTCGCTCTCCTGGACGGGCGCGCCTCACGATCACCGCGCTTCCGGCGAGCTTCGCGACGTCGAAGGCGTGCATCGGCTGCCCAAAGCCGTGCAGCATGAAGTTGGTCGCGTCGACCACGTTGTTGATCGGACGCCCGCCGACCGCCGTGATCCGGTCGATGAGCCACCGCGGACTCGGCGCGACCTTCACTCCGCGAATGACGACGCCGCAGTACCGGGGCGAGCCTTCCGCATCCTCGAGCACGACGCGGACGGAGCCGGTCTGCCCCTCGGTAACGCCGCGATGCTGTGGGCGGTCGGGCATGGTTCGCACCGCGTCGATCAGCGACACGGTTGCCTCGCTTTCATCCCCCACCAGGCTCGAGACGGCGTCCGCGATCGCACTCGCGTCGAGACGCTCCCCGGAAATGGCGGTGGGGAGCTCATCGAGCAGCCGACGCGTCATCGCTTCCTGCTCGGCGGTCGGCTCTCCGATGAAGTCACGTGCGCCACTCAGCACCAGTGGGCGAATGTCCTTGCCGAGTGCGGCGGCGATCTCGCGTGCGACGCCGAGGTGCGAGAGCAGGTCGGCGCGATTCGGCGTGACGTCGAGCACGAGCCGCGTGTCGCCGACCGGAAGCGCCTCGAGGAATGGCGTGCCCGGCGCCGCGCCGACGTCGAGCTCCAGAATTCCTTCGTGCTCCTCGCCCAACCCCAATTCGCGCGCCGAGCAGAGCATTCCCGCGCTGACCGAGCCGCGAATCTTCCGGCGCTCGATCTTCATTCCATTCGGCATCGTCGTGCCCACGGGGGCGAAGGGATAGAGCTTTCCCGCGCGGACGTTCGGCGCGCCGCAGACGACATCGAGCAGCTCGCCCCCGCCGGCGTCGACCTTCGTCGCGCTCAGGTGGTCGGAGCCCGGAATCGGCGCGCACTCGACGACGCGCCCGATGACGATCGGCGCCAGGTCGGCCCGCAGCGGGAGCACCTCGTCGACGGTGACGACACGCTGCGTGAGCAGATCGCGCAGCGCGCGCGGGTCGAGGTCGAAGTCGACGAAGCTCTTCAGCCAGGCGTACGAGACGTTCATTGCGCCAGCTGCTCCAGGAATCGAACGTCGGAATCGTACAGCAGGCGGATGTCGGGAATGCCCCAGCGGCTCAGCGCGACACGCGCCGGTCCCATCCCGAACGCCCACCCCGTGTAGCGCTCGCTATCGACCCCGCACGCGTCGAGCACGGCCGGGTGCACCATGCCGGAGCCGAGGATCTCGACCCAGCCGGTGTGCTTGCACGTGGGACAGCCGGCGCCGCCACACACACCGCACTGCACGTCGAGCTCGGCGGACGGCTCGGTAAAGGGGAAGAAGCTCGGTCGAAAGCGGGTCGGCCGGCGTCCGAAGAACCGATTCACGAAGTGCACCAGCGTGGCCTTGAGATCCACGAAGCCGATGCCCTCATCGACCGCGAGCCCCTCGATCTGCGAGAACATCGGGGCATGCGACGGATCGAAGAAGTCGCGGCGGTACACGTTGCCGGGCACGAGCACGCGCACCGGCGGCGGGTACGTCTGGAGCGTGCGGATCTGCACCGGCGACGTGTGCGTGCGGAGCAACGTGTCATCGGAGAGGTACAGCGTGTCGTGCGCATCCATCGCCGGGTGATTCGGCGGGAAGTTCAGCGCGCCGAAGTTGTACCACTCCGTCTCGGCTTCCGGGCCGACGGCGATCGTGAACCCGAGCTCCCGGAAGATGTCGCGGATCTCGTCGATCACGACCGTGACGGGGTGAATCGCGCCGCGCCAGGTTCGGCGGGCGGGCATCGTGAGGTCGACCCGCGGCGCGGCCGGGGCGGCGCGGTGCAGCTCCGCCTCACGAGCGGAGAGCGCGGCCTCGATCGCCTCCTTGGCGCGATTCACGGCGGCGCCCGCGTCACGCCGAGCGTCGGGGGCGAGCGCGGGGAGCGTTTTCATCAACTCGGTGAGGCGCCCGCTCTTCCGGCCGACGAGGGCGGTGCGGGCGGCCGCGAGCTCCTCGGCCGACGATGCGCGCGCGATGAGGTCGCGGCCGTCGCGCTCGAGTGAACGGGCTGCGTCCAGCAGTTCGTCCAGCGTCACGTTCGCGTAAGGGTGCGGGTGAAACGGAACGGGCGACGGCGGCGCCTTCCGAGGAGTGCGCGGCCGTCGCCCGTGTCGAGCATCGCCCCGGAGGGGCGGCGACTCAAGCCGCGTTCAGCGCGGACCGCGCCTTGTCGGCGAGCTCGCCAAACGCCTGCGGATCGCGCACGGCGAGGTCGGCCAGGATCTTCCGGTCCACCTCGATGCCCGCCTTCCGCAATCCACTGATCAGCGCGTTGTAGCTCATCTCGTGCTGCCGCGCGGCGGCGTTGATGCGCACGATCCAGAGCCGGCGAAAATCGCGCTTCTTGTTCTTGCGATCGCGGTAGGCGTAGCGCCATCCGCGCTCGACGGTCTCCTTGGCGGCCTTCCACAGCTTGCTCCGGCCCCCGAAGGCGCCACGAGCGGCCTTCATTACCTGCTTCTTGCGCTTCAAGCGCGCGACGTTCGATCTGACGCGAGGCATGGGATGATCTCCTTACGCCGAGAGGAGGCGCTTGATGTTCTTCGCTTCGCCGCGGGTGCTGACGATCCCGGGCCGACGAAGGCGACGCTTCCGCTTCGCGCTCTTCTTCGTGAGGATGTGACTCTTGTTCGCCTTGAAGCGCTTCACCTTTCCGGAGCCGGTGACCTTGAACCGCTTCACGGCGCCGCGGTGGGTTTTCATCTTCGGCATGCGATTACACTCGTTATGGTCGAGCCGTTATTTCGGCGCGAGGATCATGGTCATGTTCTTCCCTTCCAGCTTCGCGTCGGTCTCGATCTTCCCGATGTCGGCCAGCTCGGTGGCGACGCGGTCGAGCACTTCCCTTCCCAGCTCGGGGTGGGCCACCTGGCGGCCACGGAACATCATCGTGACCTTCACCTTGTTGCCCTCCTCGATGAACCGCCGAGCGTGCCGCGTCTTCGTGTCGAAGTCGTGGTCGTCGATCCCCGGGCGGTACTTCACTTCCTTGAGCAGGATGACGTGCTGCTTTTTCTTGGCGAGGCGCGCCTGTTTCGCCTGCTCGAACTTGAACTTCCCGTAATCCATGATCCGAACGACGGGCGGGCGCGCCGTGGGGGCCACTTCGACGAGATCCAACCCCTCTTCCTGAGCCCTGGCGAGCGCGACATCCACGTCGAGAATGCCGAGCTGCGAGCCATCTGGAGCGATCACGCGCACCGGGCTGATGCGAATTTGCCGATTGACGCGGACTCGCTTGGTACTGTCCTGAATGGTTGGTGCTCCTCCCAAGAAGGAAAAACGAAAAACGCGGACCCCTCTGGAGTCCGCGATGGGAACACCTGCCCCGCTCATTGAGGCGCGTGTCTCACACAAGAACTCCTACAGCACGCCCGCGTGAGCGGGGCCGAAGGGTGAGGGCGGCGTGCGCCCTTCTTAGCTGGTTGTCGGGACGAAACTTAGCGACGCCGGGCGGGTTGGTCAACGCGTGGTAAATGGGTCAGGGGCCAGGGGCCAAGGGCCGAAGGGCGAGGGTCAGGGCGCGGACAGACTCCCGCCCCCGACCCCTTACCCGCCCCGTGGCCCTTGGCCCTTGACCCCTGGCCCTAGCCCGTACGCCTTTCCGTCGTGCACGACGTATCCCCAGGCCGTAGACGCGTCGTGCTCGAACACTACCAGCCACTGCTCGGCGGCGGCGCGCTCGAGGTATTTGCGCTTGGTCTCCAGTGTCACCAGCGGCTCCACGTCGTAGCCCATGATCCAGGGCAGCGGAAGATGCGCCGCGGTGGGGACGAGGTCGCCGAGATAGAACGCCGCCTCGCCGCGCGACTCGAGGAGCACGCTCTGATGGTGGGGCGTGTGTCCGGGGGTTCGAACGACGCGGATGCCGGGAGCGACCTCGCGATCTCCGTCGACGAGATCGAGGAGTCCCGCCTCACGAACCGGCTCGAAGTTGTGCGGAAAGTAGCTCGCCGCCGTTCGCTCGTTCGTGCGGCTCGCCCACTCGTACTCGCCCCGCTGAACGATGTAGCGCGCCTTGGGAAAGGTGGGCACGATGCGGCCGGTGGCGTCGCGGTAGGTGTTTCCGCCGGCGTGGTCGAAGTGGAGGTGCGTGTCGATCATCAGCACGACATCCTCGGGTCGGAAGCCTAACGACCGCAGGCCGTCCTCGAGGAGGGTGCGTCCCTCGGCACCCTCGTTCTCGATGCCGTAGATGTCGATGAACTTCTCGTTCTCCTTGTTCCCGGCGCCGTTGTCGATCAGCACGAGCCCGATGTCGTGCTCGACGAGCAGACAGCGCATGCCGAGGGGAATGCGGTTGCGCGCGTCGGCGGGGATGCGCCGCTCCCAGAGCGGCTTGGGCACCACACCGAACATCGCGCCGCCGTCGAGTGCCTGGCCGCCGGCTTGTAGCGCGTGAACCGTCCAGGCTCCGACTGTCGTGGTCTGAACCAGCGGCTGTGGAACGGTCACGCGGTCGTGTCTCGATCGACAGGGCGTGGCATGGCGCTGCGCCGGCGCTTGCGTGTGCGCACCAGCATGCGACCCAACAGGGCCTCCAGATCGGGCCAGCAGTGGCACTCGCGCGACCGGGCATCGCGGAGCAGTCGCACCAGAATCTCCGCCGTCGCCTCGGCGTCGCCGCCGGCGCGATGCCGCGCCCGGATGCTCACCCCATAGTGCATCGCGAGATAATCCAGCCGTCGCGACCGAAGCTGCGGGAGCAGCTTCCGGGCGAGACGCACGGTGCACAGACGCCGGCCCTCGAGCTGGCGCCCGGTCGCGCGCTCGATCTCCGTCGTCACGAACCGCCAGTCGAATTGCGCGTTGTGGGCGACGAAGATCGCGCCATCCATCGCCCGGACGACGTCGTCGCAGATGTCGCGGAAGCGCGGCGCGTCCCTCACCATCGACCACGTGATGTTGGTGAGTCGCGTTACCCAGGGCGGGATCGGCCGCTCCGGGTTTACCAGCGTCTCGAACGTCTCGGCGACCACGCCACCGCGAACGGCAACGACGGCGATCTCCGTGATGCGATCGCCCGCCCACACGCGCGTGCCCGTCGTCTCGACGTCGACGACGGCGTAGTCCAGCGACAGCAGATCGGGATGAGCGCCGAGTGCTTCGTCGCGCCGCGGGGCAGCGAAGGACGAGTATGCCGCCGGAGATCGGTCCGCGAGTCTCCATCGGCCGTCGAGATCACGCACGAACTCATTGCAGTCGCCGAGCAGTGCCTGCGCCATGTGCTCGGCCACGGCGCGCGGCGCTCCGGGGATCTGACAGACGTGCTCGATGAGCGGCACAGCCTCGGCGGGCCCTGCGGACAGGAAGTCGCGCGCGCGCGACGCGAGGAATGTTTGCGCGGGCCTGAGCGTGACACCCGCAGTCGGGCCTGAGGGCCAGGCGCCACGGGGCGAGTAACCACGCACCCCTGGCCCACCCCCGGGCCCTTGGCCCTTGGCCCCTGGCCCTGGGGTCACGTCCACGGATCGTCCCTCGAGATGGGCAGGGTCATGCACCGCGGTCCGCCGCCGCCGCGCACGAGCTCCCCGCCCTCGAAGGTGATGGCGGCTCGCTCGCCCTCGCGCACCGGCGCGTCGCCCGCCAGAAAATCACCTGCCGTGATGACCCGGAACCCCATCTTCTCCAGCTCCTTCAGCGTCGCGTCGTTGCGACCATAGGACGTGACGACGCCCGGCCGCATCGCACAGAAGTTACACCCGGACGACCACTGCTCGCGCTCCTGGTAGATGCGGCGCTCACCGCCGCAGAAGATTGGCTCGACCGGGAGATCCACCGCCTGCAACGCCGCGAACACGTTCGGCATCTCGCGCATCTGCGCCTGGCCCTTGCGGCGGTGCAGCACGGCCAATCGTTCCGGCCCCACGAAGTGCGGCGGATAGACGACGCACAGCTCGTGATCGACCTGCGTGAAGATCATGTCGAGGTGGATCGCGGTGTTCTCCTTCGGCATGACGACGATGATCACGTCCTCGATAGGCGTGTGCGCGAACAGTAGCGACGTGAGGTGGTCGATGGCCGCGGGGCTCGAGCGCTCGCTGAAGCCGATCATGACGAGGTCGCGTCGCAGGGGATGGACGTCCCCGCCCTCGAGCGTGTAGTTGAGGCGTCGCTCCACCGAGCCATCGTATAGCAAGCCCTTGTTGGCGAGCTGCGGATGGTGAAGGAACAGCGCCTTCATGATCAGCTCCTCCGACCACCGTGCGCCGTAGCGCATCGACCCGATCATCACGTGCTGTCCGATCGCCATCGCGACGTCGCGCGTGAAGTAGAGGTTCGGAAGCGGCGGGAGCTCGTAGCCCCACTCGTTGAGCGTGAGGGCGAGCGGGCCTTGCTGCTCCTCCTTCCCCTCGATCAGCATGCGCACGATGGTTTCGGGCGATTCCTCTCCGAGCGTGCGCGCGAGTGGGGTGGAGGGGACGACGTCCATCGTCTCCTGAATCAGCAGCTTGCGTACGGCGTCGCTCTGGACGACCTCCGCCAGCAGGTCGCGGACGTAATGGACCTCCGCGAACCGCTCGAGGATGGCGACGAATCGCCGGTGCTCGCGCTGCGCGATCTCGACGTCGATGATGTCGTCGTAGAGGTAGTCTTCGCGCGTGGAGGGCGTAACGGCGAGAAGCTCCGGTCCGGGCGTGTGCACCAGGACGGAGCGCAGCCGGCCGATTTCGGAGGTGACGTGAACCGGCATGTGCGGTGAAAGGTGCTCGAGGTGCTCGAGGTGCTCAAGGTCCTCGAGGGGGGACTGCCCTTCTCCTCGAGAACCTCGAGCACCTCGAGCACCTCGAGCACCTTTTTCGGGCCCCGTTTCCGGTTCGAGGCCGGGGCGATTAGCTTTGTGAAGGAATTCACAAGCCGCCTGCCGTGAAACGGATCGCCGAATCCACCGTCCGCCGACTCTCGCTCTACCTCCGCTTCCTCGAGGACTTCGAGGAACGTGGGCTGGCGACCATCTCCAGTGATGAGCTGGCCGCGCGTGGCGGCACCACCTCCGCTCAGGTGCGGAAGGACCTCTCGTTCTTCGGCTCGTTCGGCAAGCGCGGCCTGGGCTACGCCGTTCCGGAGCTGGCGTCGCGACTCCGCGACATCCTCGGACTCGGCCGCGAATGGCACGTCATCATCATCGGCGCCGGCAAGATCGGGAGCGCGCTCGCACAGTACCGCGGATTCACCCAGCGAGGGTTCCACGTCGTCGGCGTGTACGACAGCGACCCGGCGAAGATCGGCAAGCGCATCGACGGCTTCTCCGTTCGCGATCTCGCGACGCTCGAGAGGGACGTCGCGCGGGAGGACGTCGACATCGCGGTCCTGACCGTGCCCGCCGAAGCGGCGCAGCAGGTCGTGACGCGCGTCGTGAAGGCGGGGATCGGCGCCGTCATGAACTTCGCCCCCGTGCAGCTCCACGTCCCCGAGCACATCGCGCTCAAGAACGTGAACATGGCGATGGAGCTCGAGGGCCTGTCGTTCGCGTTGGCGAATCGAACGGGACTGGATGAGTGAGGAGTGAGGCGTCAGGAGTCAGAAGGCAGGGATCCGGGAGTTCTCCCCCAAACCTTCATCCTGGCACCCCCTGATCCCTGACTCCTGACTCCTGACCCCTCAAAAGCGCCGCAAACTGCTCCGGCGTGAGCGTCTCCGGGCGCGCCTCGGGGTCGATCCCCGCGGCCGCCAACAGCTCATCGGCCCGCTGAGGGGGAACGGACAGCAGTGAGCGAACCACGCGCCGCATCTGCTTCCGCCGCATTCCGAAGGCCTGCTGCACGAACACGCGGAAGGCCTCCTCCTCGTCAGGCGCGATCGCCGGCTGTGCGCGCGGGGTGATTCGCACCACCGCGGAATCGACCGAGGGCGCCGGCGAAAACGCGCCCGGCGCTACGCGAAAGAGCGTCTCGGCAGCGGCGAGCGCGCGCACGTTCACGGTCAGGGCGCCGTAGGCTTTCGTGCCGGGCGACGCGGAGAGCCGATCTGCCACCTCCTTCTGCACGAGATACACGGCGCGCGTCGGGCGCGGCGGATGAAGGGCGTGAAAGAGGATTGGAGTGGTGATGTAATAGGGGACGTTCCCGACGAGCGCGAAGTCGCCGCCGGCGAGGACGCCCAGGTTGGTCTCGAGCACGTCGCGCTCGACGACGTCGAGTCGCGGCTCGCCCGCGTACCGCTCGCGGAGCCTCGCCGCGAGCATGCGATCGACCTCGATGGCGATCACCCGCCCCGCTCGCGCCAGGAGCTGCTCCGTGAGCGCGCCGCGCCCGGCGCCGATCTCGACCACCGTCTCATCGGGCGCGAGCGCGAGGGCGTCGGCGATGCGCGCGAGAATCCGCGGATCGCTGAGAAAGTGCTGGCCGAGGCTCTTTCGCACCGGGGGAAAGGCACGGGCATTGCCTTTCGACTTGCTCATTTCCGGCCCCGGAGCCGTTGCATGCGTCTACCCTGGCAGCCCAAGGAACCTCCCCTCGCGCTTCGCATCGCCCGCACGCTGGAGCGTCGCGGCGTGGGCATCGCCGGGCTTGCCGTCGAGACGCACGGAAAACGCGCGACGCTGCGCGGCGTGGTCACGAGCGACCTCGCGCACGACCGCGCCATCGCGATCGCCCGAACGGTGGACGGCGTGGAGAGCATCGATGACCTCCTGTCCGTCGTCGACCCGACGACCGTACGGCCACGCCGAGTGGTTCGCCACGATGACTGCACGGCGGTTTACGTCACGCGCCCCGGCGACACGCTGCCGCGCATCGCCGAGCGCGTGTTGGGGGAGCGGAGGCGCTGGCGCGAGATACGGGATGCGAATCGCGGCGTGGTCGGCACGGGCGCGCTCGCGCCGGGGTTGCGATTGAAGATGCCTTGAAGCCAAACGAGGAACGAGGACTGAGGAGTGAGGAAATCGATTGCGCGGCTCCGCGTACACCCGGCGTGCTCACTCCTCCGTCCTCATTCCTCATTCAGCTCGTGACCGGCATTCAGCTTCTGACCAGGACAATCGTGAGATCATCTCGTCTCACCGCTCCGGCCGTGTGCGCGTCGACGGTCGCGATCACCTGGTCGAGGATCGCCGTCGGAGGCTCCTTCCGATGCGCCAGGATCACGTCGATGATCCGCTGCTCGCCCAGCCGTACATCCTGGTGGTCGCGTGCGTCGCTGACGCCATCGGTGAAGAGGACGAGCAGGTCGTTGGTGCGTGTCCATCGCACCGTGCGCGCCGCCGGCGGCTCGTCCACCATGCCGAGCGGCGGATCGAGCGCGGCCAGGCGTCGCATCGTCCCCTCGTTCGTGATGATGTACGCGTGCGGGTGACCGGTATTGGCGTAGCGAAGCGTGCCCTTCTCGCGGTCGATCACGCCGTAGAATGCCGAGATGAACATCTCGGTGGACTCGAGCTCCTCGGTGAGTGAGGCGAGGAGTGCGTTGAGCACCTCGCCCGGATCGTTCGACGTTTGCGCGTGAATGGCGGTCGCGCTCATCGCCAGCGCCATGATGAGCGCGGCCCGATAACCGTGGCTCGAGACGTCGGCGATCATCACGCCGGTCCGTCCCGCCCCGAGGCGAAAGAGATTGTAGAAATCGCCGCCGACGCTCTCGGCGGGGACGACGCGCGCCGCCACGATCGCGTCGGGCGCGACGATCTCCGCCCGCGGCAGCAGCCGCATCTGGAGGTCGTGGGCGAGCTCCATCTCGTGAACGAGCCGCTGCTGCGTGAGCGACTCGCGCACCAGCCGCGCGTTCTGGATGGCCGACCCGATCTGCGTGGCGATGGCGGTGATGAGCTTCTGGTCGCCGGCGGTGAAGGGCTGCTTCGTGGCGCGGTCGGAGAGGTTGACGACGCCTAACGGCTGCATGCCGCCGGCGGGGGGCGTCCACATGATCGGCACGGACAGCATCGTGCCGCGCCGGTACGGTTGCTCCTGAGGACACGGGCTGGCGGCACCCTCGACGATGATGGCGCGCCGCTCGCGGAACACCTGCGCCGACACACTGCATTCGTCGCCGATGGGAATGGCGGGGACGGTCACGCCCCCGACTCCCAGCGAGGTGACCGGCTGCAGCACGTCGCGCTCGGGATCGTGAACGAGGATCGAGGCGCGGCGCGCGCCCACGGTCTCCGAGATCTCCTTCAGAATGAGCCCGGCCGCCGCTTCCAGCGACACCGTGCGACCGAGGATCTCGCTGATGGTGTAGAGAAGGTTGATCTCCTCGTAGCGCTCGGCCAGCTCGGTCGCGGCGTGCTCGACCTCCAGCGAAGCCTGCAGCGAGTGGGTGACGACGGGCAGGAGGAACTTGACGAAGACCTCGAGCGGCGGGTCGGGGCGCGTGCACGGCCCAACGACCAGCCACGCTCGGCGTGGCCCGGGGATCGCCTGCACGATGACGGGCCCCGCGGGTGAATCGAGGCGGCCCGATGGGCCGTCGAAGGGCGGCGTCCACGTCGACAGTACGGAGCCGTCACGCGAGACGCTGTCGAGCATTGGCGGCGCAGCGGACTCGCGGGTCCAGAGGGCGGCGTCGCAACCCGTTGCCGACGTGAACGCCCGCAAGACCTCGACCAGGTCGGTCACGAGCGCCGCAGGGTCATCCGAATGACGTTGCCCCGGTCATCGAAGCGCTCCACCGAGTCCATGAGGCGACGCATGAGGAACAGCCCGCGGCCGTCCTCGCGCAGCAGGTTCTCGGGGCTCGTCGGATCGATCTCCGACATCTCGAGATCGAAGCCGCCGCCTTCATCGGAGACTTCGACGACGAGCCGCTCGCGATCCACCTCCGCGCGAACGCGCACGTGACGATCGGGATGTTCCCCGTTGCCGTAGAGGATCGCGTTCGACAGCGCCTCGGTGAGCGCGACCGGGACGTTCAGCGCGAGCTGGCGCGCGCCGTACGAGAGCTGGGCGCATTGCCGCGTGACCATCGCGACAATGTCCTCGATGTAGCGGACGTCGCTGGGGATATCGAGCTCGATCGCGAGGCGAACGCGTTCGACCGAGAGTGATTCTTCGCCCGGCACCGGCACACTGGCGTTCTCTTCGACCCGCTGTACCCGCGCCGGGGTCGAGGACACCGCGTCCCGACGGCGGGCCGCGCCGCCACGACCGCCATGCGCCTCGCCCCGCACGCTAGAAGCTCTCGAGGGCGCGCTCGCGCGTGTCGGCGATCTGAAACAGCGTGTCCAGCTTGGTGAGCTCGAAAAGCGTCTTGAGGTCGTCGTTCAGGTTGGCGAGGCGAAGCTCCCCGCCCTGCTCCCGGATCTTCTTGGACAGGGAGACGAGAACGCCCAGCCCGGAGCTGTCGATGTAGCCGGTCTGGCTGAAGTCGATCAGGAACTTGCGCTCCCCCTTCTCCAGCTCGTCGAGCACCTTTTGCTTCAACTCCTGCCGGTTGCCGACGATGAGCTGCCCCTCCACGTCCACCACGACGACATCGGCTTGCTTCCTGATCGAGAAGCTCATGTGTGATTCTCCAGAAGGATCACGTCTGAATCAGCCGTCACCGGCCGCGGCCTGCAAGGCGGTGATGGCGGCGACATTGATAATGTCATCGGCGGACGCGCCGCGCGAGAGATCGGAGCAGGGACGCGCCAGCCCTTGCAGGATGGGACCGACGGCGCTCGCACCAGCGAGCCGTTCGACAAGCTTGTAGCCGATATTCCCGGCGTCCAACGAAGGAAAGATGAGGACGTTCGCGCGCCCAGCGACGGAGCTGCCCGGAGCCTTGCGCATACCCACCGCTGGGATGAGTGCTGCATCACTCTGCAATTCTCCGTCCACGGCCAGGCCCGGATTCCGCCGGCGCACCTCGGCGAGCGCGTCGCGCATCTTATCCACAGTCGGCCCGGTGCCGCTTCCCTTCGTGCTGAACGACAGGAGCGCCACGCGCGGCTCGTCCCCGACAATACGCCGACGGTCACGCGCCGCCGCCAGCGCGATGTCTGCGATCTGCGACATGGTCGGATCGGGGACTACCGCACAATCGGCCAGGGTCAGCACCTCGGGCGACGCGTCCCGGAATGGCGGGACCGTCATGTAGAACGCGCTCGAGACGGTGCTCACCCCGGGCGCGGGCCCCACCGTCCAGAGCGCCGCACGAAGGACGTCGGCGGTGGTCGTCGCGGCGCCCGCGACGCACCCATCGGCATCGGCCAGCGCGAGCAGACCGTCGGCGAAGTAGAGCGGGTCTCGCGACAGGGCCGTCGCGCGGTCCGGTTCCAGTCCTTTGGACTGCCGCCTGACGAGCAGGTGCTCGGCCACGCGGGCCGCGCGCGGGTCCCGCGACGGGTCAACGACCGGGACGCCAAGGGCGCGCGCATCGCCGTGGGACTCGGGCTGGGTCGGATCGACGATGAGGATGGGCGCGACGATCCGCTCGCGGTGAAGGGCGCGCACCGCCTCGAGCGTTCGTGCATCCCACGACTCCGGGAAGACGATCCGCATCGGCGTCGCGGAAGCACGGCGCCGGACGCCGTCGAGGAAGGTCACTTCCGGGCGAATCGCGCGCGGAGAGCGGCCTCGACCGTCGGGTGGACCAAGTCGGCCGTCGCTCCGCCAAATCGCGCGACCTCCCGCACGAGACTCGAGCTCACGAAGGTGAGATCGATCGAGGGCACCATGAACAGCGTCTCCAGCGCGGGGTGGAGATGGCGATTCATGAGCGCCATCTGATACTCGTACTCGAAGTCACTCACCGCGCGAAGCCCGCGAATGGCGACGGTCGCACCGACGCTGCGCGCGAAGTCGACGAGCAGTCCCTCGAACTCGCGGATCTCGATCCGCGGATCATCGCCGACCGCGGCGCGGATGAAGTGCTTTCGCTCATCGATCGTGAACAGCGGCTGCTTGGCGACGTTGATCGCGAGGGCGACGATGAGCTTGTCGACGAACCCGAGGCTCCGGCGGATGAGATCCTCGTGACCGCGGGTGATCGGGTCGAACGATCCGGCGTAGAGGGCGATGCGGGGCATGGGGCAGGAGTTTGGCTTCTGCCCGGGTGAGGCGCAACATCACAAAGGGAAAACCTGAAGACGTCAGGGGTCAGACGTCAGGTGTCAGGTATCAGAAACGGCAACGGCCTCGCGCGGCCGACGTTTCTGACCACTGACACCTGACGTCTGATACCTGACGTCTTCGGGTGTTCCCTCCTAGACCCGATAGAACGTGATGCCCGTGTCGCCGTATCGCCGCGTTTCGCCTCCCGCCGGCATCATCTCCTTGACCCCATGCTCGACCCCCAGCACCCGGGCGAACGGCGCTTCCAGCCATCGCTCCGCCACGCGCGCCGCGAGGCTCAGACCGTACGGCGGATCGGCGAAGGCGACGTCGTAAGAACCTGGGGCGAGTTGCGCGATGAACTTGAGCGCGTCGCCGCGCACGATGCGGGCGGCGTCCCCCGCCCCGAGCTTCTCGACGTTCGCGCGCAGCGCCGCGAGACTCCGCGTCGCGAGCTCGACGAAATCGCAATGCTCCGCGCCGCGCGAGAGCGCTTCGAGGCCGAGCGCGCCGGAGCCGGCGAAGACGTCGAGCACGCGCGCGCCGGGAAGCTCGGGGTGCACGATGCTCATCCACGCCTCGCGCACGCGGTCGGCGGTGGGGCGAACGCGATCATCCGCCGGTGCCTTGATCGTGTGCCCGCGCCAGCGGCCGGCGACTATGCGCATCGCTCACTCTGTCCTGTTGCCGGCGGGCAACGGAACCGCAGCTCTAAATGTGCCGCCGAACGTCGGCGAGCTTCGCCTGGAGTCGCGGCTGGCCATTCCAGTCGTCCCGTTCGAGCCGGAAGGCGACGTCCAGCACTCCCCAGTTCTCGAGCTCCGGAATGAGCGACCCCATCCCCCAGCCAATCGCGTCGATGTACTTGTCTTCGTGGTTGAGCCACAGCTTCAAGTGCCCCTGGCCCACGAGGCGCGGTGTCGCGCCCAGGCGGGCACCGGTGATCGCGAAGACCGGAGAGGCGTTGCCGATGCCGTGCGGCTCGAAGTGGCGAAGCAGCGTCTCGAGGTCGCCGCTGAGAGCGCTCAGCGGGACGACCACGTCCACTCGCACCTCGGGGACGAGGTCGTCGACGGTCAACCGCTCGTGCGCGACGGCATCGAACCGCTGCTCGAACTCCTCGAGCCGTGTCCGCTCGATCGTGAGCCCCGCCGCGCTGCGGTGACCGCCAAACCGAAGGAATAGATCGCGACACGCGACGAGCCCCGCATGCAGGTCGAACGCCGGAATCGAGCGGCCCGAGCCTTTGCCCTCACTGCCATCGAGCGACACCATCACCACCGGCCGACACGTTTCCTCGACGATCCGCGACGCCACGATGCCAATCACTCCCGGGTGCCATCCCTCCTGCGAGAGCACGAGCCCCCAACGCGCATCGAGGTCGGTTTGCTCGAGCTTCTTGCGGGCATCGGCGAGCGTGGCGCGATCCACCTGCTGGCGCTGCTGGTTCAACTCCTCCAGCTCGCGCGCGATGACGTTCGCCTCGTGCTCGTCCTCGGTAGTGAGCAGCTGCACGCCGCGCAGCGCATGCCCCAGCCGGCCGGCGGCATTGAGTCGCGGCGCGAGCGTGAAGCCGACGCGCCCCGCCGTCATCGGCTTGCCCGCCAACCCCGCGGCGCGAATGAGCGCGCGCAGGCCGAGCGTCGGGGAGTTCGCCATCAGACGCAGCCCGTAGCGCGCGAAGATGCGATTCTCCCCGCGCAGCGGAGCGACATCGGCGATGGTCGCCATCGCGACCAGATCGAGCATGCTCAGGACGACGTTCTCGTCGCCGCCTAACCGCTTCATCAGCGCGAGCGCGATCTTGAACGCGATGCCGGCCGCCGCCAGATCCTTGTCCGGGTACTCGCACCCGGCCTGCCTGGGGTTGATGACCGCCAGGCACTCCGGCAGCGGCCCGCCGGGCAGGTGGTGGTCGCTCACGATCACGTCGATCCCTTCCGCGCAGGCCGCGGCGACGGTCTCGCGGGCACTCGTGCCGCAATCGCAGGTGACGATGATGCTCGCCTTCTCGGCGATCGCTGCCCGCACGCCAGCCATCGTCAGGTCGTAGCCATCCTCGAGGCGCCGTGGAATGAACGGAACGACGCGCCCTCCGAGCGCTCGGATCGTTCGCACGAGGATCGTCGTCGAGCAGATGCCATCGACGTCGTAATCACCGTGCACGAGGATGGTCTCGCCCCCCGTGATCGCTCGGGCAAGGCGCTCGACGGCGACCGGTAAACCGAGCATGCGCTCGGGATCGTGGAGCTGATCGAGTCGCGGCCGGAGGTAGCGCTTCGCCGGATCGACGTCGAGGTATCCCCGGCGGCAGAGGAGCTCGCACACGATCGGCGGCAGGTGCAGCTCCGCCGCGAGGGCGGCGATGACGGCGGGATCGACGGGGGTGGGCATGACCCACCGCGCCTGGGGGCGCGCGCGTGCTACGGGTGCGGTCACGCCCGAAAGTTACCGGAGGGATGCGGGGCCAACAAGCATCATCCGGGTGCGTACAGGAGCACTCCACACCCTTCGCACGCGTCGATGGTGGAGCCGGACAGGATCTGGTTGCGTCGCTGCATGGGAATCGCCGTATTGCAGGCGCTGCACGACGCGCCACGAATCGCGGCCAGCGGCGTTCCGCGCCCGCGGCGGCGCAGGCGATCGTAGGCCATGAGCAGTCGCGGACTCACCTCGCGGGCCGACGCCTCCCGCTTCGCGCTGGCGGTCGCGATGTCGCGCTCGATGACTTCGCGTTCCCCCGCCGTGCCGGCGCGCGTGTCGCGAATGCGCTCATCGACCTCCATCAGCACCAGCTCCCGCGCGACGACCTGATCGCGCAGCGACCGCGCGCGCTGCTCGGCCGTTTGAAGGTCGCTCTCGTCCTGCATCAGCGCGCGCTTGGTGACGTCGATCTGCGACATCGCGGCGGTCGCTTCCCGCGCCTTCTTCACCGCATCGAGCTGCGCGAGATTTTTTTCCTGGAGCTGCTTGTGCTCGGAGAACTTCGATTGCAGCTCGCGTTGGCGCTTCTCCTCCGCCGCCAGGTCCGCGCGCGCCTTCTCGACGTTCGCGGCCGCCTCCTCCCGCTCCCGCTCGAGCGCGCGTACCCCCGCATCCAGGTCGTGCAACCGACGCTGGAGCCCATCGAGCTCGGCGTCATCCCGCTGCAAGGTCAACAACCGTTCAATGTCCGGGTTCACTCATCCTCCCTGTCACGATCGCGATTTGCCAGAGTGCGAAAGGTCATTCGTTCCAAACGTCTGCATCTCACGCTGGAGCTTCGTCTTCTCGACGATGAGCTCATCCTTCTCTTCCCCGCTCGCCAGCGGCAGCATGCGGGTGATCTCCACCATCCGGGTCTTCATCTCGCGCTTGCGGAGCACGACGAGCGAATCATCGATCGTGCGACGCATGTCGACGGTTGCGTCCGGCTCGTCGAGCAACGCCTGCAACTCCTCCACGGCAGCCGGCGACAATGCGCTGGAGAGCTCGTCGATCGACGCCTCATCGCCCAGCTTCACGAGCGTTTGAAAGATCTCTCGCAACTCCGCGTTTTGGAACTCGGCCGGATCGACACGCTCGGCCAGCGCATCCACCTGGCCTCGCTCGTGGACCATCACGCGCACCAGCGCTCGCTCGGCGCTCTCCCCGCGGCCGCGCGTTCGCCGGTCGTGCGCCCGGCGATCGCGCGCCGGCGATCGGCCCGGCTCGACTGACGGCGGGGCCTCGCGCGTCTCCGGCGTCGGACCGGGGCCGGCGTAGCGTGTTCGGCCGCTGGCGCCGCCGGTGGCCGCGTCGACCTCGCGAGCGAGAAGGTTCTTCGCCACGCCCGCCGCTTCGCTCGCCCGCGTGAGATACATGTCGCGCGTGAGCGCGTCCGCGGTCGCGCGGAGGGTGGGGAGCAGCCGGTCCAGCGCGCGGCGTTTTCTGCGCAGGTCGGCGAACCATCCAGCGCGCTCCAACAGCTGCACCTTGCGCTCGAAGACATCGACCGACTGGTCGAGCTGCTCGCGCAGCGCGTCGGCGCCGTGCCTATCGACGAAGCTGTCCGGATCGTCCCCTTCCGGCAGTGTCACGACCTGCACCGCGAAGCCGTGCCGCAGCAGCTCGTCGCCGGCGCGGAACGTCGCCTTGAGGCCGGCGCGATCGCTGTCGTACAGCAGGAACGCCGAGCGCGTGTACCGCGCGAGCATGGAGGCCTGCTGCTCGGTGAGCGCGGTTCCCAGCGGAGCGACCACGGGATCGAGCCCCGCCGACCACAGTCGCACCGCGTCGAAGTACCCCTCGACGACGACGACGCGATCCTCGCGCCGGATGGCGTGCTTCGCCCAATTGAGTCCGTACAGCACGCGCGACTTCGAGAAGATGGGCGAGTCGGCCGAGTTGAGATATTTGGGCTCTCCCGGCCCGAGCAGCCGTCCCCCGAACCCGACGTGATGCCCGGAGGCATCGTGGATCGGGAAGATCAGGCGGTTGCGAAAGCGCGGTCGCTGCTCGTTCGTCTCCTCCCGGGTGACCAGCAGCCCCGCCTCGGCGAGCCGTGCGTCGTCATAGCCTAACGCATTCAGATGCTCCCGCATGGCATCGAGATCGCGAGGCGCGAACCCAAGTCCGAACCGGTCGGCGATCTCGCGCGAGACACGCCGCAGCGCGAGGTAGTCGCGGGCGGCCTTGCCGGTGTTCTCATCCCACAGCATCTCGCGGAAGTACGCCGCAGCGGCCGCGTTGAGCTCCCAGAACGGCTCGCGCGCGTCCTTCTCGTGCGTGCGAGTCTCCACCTCCCTGACTTCGATTCCCACCCGCTCGGCCACGTGACGCACCGCCGCCGGCCACTCCATGCCTAACCGCTTCTGAAGGAAGGTGAAGACGTCGCCGCCCTCGTGGCACACGAAGCAGTAGTAGATCCCCTTCTTCGGCGAGACGGAGAAGTTCCGGTGCGTGCCCTGGTGGAAGGGGCACGGTCCGCGGAAGTCAGCGCCCGAGCGCTTGAGGTTCACGTGCTCGCCGATGATCTGTACGATGTCGGCCGCCTCGCGCACGCGCTCGATCGTCTCGTCGCTGATCATGGCATCACTCGAGAACGGCGACCGTCACGCCGTTCCCGCCTTCGTTCCACGCCCCGAGCCGAAACTCGCGCACGCGCGAGTCCGACTGGAGCATCTCGGCCACACGCTGCCGTAGCGCCCCCGTTCCCTTGCCGTGGATGATGCGGAGCTGCTTGAGCTCCGCGCGCACCGCGCCGTCGAGCGCCGGCAGAAGGACGGCGTCGATCTCGTCGGCACGCATCCCGCGCAGATCGACCTCGCTCGCCGCCTCCACTTCCGGGAGGTCGCCCCGGAGCGGAACGACGACCTCGGGCGTGGGATCCCTGCGCCCCGATCGGCGCAGCGAGGCGAGCTTCACGGCTAGCTTCATCGCGCCGACCGCGACGATGCCGTCGTCACCGCGAACGTCGACCAGCCGTCCCACCCGGCCGCCGAGTGTGTCGACCTCGACCGCGTCGCCCTCCGCGAGGGGCGCGACCGATGTTACGCCATTCTCTCGCGATTCCTCGGCCTCGATCGCGGCGAGCGCGTCGGCCTGCTCCTGGGCGAGCGCTTCCACGCGGCGGCGTGCGTCACGCTGCGCCTCGACCTGCTCGGCCCCCTCCTGTCGCAGGGCCTTGATCGTCTCCTCGATCTCGGCGCGCGCGTCGAGCAAGAACCGGCGAGCCTCCTGGCGAGCGCGCTTCTCCTGCGTCCGCTCCGCGTCGCGCATCGTCCGCTCGCGCGCTTCCACCGAATCACGCCGCGCGTCGAGATTCTCGCGATCGAGCGCCGCCTGACGCTCGCGCTCGGTGAGCTCGGCCTCACGCCGCTCGATCTCGGCGAGCAGCACCGCGAGATCACGCTCCTGCCTGGGTACGCGCTCCTCGGCGCGCGCGAGTACGTGCTCGGGCAGCCGCAGGCGCCGCGCGATGCCAAGGCCGTAGGACCGACCGGGGATACCCTTGATCAGGCGATACGTCGGGGCGAGAGCGACCGCGTCGAACTGGAGCGAGGCGTTGACGATCGCCGCATTCTCGGTCGAGAGCTGCTTCAGCGCTCCCAGGTGGGTCGTCGCGATCGTGAGTGCCTGTCGCGTCGTCAGCTCCTCGAGGATGGCGCCGCCGAGCGCCGCGCCTTCGCTGGGATCGGTGCCGGCGCCGAGCTCATCCATGAGCACGAGCGATTGGTCGGTGGCACGCTCGAGGATCTCCCCGAGGTTGCGAAGGTGCGCGCTGAAGGTCGAGAGACTCGCCTCGATCGACTGCTCATCGCCGATGTCGGCGAAGATGTCATCGAAGAGGGCCACCCGGCTCTCGGGGCCGACGGGCGCCGGAATGCCGCACTGGGTCATCGCCGCGACGAGCCCCAGCGCCTTGAGGAGGACGGTCTTGCCGCCCGTATTTGGCCCCGAGATGAGCAGCGTGCGCTCCTCGCCACCCATTTCGAGATCGAAGGGAACGACGGTGCCCCCGCGCGCGAGCAGCAGCGGGTGGCGTCCCTCACGAATGGCGAAGCCCTCCCGCGGTGTGGCGAGCGCGGCCGAGGAGCAGCGATACTCGTCGGCGAATCGCGCGCGCGCGAACAGCGCATCGATCTCGATCAGCGCCTCCAGCGCGGCCGCCATCGGCTCTCGCAGCGGCCGAATGCCCTCCGTCAGCTCGCGGAGCACTCGCAGCACCTCGCGAGCCTCCTCGGCCTCCAGCTCGCGAATTCGATTCCCGAACTCGATCGCCGCCGGCGGCTCGACGAAGAGTGTGTTCTTGGTGGCGGACTCGTCATGCACGATTCCCCCGACGGTACCGCGCGCCTCGCGCCGGATCGGAATCACGTATCGCCCGTTACGCACGGTGACGGACATGTCGGGCACCCGATGGTGCGTCTCGAGCTTCGCCATGTGCCGCTCGAGCAGCGCGACCAGCTCACCTTCAGCTCCACGGAGGTCGCGTCGAATGTGTCGCAGCGCGGAGGACGCCTCGTCCTTCACTATGCCCTCGTCGTCGATCGCACGCTCGATCGCCGTCTCCTGCGGCCGGGCAACGACCATCTGCTGCACGAGCGGATCGAGCACGGCACTCGCGACGGTGCGGCGCTCCCCGCTGCCGAGCTCTTCGTGGGTGCGACGCGAGGAGCGGAGGAGCTTGCATCCCGCGAGCAGCTCCGCGGCCGTCCACACCGTTCCCTCGACGCGGAGCTTTGCCAGCGAGTCGCCCAGTTCGGGAATGGGCTCGGGACGAAAGCCATCCTCGCCCGCACTCATTGCGCGCATGGCCGACACGCGCGCGAGCTCGCGCTCGATCCACACGCGATCGGTGGTCGGCGAGAGCGCGCGCACGCGCGCGGCGCCCGCGGCGGTCGCCGCGCGTCCGGCCACGAGGGAGAGCACCTCGGGCAGCTCGAGAACGCGCAAAGCGTGGGAGTTCATCGTGCGAACAGCGGGAGCGAAGGGGGCCAAGGGATCAAAGGCGGTCGAAGGGGAACGCCCCTTGACCGCCTTCGACCGCCGTGGATCCCCTCGAACCCTTGGTTCTCCTCATGTCCGAGCAGCCAGCTCTTCTCGCGCGATGGTGTTGATGGTCCCACCCTCGGCGCGTCCCTTGAACTGCGGCATCACCTTGCCCATCACCGCGCCGATATTCGCGGCACCACCGGCGATCGCGGCGCGAACGGCGGCGCGAATCTCGTCGTCGCCCACCTGTGCGGGCAGGTATTGCTCGAGCGCCGCGACCTCGGCGCGCTCCTTGTCGGACAGGTCGGCGCGGCCGCCCTTGTCGTACGCCTCGATCGACTCGCGCCGTCGCTTGATGCCCTTGCGGAGCACCTCGACGACATCATCGTCGGTCGGGTCGCGGCGCAGCTCGATCTTGCGGTTCTTGATGTCGGCCAGAATGGTCCCGAGAAGGAGCGTTCTCGGTTTGTCCTGGGCCTTGCGGGCGGTTGTGAGGTCGGCCTGGAGGCGGGCGAGGAGAGCGGACACGTATGGAAGCTAGAAATGGCGTACCCGGAGGGCAAGCGACGAACGTCCTCAGCCGGGCGGCCACCCCATACCGCGCCCTCCGAGCAAGTGCATGTGGATGTGAAAGACCGTCTGGCCCGCGTCCGCGTTGGTGTTGATCACCGTGCGATATCCGCTGTCGGCGATCCCCTCCTGTTTCGCGATCTCCGCGGCGAGCATCGCCATCCGGCCCACGACCTCGGGATCGCGAAGCTGATTCAGCGACGGGACGTGCTCACGCGGGATGATGAGCACGTGCGATGGCGCCTGCGGGTTGATGTCGCGGAAGGCGATGCAGTCGTCGGTCTTGGCGATCACCTTGGCGGGAATCTCGTTGCGAACAATGCGACAAAAGAGACAGTCGTCAGCCACGCGCGCTCTCCACGTTGGCCGCCAGGGCGGCGCGCGCGATGGCGAGCGCCGCCGTGCCAGCGGTTTCAAAGCGTAAGGTAGTAACTCCGAGCGAAACGGGCATCCAACCAGCGAGCGCGAGGCGCGCACGCTCCTCGTCGTCCAGGCCGCCCTCCGGTCCCACGGCGATCGTGAGGGGCGGCGTGACAGGAAGGGTCAGCATCGGCTCGCCGGCCACGTCGAGGAGAAAGTGGACGCCCGGCTTCGCCGTCTCCACCGCCTCGTCCGCGCCCGCGTCGGGCAAGATCGCCGGGAGCCACGCCCCGCCGGATTGCGTGAGAGCGGCGATCATCCGTACGCGAAGCTTCGCGCGAAAGGCGTCCCCCTCCCCGCGCGGTGCCACGCCGCGCGACCGGCGCCACATCACCCCGCGCCAGCTCGTTAGGCCCAGCTCGGTCGCCTTTTCCGCGAGCCAGAGCATCCGGTCGCGGTCGGCGACCGGGGCCAGCAAGTGAATGGGCGGCAAGGGACCGACGTGCGACACGTCGGTGACGTCGACGGTCACCCCCGCTTTCGCGACCCGCGCGAGGAGTCCGCTCGCAACGGTTCCCGCGCCATCCACCAGGCGAACGCGGTCGCCCTTCTCGAGGCGACGCACTCGCGCGTGGTGTGCCTCGCTCTCCCCGAGCTCGGTCGCGCGACCCACCTGGGGTGGCTCGTCGCAGAAGAACGTCGCTACGCCGGACGAGCGACCGTCGTCCACCACATGTCCTCGATGTGCTCGCGCTCGACGCGCCATCCGTCACGCTCGAGCGCGGACACGAACTCGTCGCGCTCGTCGACGAGGATGCCGGAGAAGATCGCGGCGCCACCCGGCTCGAGCGACCGCCGCACCAACGACAGCAGGGGGATCAACACCGACGATAGGATGTTGGCGAGCACGACGCGCACCGGGGCGACGTGCGGGAGGATGGTTTCGGCGTCTCCCTCGATCACGACCACGCGATCGCCCACGTCGTTCACCAGGACGTTCTGCTCGGCGTTGCCAACGGCATCGGGATCCATCTCGATCGCCGCCACTCGCGAGGCGCCGAGGCGTGCGGCCGCGATGGCGAGCACGGCGCTCCCTGCCCCGAGATCGGCGACGCGATCACCGGCCTCGACCACACCTTCCATGAGTCGAAGGACTCCACGCGTCGTCGCGTGCTCGCCGGTGCCGAAGGCCATCGCCGGATCGATGACGATGACCATCTCGCCAGCCGCGGGCTCGACGTCGAGCCAGGGCGGCGCGACGATGAAGCGCCCGGCGCGGGAGATGCCGACCGTCGAGACCCAGGGACGATCGACCTCGGTCGCGGGCGCCTCGCGGAGCTCGAGCACCGCGCCGCCGTCGTTGGCGATGGCACCGCGTACCGCGTCGAGGGGCGCGTCGTCAGGCAGATACGTGATGAGGTCGTCCCGCTCTTCCTGCACGCAGGCGGCACCGGCGTCGATGAGCGCGGCCGCGATTGCGTCGCGTGTCGCCCCGCTCGCCCCGGCCACCCGCACCGCGAGCCACGACATCAGGCGCCGAGCGCTTCCTTCACCTTCGACCAGAATCCTTTCTCGCGTGAGGCAGGCGGTTTCGCGCCCTGCTCGGCGAGCTGGCGCACGAGCGCTTGCTCCTCCGCGGACATCTCCTGGGGCGTCCACAGCTGCACACGGACGTTGAGATCACCGACGCCCGACGCGTTCACGCGCGGAAGGCCGCGTCCGCGAAGCTTGAAGACCTGGCCGCTCTGCGTTCCGCCGGGCAGCCGCAGCGTCACCGCGCCGGTGACGGTCGGCACCTCGACGTCGCCCCCGAGCACGAGCTGCGGATAGGAGACCAGCGCCTCGGTGAACAGGTCCTCCCCGTCGCGCTCGAACCGGGGATCCTCCTCGACCTCGAACACGACGAGAATGTCGCCGCGAGCGCCCCCACGCGGTCCCACGCTCCCCGCTCCGCGCAGCGTCATGTACTGCCCGGTCGACACGCCCGCCGGCACGTTCACCGGAATGTTGTGCTCGCCGCGGACGCGGCCCTCGCCCTTGCACTTCTTGCACGGCTGGCCGATGACCTTGCCCTGGCCGGCGCAGGTCGGACAGGGCGCGACGCTGACGAACTGCCCGAAAAAGGACTGCTGGGCGCGACGCACTTCGCCGCTGCCGTGACAGGTCGGACACCGCGTGGGCGCGCTGCCCGCCTCCGCTCCGCTGCCCCGGCACTTGTCGCAGGGGTCGAGGAGCTTCGCCACGATCGTCTTCTCGACTCCCGTCGCCACCTCGGCGAGCGTGAGCGAGATCGTGACCTTCACGTCGGCGCCAGTGCGCGATGTCCCGCGCCCGCGCCCTCCGCCGAAGAGCTCCTCGAAGCCGCCCAGCCCGCCGATGTCGCGCATGAAGATGCTGAGCGCCTCGGAGAGGTCGACGTGATGGAAGCCGCCCATCCCGCCACCGCGAAGCCCCGCCTCGCCGTAGCGGTCGTACATCGCGCGCTTCTCGGGATTCCGAAGCACATCGTACGCTTCGGTGATCTCCTTGAATCTTTCCTCGGCCTCCTTGGATCCGTTGTTGCGATCCGGATGGTACGTCATCGCCAGCTTCCGATACGCTTTCTTGATCTCGTCATCGGAGGCCGCGCGGGGGACGCCGAGCGTTGTGTAGAAATCAGCCATGGGTCAGGTGAAGGGAGCTTCTCTTTTTGTCGCGCAACGAGCCATCGGGCGGGCGTCCAGGTTCAAAGGGGAACGAGCCATCGGGCGGGCATCCAAGTTCAAAGGGGGACGCGGATGCGGCGGATGCAGCGGATCAGGCGGATTGGTCCAGGCGCCAAAAAATCTCCTCGCGCGACCCAAAGCCACTGTTTTTTTGTTTCTGTAGAGGGAGGCTCCATGCGCCCAGCGCAATCCGCAGAATCCGCTGCATCCGCCGCATCCGCGTCCCCACTTTGAACTTGGATGCCAGCCCGGAGGCTCGTTGCGCGCCAGAGGAATCTAATCGAGCAACTCCGTCAACATGCGTGACGTGTGATTCACCAACGAGACGATCTTGTCGTACGGCATGCGCGTCGGGCCGATCACGCCGATCACCCCGGACAGCGCACCCGCATGGTACTCCGACGTCACCACGGTAAACGACGCCAGGGCGGGATCGCTGTGCTCGTTGCCGATCGTGATCGTTAGGCCCGGCGTCTCCCCGCGACCGCGCAGCAACGTCGCCAGCTCGCCGGGCATGTCCGTCAGCTGAAGCAGGCGGCGCATGTTCTCACCGCTCGCGAATTCCGGCTGCTCTACCAGCTTCGACGTCCCGCTCAAGAGCACGCTCTCCGGGCCCGACGTCGCCGCCACGTCGAACAGGTGATCCCCCTCCTGCACGAAGATGTTGAGGAGCTCGCGCGCCTCCGTCGGCGTCGGCGCGTCGCGCAACCGGTCCGGGATCGTCTGGCGAATCTGTCGCAGCGTGAGGCCGCCCAGTCGCTCATTGAGAACCAACGCGACGGCGGCGAGGGCGGTTTCGGCCATCTCCGACCGGACCTCGACGAAGATGCTGTGCACAGCCCCGCCGCGCAGCCGAAGCACGAGCAGCATCCGCTCCGACGACACCCGTATGATCTCGAGTCGCTCGAGTACCGCTTCCTCGATGCGCGGTCCCACCGCCACGCCCAGCTCCTGCGTGAGGACGCCAAGCATCTGCGCCGCGCGCCGGAGGATCGATTCGATCGCCGAACCCCCCGACGCGACGTGCTCGTACAGGCGATCCTTCTCCTGCGTCGACACGGGCGATATGCGCATCAGCGAGTCGACGTAGACGCGGTACGCCATGTCGGTGGGCACACGGCCCGCCGACGTGTGCGGATGGAAGAGATATCCCTTCTCTTCCAGGTCGCTCATCGTGTTGCGGATGGTGGCCGGCGACACACCCAACCCGAATCGCCGCGAGATCGTACGCGAGCCCGCGGGCTCGGCGGTCTCGACGTACGACTGGATCACCGCTTCCAGAACGCGGCGCTCGCGATCGGTGAGGGGTTGGTGCGTCATAAGTGCAAATATTGTAACAACTTGCCGTTAGGTCAAGGCGGCAGCGAGGGCGTCGAGGCGCAACCATCCCTCCGGGGTCAGCCGAAGCACTCCCCGCTCGAGCGAGGCCCACCCCGCTTCCACCCACCGCGCGGCCTTCGAGCCCTCGGATGCGGACACCGCGAGCCCCGAAGACGTTCGCAATCCCAAATACACTCGCTCCGCCTCGCGGTTCTCGGGTGAGAGGACTTCCTCGCCCTCCTTCGGGTCTCGGCCCGCCGTGACGAGCTGCACCCACTGGGCGTACGGCCCCACGTTCCACCGGCGTCTCGCGCCGTCGAACTCGTGCGCGGCCGGCCCGATCCCCGCCCAGGAGGCGCCGGACCAGTATGCGGCGTTGTGCCGCGACCGTGCCCCCGGTCGTGCGTAGCTCGACACCTCGTAGTGCTCGAACCCGGCGCCCGCCAGCACCTCATGCGCGAGGAGGAACTCGGCCGCGTAGGTCTCGTCGGGGGCTTCCGTTGTTTCACCGCGATCGCGCCAGCGGGCGAGCGGGGTGCGCTCGTGGATGGTGAGGCCGTAGAGGGACACGTGCGAAGGAGCCAGCGCGATCGTCCGGCGCAAGTCGTCGTGCCAGTCGCGCTCGAGCGCGGGTGGCAGCGCGAAGATGAGGTCGAGCGAGAGGTTGTCTATTCCGCCGGCGCGCGCGGCATCCACCGCGGCGCCGATCTGCTCGCTCGAGTGTGTGCGGTGCATCCACGCCAACGCCTTCGAATCGAAGGACTGCGCGCCGAGGGACATGCGGTTGACGCCGGCATCGCGCCACGCACGCGCGGCGTCGACCGAAACGTCGTCGGGGTTGGCCTCGATCGTGACCTCGGCATCGGTAGCGATGCCTAACCGCTGGTCGATCGCGCTGACGAGCGCGGCCACTCCGCGCGCGCCGAGCCGAGACGGCGTGCCGCCGCCGAGGTACAGCGTATCGAGCCCCCCGCGTTCGCCCTCGCTGGACGGGGAGCGTAAATCCAGCTCGGCGAGGAGCGCCTGTGTGTACTCCTCGACCGGCACGTCACGACGGACGGCGATGGAGAAGTCGCAATACGAGCATCGCCGCGCGCAGAACGGCACGTGGACGTAGAGATGTCTGGGGCGCGGAGGGGTCATTCTAGTGAGCTGCGTCTGAATTGGTGAGTGCAGTGGCAGTAAGGGCGACGGCAACCGCGACGACAATTTTACCGCCGAGAACGCGGAGAGCGCAGAGGACTGCACCCGCTGGAGTCGTTGTCAAAAGCCGCTGTGGGTGACGTTTCTCTGCGTCCTCTGCGTTCTCTGCGGTACAATTGCCGTTGCCGTGTTGTTTTTGCCGTCGAGGAATCCGTGTTCATGCGAGGTTGCCGTTCGCACGTCGCTGCGGCTCCGTGGACCCCCTGCACTCAGGACCTGGGACGCAGTTCACTAGAAGCGACGCCGAATCTCGCCGGTGAGGGCGCATTCAATGGCGCCGCCGAGCTCGAGCGTCGTCACGGCCGCCAGGCATTCGCGCGCGGGCAGCCCCGAGCGCATGGTGAGCGTGTCGACGTCGAGCGCACCGTCGGCAAGCGCGGTCCACACGGCGCGTTCGGCGGCGGTGCTGATGTCGGGATCGGGGCGCCGGGAGGGCGGTGTCAGCCCGGCCAGCTGAAGCGCGTCCGCCACGTCCGCGATGACGATCGCGCCATCCCGCAACAGCGCGTTGGCGCCGGCGCT
>JAICNG010000181.1 GCA_025931335.1 Gemmatimonadaceae bacterium | reverse complement strand
GATGCTCGTGCGGCGGTCCGGGCTGCGCGGCCGCGTCGTCGCCAGCGATTCCGTCGTCTCGCGCCCCTCGCGTGCGCTTCGCTCCGCGCACCACGGCATCGTCGGCAAGCCCGATTATCTCGTCGAGGAGCGCGGGCGCATCGCGCCGGTGGAGCTCAAACCCTCGCGCGAGAGTGACTCTCCGTGGTTGCGCGACGTTGTTCAGCTCGCGGCGTATTGCCTGCTGCTCGAGGAGATCGAGCCGCGCTTCGCCGGGTATGGCTATCTGCGATACGCGCACCGTACCTTTCGCATCGACTTCACCGACCGCGTGAGAGGGGAGCTGCTCCGCACGATCGCCGACATGCGCGCCGACCTTTCGGCCGAAGACGTCTCGCCGAATCACCACGATCCCCGGCGATGCGCGCGCTGCATGCTCGTGCGCGTGTGTGGACGTCCCGTGGTGACCGCGTCGTGATCGCCGAGGTGTGGAAGCGCCTGTGGAGGGACACGCGGGCGCGCATTGGGCTGATCGTGGTCGCGCTGCTGCTGCTCGTCGCCATCCTGGCGCCGGTGCTCGCGCGACACGATCCGGTTCGCGTGGACCTGCTGCGCCAGTTCATGCCGCCCTCCACCGAGCACTGGATGGGCACCGACGTGCAGGGGCGCGACGTGTGGGCCCGTCTCGTATACGGCGCGCGCATCTCGCTCGCGGTGGGTCTGATCTCGCAGAGCATCGCGCTCGCGCTCGGTCTCACCCTCGGGCTCGTCGCGGGCTACTATGGCCGGTGGATCGATGACCTCGTGATGCGCCTCGCCGACATCACGCTCGCGTTTCCGACGCTGCTCCTGCTGATCGCGATGGTCGCGGCGCTTCAGCCGTCGCTCCTCGTCGTCTTCGTGACGGTGGGCATCGTCGGGTGGGCCGGGATGGCGCGGCTGGTGCGCGGGCAGGTGCTCGTCGTCCGCCAGCTCGAGTACGTGCATGCCGCCCGCGCACTCGGCATGCGCGACCGCCGCATCATCGCGCGCCACGTGCTCCCGAACGTGATCGCTCCGGTGGTGATCGCGACGACGCTCGGCATGGCGGGCGCGATCATGGCCGAGGCGGCGCTGTCCTTCCTGGGGCTTGGCGTGCAGCCGCCGACCCCGAGCTGGGGCGCGATGATCGCCGACGGGCGGGACTTGAGCCAGCTCCGATCATCCCCGTGGACGTCGCTCTTTCCTGGTCTCGCGATCGGCGCGACGGTGCTCGGGTTCAACCTGCTGGGGGATGCGCTGCGGGATGCGCTGGATCCGAGAAGCGTCTAGGCTCGTCGAACGGCAGGAACCGCTAGCTGGCCGCAGTAAGCTAACGAGCCGCGAGGCCAAAAGCGTTGACCACGGATCTGCACGAAAATGCACGGATGACTTACCGAACGCTGGAGGTCTCCAGGCGCCATGACGTTCACAAGGGGCTTTTGGCTAGCAGCTACCGGGAGCTAAGTCCATACTCGGACCCAATCCGTGCTTATTCGTGTTCATCCGTGGTGAAGGCTTGTGCCTCGTTACGATAACACCTGACTCAGACACACGTCCCGCGTGACAGAGCCTTACGACATAGAAGCCCTCCGCCGCCGAGAGTTCCCCTGGACCCTCTCCGGTGACCGCGTCTATCTGAATCACGCGTCGACCGGCCCCCTCCCGACCCGCACCCGAGACACGCTCCAAACGTGGACCGAATGGCGCGGCGAGCCGTGGCGCATCACCGATGACATGGAGTTCGAGGTCATGGACCGCGCGCGCGCGCTGGCCGCGCGGCTCATTGGGGCTCACCGCGAGGAGATCGCGCTCAGCACGAACACCTCACACGGCCTCAACATCGCCGCGCGGTGCCTGCCGCTGCGCGCCGGTGACCTGGTGCTGTCCCCCGATCGCGAGTTTCCGGCCAACGTCTACCCGTGGATGGCGCTCGCGCGGGAGGGCATCACCTATGAGCGCATCGCCTGCACGCCAGCGGGGCTGCCTGACGAGCGCGCGATCCTCGACGCGCTGGATCGGCCGCGCGTGAGGGTGTTGACGCTCTCGTGGGTCTCCTTCGCCACCGGGTACACCTGCGATCTCGAGCGGATTGGCCGCGCCTGTCGCGAGCGCGACATCTTTTTCGTCGTCGACGCGATTCAGGGCATCGGGGCGCGTACGCTCGACGTGCACGCGTGCAACATCGACGTCCTCGCCTGCGGCGGGCAGAAATGGCTCCTCTCACCGTGGGGAACCGGCTTCGCGTACATCCGTCGCGATCTCGTGCCCCGGCTCGAGCCGCGCGAGGTCGGCTGGCTGGCGGTGAAGGGCTCGCGCGACTTCAACCGGCTCGTCGACTACGATCTCGCCTGGTACGACGACGCCCGCCGCTTCGAGGTCGGGACGCTCCCGTATCAGGACCTCGCCGCCTTCTGCACGAGCGTCGAGCTGTTGCTCGAGACAGGCATTCCCCGTATCGAGGCGCACGTGAGCGCGCTCGTCGACCGGGTGATCGAGCGACTTGGCGACGCTGGCGCGACCGTCATCACCCCGAGCGATGGAGCGCGGCGCGCGGGGATCCTCACCGTTCGCGTGAAGACCCCGGACCGCGCGAGCGCGCACCTCGCGCGCTCGGGAGTCGTCTGCGCGTTGCGCGAAGGAGCCATCCGACTGTCGCCACACCTGTACTCCACGCCCGAGGACATCGGCCGGGCGATGGATGTCCTCGCGCGTG